>JAHHQZ010000003.1 GCA_020026075.1 Actinobacillus sp. | reverse complement strand
ATACAGAGCCCAGTCCTTAAATTAATTTAGTCTAAGTTTTTGGGGTCAGGTCAAACTGTACTTTTATCTTTAATGATAACTGGTGTAGCACATAGTGTAGCAGATCTTACGCCCACTAAATGGATGCCTGTGGAGAATTCTGATAACCTGATGATTGATATGAATAACATTAATCATTTATCTAAGATGCATAAAAAGTTTATAGCGAAATTGACTGATGCGGGGCGACCTAGAGCATCTTATTTTCTCTTTGAGTTAACTTGCGGTTCATCAATAAAGCGTAGAGCTCTATCAGCTTTTATTATTTCTAGGAGTACTATAACAGGCGTTAGCAGCGATAACACCAGCAGCTGGGTCGATGTGGCTGGACCTATATATGAAGCTATTTGTAACAAAAACTAACCAGCAAACAAAACCCCAAACCTTAGGTTTGGGGTTTTTTATTAGGGGTTATTTAACGCCACGCTTTGTATTGGTTGATTAAGCCGTTGGTGGAGCTGTCGTGGCTGGTGATGGTTTGGTCGTTTTCTAGCTCTGGTAGAATGCGGTTGGCGAGCTGTTTGCCCAGTTCCACGCCCCATTGGTCAAAGCTGTAAATGTTGAAAATCACGCCTTGCACGAAAATTTTATGTTCGTACATCGCAATGAGTGCGCCTAAGCTGTATGGGGTGATTTCTTCTAGCAAAATGCTGTTGGTTGGTTTGTCGCCTTGAAACACTTTAAACGGCACGATGTCTTTCACGTCGTCTAGGTTTTTGCCAGCGGCGACAAATTCCGCTTTCACTTCTTCGGCGGATTTACCAAAGGCGAGTGCTTCGGTTTGAGCGAAGAAGTTGGAAAGCAATTTTTGCTGATGATCGCCGATTGGGTTGTGGCTTTTCGCCGCAGCGATGAAATCTGCTGGAATGAGTTTCGTGCCTTGATGAATGAGCTGGTAGAAGGCGTGCTGACCGTTGGTACCTGGTTCGCCCCAAATGATTGGGCCTGTTTGGTAGTTTACGGCGTTGCCGTTGCGATCCACATATTTACCGTTGGATTCCATATTGCCTTGTTGGAAGTAGGCGGCGAAACGGTGCATATATTGGTCGTATGGCAAGATAGCCTCTGTTTCAGCGCCGAGAAAGTTGCTGTTCCAAATACCGATCAACGCAAGCAAGGCCGGAATATTTTCAGAAATTTCGGCGTGGCGGAAATGGTTGTCCATTGCGTGTGCGCCATCGAGTAGTTTTTCAAAGTTGTCAAAACCGATGGAAAGGGCGATGGATAAGCCAATGGCAGACCATAAAGAATAGCGACCGCCGACCCAGTCCCAAAATTCAAACATATTGTTGGTGTCGATACCAAATTCCGCAACCGCTTTGGCATTGGTGGAAAGGGCGACAAAGTGTTTTGCCACGTCGCTTTCGTTTTTTGCTGCCTCTAAGAACCATTGACGTGCGGTGAGGGCATTGGTCATTGTTTCTTGAGTGGTGAACGTTTTGGAGGCGATTAAGAACAGCGTGGTTTCAGGGTTGCATTTTTTCAAGGTTTCGGCGATGTGCGTACCGTCTACGTTGGAGACAAAGTGCATTGTGAGATGGTTTTTATAAGGGCGAAGTGCCTCTGTAACCATATAAGGGCCTAAGTCGGAGCCGCCGATGCCGATGTTGACCACGTCGGTGATGGCTTTGCCTGTGTAGCCTTTCCATTCGTCTGAAATAATGCGATGGCAGAAGGTTTTCATTTTTTCTAACACGGCGTTCACTTCTGGCATTACGTCTTTGCCGTCAACCATTACTGGGGTGTTGGAGCGGTTGCGTAGGGCGGTGTGCAAAACGGCACGATCTTCCGTGCGGTTAATTTTCACACCAGTGAACATATCTTCGGTGGCCTCTTTCACGGCGCAGTCACGGGCGAGATCGCAAAGCAACTGAATGGTTTCTTGGGTGATTTTGTTTTTGGAGAAATCCACTAACATTTCACGCTGGAATTTATGAGAAAAATGTGAAAAGCGACGATTGTCTTGTTGGAATAAATCCTTAATGCTGGTGGCGTTTAAGGCTTTTTCGTGGTTTTCCAAAGCAAGCCAAGCTTGGGTTTGGGTTGGGTTGATGTTTTTCATACCATTTTCCTTTTTAAGTTGAATTTAAATTGATTAGTCCACGTACTCGGTTAGGACACGTGGGGTTAATTTTGTGATCAGTTCGTAGGTAAGTAAACCACTTTTCTCGGCTATTTCTTCAATAGGCAAGCCGTTACCCCACAAAACGACTTCATCGCCTACGCTATCTTGGCTTTCTGCGCCTAAATCTACCGCTAGCATATCCATTGACACTCGACCGACCACAGGCACACGGCGACCGTTAATTAAAACAGGCGTGCCTGTGGGCATATCTCGAGGGTAGCCATCGCCATAGCCAATGGCGACAATGCCGATGTTGGTATCTTTGGCACTTTGCCACGCACCGCCATAGCCCACGGGTTCGCCTTTTTTCAAGGGGCGAATGGCGATGAGCGAGGAAATTAGGCTCATTACAGGGGCGAGATCTTGCACGCTGTCCGGGTTATTATCAGGGGAAATACCGTACATAATAATACCTGGACGGATCCATTCTAAATGGGAATTTTGCCAAAACAGAATGCCGCCAGAGGCGGCGATACTACGTTCGCCACGTTGGTTGACGGCGGATAAAAAACGTTCTAATTGAAGATTGGTATAGTTGGATTGGCGTTCGTCCGCACGGCTAAAATGGCTCATAAAGCGAATGTTAGGCTGCACGTTAGGGCAGTTTTTTAGGGCTTGGTAGAACTTGTCTACTTGGGCTAAATTTACGCCTAAACGGTGCATTCCTGTGTCGATTTTAAGCCATACTTTAATAGGGTTGGGCAGCGTGGCACGTTGTAGAGCGTCAAGCTGTTCTTGGTTATGAACGACAGTTTCAATATTGTTGACGGCGATAACGGCGAGATCATTTTCATCAAAAAAGCCTTCTAACAGTAAAATAGGTTTCGTTATTCCATTAGAACGCAATTTCAACGCCTCGCTTAGGCGAGCGACCCCAAAGCAGTCTACGTCTTTTTCAATGGCTGATGACACAAATTCCACGCCGTGACCGTAGGCGTTCGCTTTAACCACAGCGATAACTTTGCTGTGAGGCGCTTTTTGTTTGATGGTTTGAATATTGTGGCGCAAGGCGCTAGAACTAATACGAGCAGTAGCTGGCGTAACGTGCATAAATTCCTCTAATAATGCGAATTGGTGTAGTCGGCAGTGGAGCAGTTCACAAAGCGTGAGAACTCGTTTTGGAAGGTTAAATAAACCGTTCCTGTGGGGCCATTACGCTGTTTACCGATGATAATCTCTGTTTTATTTTTCTCCGCCTCTTTATTAAAGCGATCTTCACGATGCACGAACATAATAATATCCGCATCTTGCTCAATGGAGCCAGACTCACGTAAATCCGCATTGCGTGGGCGTTTGTCCTCTCGGCCTTCCAAATCACGGTTTAACTGCGCTAAGGCTAGCACTGGCACATTGAGTTCTTTGGCTAAGGCTTTAAGGGAGCGAGAAATTTCTGCTACCTCCAAATGGCGAGTTTGTGCGAGATTTGGCACACGCATAAGTTGCAAATAGTCCACCATTATTAGCCCTAACCCCTGTGGCTCGCCAGTGGTTGGGTCAGGCATTTGGGCGATACGGCGTGCTCGTGAGCGTAATTCAGTTGGGGTTAATCCTGCGGTATCGTCAATATAGAGTTTGGCTTTTTTCTGCAAAATTTCTACGTTTTGCATTACTTTACCGAGATCTTCATCGGTTAAATTCCCTGTTCTTAGGCGACTTTGCGGTACGCCTGAAAGGGAGGCTAAACTTCGGGTCATTAGCTGTTCTGAGGGCATTTCTAGGCTGAAAACCAACACAGGTTTACTGCTTTTTAAGGCAGCGTATTCGCAAATATTCATCGCAAACGTGGTTTTACCCATTGACGGTCGAGCGCCGAGAATAATTAAATCCCCTGCGTGAAAGCCAGTGGTCATTTTGTCTAAATCAGTAAAGCCTGTGGCAAGCCCCGTTACTTCGCCTTTACCACGATTGTTGTAGAGCAGTTGAATGCGAGCGAGCGTGCTGTCGAGTACGTCCGTTACGTTTTTCGGGCCTTCGGTATCGCTAATGCGAGATTTGGCGATGTTTAGAATGTGCTGTTCGGCCTCGTCTAAAATTTCACGCACATCACGTCCTTGCGTGGCGTAGCAGTTTCCTACGATGTCGTGGCTGGTGCCGATTAAATGACGCAAAATGGCGTTATCTCGCACAATTTTGGCGTGAACCGCCACGCTTTCCAAGCGAGCCGTGTTGGAGGCCAATTCGTACAAATAACTTTCGCCACCCACTTTATCCAGCAGTTGTTTTTTGGTTAAAGCTTCACGTAGGGAAATTAAATCAATGGTATCAATGCGTTTGTAAAGTTCTTGAATGGTTTCAAAAATCGCACGGTGCGCATAGGTGTAGAAATCTTCCGCAAGCAGAATATCCGACACCGCCGACCACGTTTTTTGGTCGTTATCAAACAGCAAATTCCCCAAAATCATTCGTTCCGCATCAAGGGAATGAGGTACGGCAGCACTTTGTGCTTGGTAGCTTGGCACTGCGTTTTTGAGGGAATTATTCATTGGGGCATTGGGTTGCAAGATGAGATCCTTTTCTTGTTATTAATTGCTAGGTCGGAATTTTTGCAAAAATTCCAGCGGTCTATTTTTCTGCAAAACCACCAAAACAGTCGCCTAAGTTTTGAGTTAAGGTTTGCAGTTGTGCCGTCATTAAAATGAAATCCGCATCCAAACGCTGGGCGTGGTCAGCTTTGTCGATGTCGGCGTTTTCTTCCAGCACATCATCAGCGTATTTTATGCGTGCAAGGCTTGCGTCCTCTTGCAAGGTAAAACTTAAATGCTCCGCCCAATCAAGGCTTAATTTCACCACACGCTTACCGCTCGCCAAGAAAGAACGCACTTCTTCGGCGTGCAGATCTTGTTTTTTACAGCGAATTACCGCGCCATCGCTGTCGTCTTTTAGCTCCGCATCTGCTAGCACTTCAAGCCATAAAGGCGTTTCGTCATTGAGCAGCCAACTGCGCATAATTTCGGTGCAATCCTCTTTAAAAGCCAACGGCACCACAGGCAAGGAACCCAACGTTTTGCGCAATAAGCCGAGCGTTTCTTCCGCTCGTTTGCGAGACGTGGTGTTGACGTACAGCAAGTCGTTTTTTTGATCAAGCCAAAGGATAGTGTGCTGATTTTTGCTAAACGCACGTGGTAGCAGCGTGGCTATCACGTCATCTTTTAAATTTTGTTTGTCGAGCTTGCTGACTTTGCGTGCAGTTTTTTTCTCAATTTCAGCCACACGCTGATCAAGGGCATTTTTTACTACGTGGGCTGGCAGGATTTTTTCTTCTTTTTGTGCAATGAATAGCAGATTTTGTTCATTTTGGGCGAACAGTTGTTCGGTTAAATAGGGCGAAACCCAGCCAATTTTGCTTTGTTCGCTTTGAGTGCAAGGGGTGAATTGTTCCACTTGGAGCATTTGTTGGAGGGCGGCGTTATCGAGGGGGGCCAGTGGGCGAGTTAGGCGGTAAATCAGGGCTTGTTTGAACCAAATATTCATAAAAATCCTTATGAGAAAGCGGAAAAAATAAGGCGGTATTCTAGCAAAATCCCCCCTAAAAAACGAAAAAATCTTTTATTGCTTTCGTCATCGTTTTAAAATGCAGGCTTTGTTATGGAAATGTTAAAAAGGTAAATAAAATGGAAAATCCCTTTCAGGCAAAATGGACGGCAGAAGGCAATACCCTTTGTTTAGGACATTGGGAAATTCATTATTTAGGCTTGCCCTTAGCCTTGCCGAATGCACAGCTCGATGCGGATATGGGAACGGACGGCATTTATAATTTTATGGATCCTGATGATGAAATTTTTCGTGAGGGCTTAGGTGAAGATGATTGGATTTTAGCCAATATGGATTGGCTAGCGGACGTTTTCCAGCAACATAATATTGAACTTGACGAGCAGAATTTTCGCTTTTTTTATCAAGCGGTAAACCCGCAAGACTGGCGCTGTGGGAGTTGCGGTGGCTGTATGTAGGCGATGTAGCGGATATCGAAGGCTGGAATATTTCACAAAATTTTGGCAAAAATTCCGACCTACAATTTCCTAATGCAGGTAATGCTTGAATGTTTTATAATTCAGCCCTTTAAGTTTGTTCATTCCCACATTTAACAGGAACAGCTATGTTAATGGAAAAAATCAGCGATGCTTCTAATAGTCTCGCATCTCGAATTCTTTTAGGGTTCATTGCCGTAACCTTTGTGCTTAGTGGTGTCGCAGGTTATGTGTTTTCTACTACGGATACTTTTGCCGTGAAAGTCAACGGTCAAGAGCTTTCTCAACAACTTTTTCAACAGCGTTACAACAGCGTGTATCAAAACCTAAGCCAGCAAATGGGCAACCAATTTGCAGCCGTTGCCGATACGCCGGAATTTTCTAAAAAATTACGTGAAGACGTGTTGAATCAACTAATCGACCAAACGTTGTTGGATCAATATGCACAACAATTAAAATTAGGTATTAGCAAAGGTCAAGTGGAAACGGCGATTGTGCTAAATCCTGAATTTGCCAAAGACGGCAAATTTGACAACGACCGCTATTTGCAAGTGTTACGCTTAAACGGCTTAACGGGTGATGGCTATGCGGCGATCGTACGTAATAACTTATTGTTAGCACAATTACAAAACGGCGTACTAGGCTCCGACTTCGTTACCCCTGCCCAAACAATGTCGTTGGGACAAGCCTTTTTACAAAGCCGCCATTTGAAACTCGCCCCGTTATCTTTAACGGAGGCTAAACAACAAGTGAGCGTAAGCGATGCCGAAGTGAAAGCCTACTACGACAGCCATCCGCAAGCATTTGTGATTCCAGAACAAGTGAAAGTGCAGTACATTGACTTAACCAAAGCCGCTGTTTTAAAACAGGTAGAGGTTACGCCACAAGATGTTGAGCAATATTATCAAACGCATAAAATGGAATTTGGTCAACTGCGTGTTGCCCACATTCAAGTGCCTGATGAAGCCTTAGCTAACAAGCTATATGAGGAATTAGCGAACGGTGCTGATTTCGCCAAATTGGCAGCGGAATATTCCAAAGATCCGCTTTCAGCCGCACAGGGCGGAGATTTAAGCTGGGTCACTGATGGAATGATGCCAAAAGCTTTTGAAACAGCAATGCACAGCTTAAAAGTCGGTGAAATTTCTAAACCAGTGAAAGTGGATAACGCTTACCACATCATTAAATTAGAAGAAGAACGAGTCAAACCGCTTGCTGACGTGCAAAATGTGATTGCCACAAAATTGCGTAACGACAAAGCAATGAATGCCTTTTATAGCACGGAAAAAAGCCTTAACGATAAAGCGTTTGAAAACCCAGAAAGCCTAGAAACAGTGGGTAAAGCGTTGGATTTACCTGTGGAAACCACTGCATTTTTCACACGTCAAGCGGTGCCAGCGGCACTGAATTATGCCAATGTGATTACCAGTATGTTTGACAGCGATGTGACACAAGGCGGTATCAATTCTGAGGCGATTAACGTGGGTGATCAGCATTCTATCGTGGTTCACGTGTTGGCGCATAAAACCGCAGGCACACGTACGCTTGATGAGGCAAAAGCTGAAATTGTGGCGTTGTTAAAAGCACAAAAAGCACAAGATCTCGTGTTTGCACAAGCGCAAAAAGATGCAGATGCACTAAATGCGGGCAAAGCCTCTCCAGCGAGTTTTGATTTCGGCAATGAAGAAACCTTAACTTATGCCAACGTGCCAAACCCTGAACTGGCGCAGGAAATTTTCTCAATGCCAGCACCACAGGGTAAAACTCGCTACAAAGCCATTCGCACGCCAAATGGTGGTGTAATGTTGGTGGCGTTGGATAAAGTTGAGAGCCACGAAATGACGGCGAATCAGCAACAACAATTTGATGCACAAGTGGCTGCCGTTCGAGCACAAGTGCTTTCTCGTGAATTGTTGAAGGCCTTACGTGAACAGGCTGAAATTAAAGTGAATCAAAACTTTATGCAGTCAGAAGAATAAGATTAAACCAACTAAAAAGCGAGCGATTAGCTCGCTTTTTTATGCTTAATGATGGCGATAACGGCTTGGTGTGATTGCGTATTGCGCCTTAAATGCCTGAATAAAATGCGTTTCCGAGCGAAAGCCTGCTTGCAATGCAATGCTCAACACCGAATCTGCCGTTTGCCGTAACAAACTTGCCCCATAAGCCAAGCGAATGCGCAGCACAAAGGCGTGCGGACTTTCGTTTAAATGCTGTTTAAATAAACGCATAAACTGTGCTCGAGAAAGCTTCGCCAATGGCAACATCGCCTCCACTGTCCATTTTTGACTAGGATCTTGCAAAATAGCGTTTAGCACAGGGCTTAAACGAGCATCTTGTAGCCCTAACAAAAAGTGCGTTACTCCTTGTGGTTCATTGTTTAGATAATGGCGTAGCAAATCAATTAACAGCACCATCGATAGGCTATCAATCACCACACTGCTTGGTTTAGGGCGAGCCACTTCATTTTGTAAAAGTTTAAGCAACGGACTTAAATGATCGCTCGGCAGGGAAATTTTCAACATCGCGGGTAAATTTTGAAACAGCAAAGATTGCGGCGTATAGCGAAAATGAGCGCAAAAAAACTGCAACACTTCGCCACTGTCGCCTGTTCGTTTAATGGTCATTGCCCCTTGTTGTTGCTGGGATATAGGCGACATCGCCTGTACCTTTGGCGAACTACTAAGCCTATGTGCTGCTGCTCGTGGGAAAAAAATCACATCGCCAGTGCACAAATAGCGGAAATCCTTTTCCCCCTGCAACTGCACATAACCACACCCCGCTACCACAATATGCAACACAGCCGTATGCTGTAAAGCAGGCTGTGCCACGCACCACGTTCCTTTAAATTCACATTGCACATCAATACAACCTGAAATTTGTGCCAGTTGCACCAGTTTATCCACACAGGCTACGCCATTATGAGCCAAAGCTGATTCGATTAATGCCGTCATTTTTTTGTCCTTTTAATATAAAATGAGATGATTTTGATAGTTTTACTATAAAAAATAAACATAATAGCAAACGAATTTTCATTTAACACCAAAAAATAAACAAGGAGCATTTTATGCAATTTACAAATTGGGAAGAACACACTAAACACGTAAAACAATCATTCGGCAAATTAGGTCAAAAACACCCTAAAATGCTTGAAGCCTACAAAGCGTTGGGTTCAGCGGCAGCAGCAGAAGCGTTAGATCACAAAACTCGTGAACTTATCGCATTAGCCGTTGCGATCACCACACGTTGCGAAAGCTGCATTAGCGTACACGCGGAAGAAGCGGCTAAAGCTGGTGCAACTGAAAGCGAAATCGCTGGTGCATTAGCCACCGCCATCGCCTTAAACGCAGGTGCTGCTTATACCTACGCTTTACGTGCAATGGAAGCTGTAAACGCACAAAGCTAATTGATTTTTCTATACGATGAGAATGGCGTGGTTAACCCCACGCCGTTTTTTTTGTCAAAATTTTGAAAAAAATTCCGGCCTTCGCTTTTGGTCGTGGCAATGCGTTGCGGTTATACCTCAAAGGTAAAGCAGGTTTGCTGATGATAGGTTTCGCTTGCCTTTAAAAAAACGCCGTAGTGTTGCCATTCGGGGTGATTGGGCGTGTCTGGGAGAAGCTGTGTTTCTAGCGCCAGCCCTGCAAAATTTTCATAAGGCTGGCTTAAAATGCTTGGTGTGCCTTGTAGAAAATTGCCTGTGTAAAGCTGGATGGCAGGCTGGGTCGTGCTGACGGTTAAACGTAAATCGCCTGTCGAATTGGTTAAAATGGCGGCAAGTTCGCAAGGGTTTTCTGTGGTTTTATTCAGCAGAAAACTGTGATCGTAGCCTTGCGTGGCTTGCTGTTCTTCCTTGCCAAAATCCTGACGAATGGTTTTGCCTTGACGAAAATCAAAACTCGTTCCTTGCACGTCCTTTAAGGGGGCGTTGGGAATGCCCGCAGAATCCACAGGCAGGAATTTTTGTGCGAAAAGTTGCAAGCGGTGATCACGCACATCAAGGGGAGCGTTTTCCGTTATGCCGTCTAGGTTGAAGTAAGCGTGATTGGTCAAGCAAAGGGGCGTGGTATCATCGCTGTGTGCGTTGTATTCCACCCAAAGTTGATTGCCGTGCAAGCGGTAAGTCGCCGTTACGTCCACGTTGGCAGGAAAGCCCTGATCGCCCGCAGGGGAATGCAGGGCGAAGGTGATTTCATTTTGTGTTTGTTTCGCCACTTGCCAAAGACGGTGCGAAAAGCCCTCTTTGCCGCCGTGTAGCTGGTGTGGTGCTTGGTTGCAACTGAGCGGAAATTCTTTGCCGTCCAATGTAAAACGGCTGTTGGCTATGCGGTTAGCGTAGCGTCCTATGGTCATTCCCAAATAGCTCGGTTGGCGTGGCAAATCCGCCAAAGGGCAGCCCAGCACCACTTCTCGCCAGTCGCCGTTGGGCATTTTTACTTGGCAAGAGAGCAAGCTCGCACCGAAATTGCTTAGGGTGACTGCGAGCTGTTCGTTGGCGAGGTGAAATGCTTGCACCGCTAGCATACTCGACCTCCATCGCTGGCGGTGCAAAGGTAGAAGGTTTCTGTTAGGCCGGTTTTTTTCTGGTAATTTTGACTAACCACTTGGCGAACGGGTTCTACCAACGCTTGCGGTACGAGTGCTACCACGCAGCCGCCAAAGCCGCCGCCAGTCATACGCACGCCGCCTTGTTTGCCGATAACGCTGTCAACTAGCTCAACCAAATAATCAATTTCAGGAATGGTGATTTCAAAATCATCACGCATTGACTGATGAGAGGCCGCCATTAGTTGGCTTAGCTGGGCGATATTTTGCTGTTCAAGAGCCGTTTTGGCGGCGAGTACACGAGCGTTTTCAGTGATGACATGCTTGGCTCGTTTCGCCGCTAAGGGATCAAGTGCCGCTAACGCTTGTGCTTTGGCGGCGAAGTCGTGCAGGGTTACATCACGTAAGGCGGCGACATTGAAAAAGTCAGCGGCTTTTTCACATTGTTGGCGGCGGCTATTGTATTCGCCTGCGACTAAATCGTGTTTCACGTTGGAGTTGATGATAACCACCGCCAAATTTTTCGGTAGGGGAACAGCGGCTGTATCGAGCGTGCGACAGTCGATCATCAAGCAGTGGTCTTTTTCGCCGAGTGCTGAAATGAGCTGATCCATATTGCCACATTGGCAGCCCACAAATTGGTTTTCGGCTTTTTGCCCAAGCAGGGCGATGTCCGTTTGACTTAGGGGTAACTGTGCCAAATTCTTACAAAAAATTCCGACCGCCACTTCTAAGGCAGCAGACGAACTTAGCCCAGAGGATAACGGTACGTTGCCACTAATGACGAGATCCGCCCCTTGCGAGAAATTTGGATAGCGAGCTTGGATCATTTTCACCATTCCACGCACATAGCCTGTCCATTTCTTATCCGCATTCGGTTCGATGGGTTCGGTTAAGCTAAATTCGTCCCATTCGTTGAGATCCGATGCAAACACACGCCATTGGTGATCTTGTCTTGGTTTACCGCTGATGGCGGTGCCAAAATTGATGGCACAAGGCATTACAAAGCCATCGTTGTAGTCGGTATGTTCGCCGATTAAATTAACACGGCCGGGTGCGTAGACGGTAATTTCTGGTGCTTGGTGAAATTGTTTGGTGAAAATACGTTTTGCTTGGTCAATCATCGCTTTATTCCTTAGGCTTGTTGGCTGTAATGAATGTCGCTGCACGCACGAAGACGTTCGGCGGCTTGTTCTGGGGTGAGATCACGCTGGCTTTCGCCGAGCATTTCATAGCCCACCATAAATTTACGCACAGTTGCGCTGCGTAATAGTGGCGGATAAAAATGGGCGTGCAGTTGCCAGTGATCGTTGTTTTCGCCATTAAATGGGGCGAAGTGGAAACCCATTGAATAAGGGAATGGGCAGTTGAATAAGTTGTCGTATTTCGTGGCGATTTTGCGTAACGCACGAGCGAGATCTCGGGCTTTTTCTTCGTCTAAATCTAATAAGGATTTCACCTGTGCTTTCGGTAAAAGCAAAGTTTCAAACGGCCACGCCGCCCAGTAAGGCACAAGCACGACCCAGTGATCCGTTTCCACTACAATGCGCTCTTTCAACGCCAATTCTTTCTGCACATAGTCCACGAGCAAATTTTTACCCTGTTGCTGGAAGTAATCTGCTTGCGATTTATCCGTTTTCGCCACTTCGCTAGGAATAAAGCTATTCGCCCAAATTTGTCCGTGTGGGTGTGGGTTGGAACAGCCCATTGTTGCCCCTTTGTTTTCAAAAATTTGCACCCAAGGATAACGTTGCCCCAGCTCTGCCAACTGCGTTTGCCACACTTGAATGACTTGGTAAATTTCTTCTTCACTTAAAAGTGGCATGGTTTTACTGTGGTCAGGGGAGAAACAAATCACACGGCTTTCCCCTTGAGCTTGGTCGTTTTTAAACAATGGATCTTGGCTCGTTGTTGGGGCGGGGGTGTCGGGCAGTAGGGCGGAGAAGTCATTTTTAAAAACGAAAGGTTTTTGGTAGTCAGGATTTTTCTCGCCAGTAATACGAGTGTTGGTTGGGCAAAGATAGCACTTAGGATCGTAGGTCGGAATTTTGTCCGCAGAAATGCTTTCTTGTTGTCCTTGCCACGGACGTTTGGCACGGTGCGGTGAAATTAAAACCCAGCTTTGAGTTAACGGATTAAAACGGCGGTGAGGGTGATCCGTTGGATCAAAAATGACATTTGACATAACGTTCTCCAATGATAAAACGTAGAAAATGTGGAAATGTAAGCGGTTACAAATTGTAGACTTCTTTATAAAAAAGGCAATAAAAAAGTATAAATAAGCAACAACTTTTTAAAATCAAATATAAAATTGATGAAAAAATACGTAAAATGCCGTTTTAGTAAGTAAGGAAACAAGGAAAAAATGACAAAAGTTAATACGATTCACGATGTCGCACGTTGTGCGGGTGTTTCCGTGGCAACGGTTTCAAGAGTGTTGAATGGTCATACGTCCGTGAGCGAAAAAACACGCCTCGCCGTAGAAAATGCAATCAAAACGCTCAATTACCAGCCTAATGCCAACGCAAAAGCCCTTGCAATGAACAATACCGACACTATCGGTGTAGTGGTAACAGACGTAGCCGATCCTTTTTTTGCAATTTTAGTGAAAGCTGTGGATGCAGTCGCTGAACAATGCAATAAGAGTATTTTAATCGGCACTGGCTATCATAACGCCGCCAAAGAACGCCAAGCCATTGAGAATTTAATTCGCAAACGCTGTAATTGCCTTGTGGTGCATAGCAAAGCTCTAAGCGATGAGGTTTTGCAAAGCTTTCTCGAACGTATACCAGGAATGGTGATTATCAACCGTCTGATCAAAGGTTTTGAAAATCGCTGTGTGAATATTGACAACCAAAAAGGGGCATTTTTAGCCACTGAAATGCTGATTCGCTTAGGGCATCGCCGTATTGGTTATTTGGGCTCAAACCACCCCATTACCGACAAAGATGAGCGGTTAAACGGTTACAAAAGTGCAATGCAACACTACAAATTGCCTATGCCAGAATATGCGATTGCAGAATCTAGCCCTGATTTTGAAGGGGGGGAGCGTGCAATGATTGAGCTTTTAACGGCGAATAATGATTTAAGTGCTGTGGTGAGCTACAACGATACGATGGCAGCAGGCGCACTTTCGGTGTTGTATGAAAATAATATTCCTGTGCCGCAGCAGTTTTCTGTGATCGGTTTTGACGATATGCCAGTGGCTCGTTATTTAACGCCAAAACTAACCACTATTCGTTATCCTATTGAGATTATGGCCACTTATGCGACAAAATTGGCATTGAGTCTGGTTGACGAGGCGTATTCTCAACCAAAATTTGTGTGTTTTAACCCCACGCTGGTGGTGCGAGCCTCTACATTACCCTACATTGGCTAGAGGGATTGGTGGTTTTATAAGCAGAAAGCAATAAAACCTGTAAACGTTTACAAAAATGTGAAGTAGATCACATATCTTGTCGAATTTCTAAACTAGAATAGCACACGTTATCTTGGTTTAGCTTTGCGAGATAGCTTCTGAATTTATTTCTTTATAAACGTTTACATTAGGAGATACCCGATGTTGAAACCTATGCTAAAAAAAGCCATTTATTCCAGCCTAGCCCTTGCCGTGGGCGGATTTGCCGTTTCAGCCAATGCGACGCAAGACATTCCTATTGGTGTGGCAATTTACAAATATGATGACAATTTTATGGCGTTAATGCGTCAAGAGATTGAAAAAGAGGCGCAAGCACTCGGCGGAATTGAGTTGTTGATGAACGACTCGCAAAATGCCCAATCTATTCAAAATGACCAAATTGACGGCTTGCTCGCAAAAGGTGTACAAGGTTTGGCGATTAACTTAGTGGATCCTGGTGCAGCAAAAGTGGTGATTCGTAAAGCAAAAGCAGATGATGTGCCAATCGTGTTCTTTAACCGTGAACCAGGTCAAAAAGCGTTATCGACTTATGATCAAGCGTACTTTGTGGGAACGGATCCGAAAGAGTCTGGTGAAATGCAAGGGGATTTGATCGCTAAGCAATGGAACAAAAATAAAGCCAAATTCGACTTAAACCACGATGGCAAAATTCAGTATGTGCTATTAAAAGGCGAACCAGGACACCCTGACGCAGAAGCTCGTACTAAGTATGTAATTGAAGAATTGAACAAACAAGGCATTCCAACAGAAGCACTTTTTGTGGACACTGGAATGTGGGATGCGGCAATGGCGAAAGACAAGGTGCAAGCTTGGCTTTCCAGTCCAAAAGCGAACCAAATTGAAGTAATCATTTCAAACAATGACGGTATGGCAATGGGGGCATTAGCTGCCACGAAAGCCGCAGGTAAAAACTTACCAATTTTCGGCGTGGATGCCTTGCCAGAAGTGTTACAACTGATCAAAAAAGGCGAAATTTTAGGCACAGTGCTTAACGACGGCGTGAATCAAGGTAAAGCCATTATGCAAATGTCGAAAAATCTTGCCGAAGGCAAAGATCCTGTTGCTGGCACGAAATATAAAATTCAAGGTCAAGTGGTGAAAATCCCTTATGTTGCCGTAGATGCGGATAACCTCAATCAATTTTTAAAATAATGTATTAAAGGGGACGTTTGTCCCCTTTTTCTATGTATTCTTTGTATAAATTAGAGGATCTTATGGCACAGACTCAATCTGATCACCAAACCTCAGCCCCGAATGAGCAAGAAATTTTGCTTGAAATGAAGAATGTCAGTAAAACTTTTCCTGGTGTAAAAGCCCTAGATAACGCTAATTTAGTGGTACGTTCTCACTCGGTCCACGCCTTAATGGGGGAAAATGGTGCTGGCAAATCTACACTGCTGAAATGCTTGTTTGGCATTTACGCCAAAGACGAGGGGGATATTTTATTTTTAGGCAGGCCGGTTAATTTTAAAACATCAAAAGAAGCCCTTGAAAATGGGATTTCAATGGTGCATCAGGAATTAAACCTCGTTCGCCAGCAAAGCGTAATGGATAACTTATGGCTTGGGCGTTACCCAACCAAAGCGGGATTTATTGATCACCGCAAAATGTACAACGACACCAAAGCGATTTTTGAAGAATTAGATATTGATGTGGATCCGAAAGAAAAAGTTGGCAATTTATCCGTATCGCAAATGCAAATGATCGAAATCGCCAAAGCGTTTTCGTATAACGCCAAAATCGTCATTATGGACGAACCCACATCGTCCCTTTCGGAAAAAGAAGTGGATCACTTATTTAAGATCATCAAAAAACTGCAAGATCGAGGCTGCGGTATTATTTATATTTCCCACAAAATGGATGAAATTTTCAAAATCTGCGATGAAATCACCGTATTGCGTGACGGTAAATGGATTGACACCAAGCCTGTCAAAGGGCTGTCAATGGACGATATTGTGGCGATGATGGTCGGTCGTGAGCTGACCCAGCGTTTTCCTCCGAAAACCAACCAACCGAAAGAAGTGATTTTGGAAGTGGAAAACCTAACGGCACTGAATCAGCCCTCCATTACGGACGTGAGTTTCACGCTCCGCAAAGGCGAAGTGCTAGGCATTGCAGGGCTGGTTGGCGCTAAACGCACGGACATTGTGGAAACCATTTTTGGCGTGCGTGAAAAGAAAAGCGGCACCGTTAAGCTACACGGCAAAATTATGAAAAATAAAACGGCCTTGGATGCCATCAACAATGGCTTTGCGTTGGTCACAGAAGAACGCCGTTCCACAGGGATTTACGCCAATTTGAGCGTGGAATTTAACTCGCTCGTGTCTAATATGAAATCCTATTTGGGCAAATTTGGCTTGCTGAGCAATCGCAAAATGAAAAGCGATACCCAGTGGGTGATTGATTCAATGAACGTGAAAACGCCATCGCACGGCACCAGCATTGGCTCGCTTTCAGGCGGTAACCAGCAAAAAGTGGTTATTGGTCGCTGGCTTTTAACGCAGCCTGAAATTTTAATGCTTGATGAACCCACAAGGGGCATCGACATTGGGGCGAAATATGAAATTTATCAGCTCATTATGCAACTCGCTGAAAAAGACAAAGGCATCATTATGATTTCCTCAGAAATGCCTGAATTGCTGGGGGTAACGGATCGTATTTTAGTAATGAGTAATGGCAAAGTGGCAGGCATCGTGGAAACCGCCACCACCTCGCAACAGGAAATACTGCAACTTGCAGCCAAATATTTATAGTGCTTAATCATAGGGGAAAAACAATGTCGACCACCCAAAACAAAACCTTAGAACTTTTAAAGCAAAATGCCATTTATTTTGTTTTGTTGATTTTATTAGCGATTATTATCTTTCAAGATTCCAGCTTTTTGAGCTTACGGAATTTCAGTAACATTTTAACCCAATCCTCTGTGCGTTTAATTATCGCACTCGGCGTGGCAGGTTTGCTGATTACGCAAGGGACGGATTTATCCGCTGGTCGTCAAGTGGGGCTGGCTGCGGTCGTGTCTGCCACATTCCTTCAAGCAATGGATAATATGAACCGTGTGTTCCCAAACTTAGGGGAAATTCCAATTCCCGTTGTAATTTTAACCGTCTGCGGCATTGGGGCGGTGATTGGTTTGATCAACGGTTTTGTCATCGCCATTTTAAACGTAACGCCGTTTATCGCCACGCTCGGTACGATGATTGTGGTCTACGGGCTGAACTCGTTGTATTACGATGCCGTAGGTGCCTCGCCAATCGCAGGGTTTAGCGATGCTTTCTCTGAATTCGCACAAGGCTTTATTCGCATTGGCGGACGGGGCGGCTTTAAGCTTTCCTACATCACCATTTACGCTATTGTGATCGCCGTTTTAGTGTGGATTATGTGGAACAAAACCCGCTTTGGTAAAAACATTTTCGCCATCGGCGGCAACCCAGAAGCGGCACGTGTGTCAGGGGTAAACGTAACTCGCAACCTAATGGCGCTGTATATGATCGCAGGTATGCTTTACGCCTTCGGCGGAATGTTAGAGGCTGGGCGTATTGGTTCTGCAACCAACAACTTAGGTTTTATGTACGAACTGGATGCCATCGCCGCTTGCGTGGTGGGTGGCGTATCCTTCGCTGGTGGTGTGGGAACTGTACTCGGCGTAGTCACAGGCGTGCTGATTTTCACCGTTATCAACTACGGCTTAACCTACATCGGCGTAAACCCATACTGGCAATACATCATCAAAGGTAGCATTATCGTCTTCGCTGTGGCTATTGACAGCTTGAAATATGCGAAGAAAAAATAAACCGACACTTGCCCATAAAACGAAGGCCGGAATATTTGACAAAATTTCGTCAAAAATTCCGGTCTTTTAATTTAAGGGTTATAACGAACAGCGTTTATTGATCACGGCGCACATTAGAGCGTAACAAGCGATTGGCGTTTAACACAACGGTTGAAGATGACAACGCCATTGCCGCAGCACCCCACATTGGGTTGATTAAAATGCCCCATAGTGGATATAAGATCCCTGCGGCCAATGGGATACAAATAATATTGTACACAAAAGCACCGAATAGGTTTTCTTTAATGTTGTGCAAAATGCCTTTGGATAGCACGAGCGCATCCGCAACGGTGTTCACGCTTGGGTTCATTAGGGTTAATTCTGCGGTTTCGATGGCCACGTCAGAACCACCACCCATTGCGATACTCACATCTGCAAGGGCAAGCGCTGGGGCATCGTTAATGCCATCACCGACCATCACCACTTTACGCCCAGCACGTTGTAATGCTTCTACTGTTTGCACTTTGCCTTCTGGCAATACGCCTGCCACAACTTCATCAATGCCGAGTTCGTTGGCAATATATTGTGCGGTTTTTTCTTGGTCGCCTGTAAGCATCACTAAGTGATAGCCCTGTTTTTTCAAGCGAGCAATCGCAGCTTTGCTGTCGTCACGCAATGGATCGCTCACCACGATAAGCGCTGCTAGTTCACCATCAATGGCGAAGAAAATCACTGTGGCACCATGTTCGCTTTCTTCGTGGTAAACCGCTAAGGCTTGCTCGGTATTCACACCTTCATCTTGCATAAAGCGGTGATTACCTAAAACTAATTGATGACCGTTCACCGTGCCTCGTACCCCTAAGCCTTTTAATGTAGCGAAGTTATTTAGGGTATCTAGCGTTAGCTGTTGTTCTTCTGCACGTTGCACAATGGCTTTCGCAAGCGGATGGCTTGCTCCTTGTTCAAGGCTCGCTGCAAGGTGAATCACTTCATTTTCTTGGTAACGACCATAGCAATGCAAGGCGGTAATGCGTGGTTCTGCTTTGGTGAGCGTACCGGTTTTGTCGAATACCAATGTATCCGCTTTGGCGGCTTTTTGTAGGGCATCGGCATTACGCACCAATACGCCCACTTCCGCTGCACGCCCAACCCCAGCAATAATTGACATTGGCGTTGCAAGCCCTAAGGCACAAGGACAAGCGATAATTAGCACGGTAGTGAAAATTACAAAAGCGTAAGATAAATGCGGTGCTGGCCCCACGTAGTACCAAATCAAGCCTGCTAAAATGGCGATGGAAATGACCGTTGGCACGAAAATAGATGCCACTTTATCCGCAAGCTGACCGATTGGTGGTTTACTACTTTGTGCTTGGCGAACCAGTTTAATAATGTTTGCTAAACGGGTTTGATTGCCCACTTGTTCAGCACGGAACAGCAATGAGCCGTCAGTTAATAGCGTACCTGCACTGACTTTATCGCCCACTTGTTTTTCTTCAGCGATAGGTTCGCCTGTGAGCATACTTTTATCCAGCCAGCCAGCACCTTGCGTAACCACGCCGTCCACAGGAACTCGTTCACCAGTTTGTAAACGCAAAATCATTCCTGATTTCACCTCAGATAACGGCATAGACTGCTCGCCATTTTCCGTAACCACAATGGCGTTCGCTGGCGTTAAATCCAACAAGCGTTCAAGGGCTTTGGAAGAATGCTGTTTACCTTTAAGCTCCAACATTTTGCCGAAGTTGATCAAACCGATGATCATCACCGCCGCATCAAAATACAAATGACGTGATTGTGCAGGGAAAAAGTCAGGGTGAAACACCACAAAAATGGAGTAAATCCACGCACTTGCCGTGCCGAGCGACACCAGCGTATCCATTGTGGATGATTTTTGGCGTAGGTTTTTCCACGCTTTCACATAGAAATGACCGCCTGTAATAATCATCACAATCAACACGCCAAAACCGATACAAGCCCAGAACCATTGGTTTTGCGGAGTAACGCTCATTTTGTCAAAAAAGCCCCAAATCATCAGCCCAAAGCCAACCACGATGGCAAGAATACTTTGCCAGCGGCGACTTTTCAGTTCTTTTTGTGCCAGTTCTTGTTGACGTTCACGGCGCACTTTTTCATCTTCGATGACTTCCGCACCGTAGCCGATATTTTTAACGGCGGCCACCAGTGCCGCTTGATCATTACCACTGCCTGAAACTAACGCAGTGTTTTCCGCTAAGTTCACTTGCACTTTATGCACGTTCGGTACACTTTCTAAGGCTTTTTGCACTTTTAACACGCAAGCTGCACAGCTCATACCTTCAAGCAACAGCATTGTTTGTTCATCGTTAGCGGTATCATCTGCCGTGTTTTGCCCTACCACAGGATCAGGATGAGCCTGCGTTGTTGCAGGCTCAGGCTGGAATTTTTGATGATTTTCTGATTCTTCCTGTGATAGGGCGGTTACTTTTCCGCTAATTTAGCGTTGTAACCCGCCGCTTTCACCGCATTGATTAACGCTTGCGGATCCGCATCGCCTGTAACGGTTGCGTGATCGACCGTAATTTCCACGTGACGCACGCCATTTACTGCTTCAAGGGCTTTTTTCGTGGTTGCCACGCAATGACCGCAAGATAAGTCGCTTAATGCTAATTCCACTTTGTGATCATCGTGCGCAAGTTCAGCTTTATAGCCTGCATCTGCGACAGCTTTTATCAAGGCGTGAGCGTCTACATCGCCGACAACCACTGCTTTATCCAAAGTCACATCAGCACTTTCTACGCCTGGTACGGCTTCAAGGGCTTTTTTAGTACTTGCTACGCAATGGCCACAAGATAATTCGCTTAATGTTAAGATTGTTGTTTTCATTTTTTTGCTCCCTTTTTATGAAACGATACGAAATTAAGTGTTGCTTTAAAAAACGCCGCTTAGTGTAAACCTTGACTAATGGTTAAGGTCAACTATTTTTTTATTAATTTCAAAAATAATGCTTGACCTTAACCTAGGGTAAAACTTTACACTGCGCTACCTAACCCAACAGGGGTAGGTTAAATTGATTGAATAAAAGGAAAACACACAATGAAAAAAACAACAAAATTAGCCATCTTAGCCGCTGGCGCGGTAATGTTAAGTGCTTGCTCCGTGTCTAAACCAGCAATGGACAGCCAAGCAATGGCAATGCATCAAACATTGAAAACCTCAATGCACACGATGGCGACCAATATGCACGCTGGAATGGCGTTTAATAATCCAGACTATGCTTTCGCTGCTGGAATGTTGCCACACCACGTGGGTGCAGTAGATATGGCAAAAGTGGAATTGCAATACGGTAAAAATCCGCAAATGCGTCAACTCGCCACTAATATTATTGCAGCGCAAGACAAAGAAATTAAAGAAATGCAACAATGGCTTGCTGCACACAAAAAAGATGCCAGCCAAAAAGCGAATGCACAAAGCATTGCGATGCACGCTGAATTAAAAGGGGCGATGATGGCAATGAACCAACATATGATGCACGGAATGTCTTACGATAATGCGGACTACGCTTTTGCCGCAGGAATGTTGCCACATCACGTGGGTGCCGTTGCGATGGCAAAAGTGGAATTACAATATGGTAAAAACCCGCAAATGCGTCAATTAGCGAAAAACATCATTCGCTCACAAGATAAAGAAATCAAAGAAATGCAAGCGTGGCTGAAAGCAAACGCTGACTTAGCGAAATAGTTTTTGATTTCTCGAAATAAACCAACGCCGGAATTTTTGCAAAAATTTTGTCAAAAATTCCGGCGTTTTCTTTCCTTTATTCCTTTCTCGATCACGAATTTAGAATTTTCTTTACTGTCTTTTCTATACAGCAGGAAAAGGATACGGAGAAAGTAGGGTGGGCATTTCAGCACAATAGCAAGGCGGGAATTTCCTATAAAATTTTGGCGAAAATGCCAGCCTTGTTATTGAGAGATTAAATAATGTCTTTAACTAGCCAAGCGTTGTAGGCAATGTAGGCTGCGAACAAAAGTAGACCATCGAAACGTGAGATTTTACCTACTTTTTTAAAGCCGTAGCCAAGTACAAATAAAGCGACAGTGAGGCCGATGATGGTCATCATATCTCGGCTGAAAACTTCGGGGGCGAGAAGCGTCGGTTTAATCGCACCTGCGATACCTACGACCGCCAGCGTGTTGAATAAATTGGAGCCGATAATATTGCCCACTGCGAGGTCGGTTTGCCCTTTGCGTGCTGCCACGATGGAGGTAGCAAGTTCAGGCAGGGAAGTGCCGATAGCCACAATGGTTAAGCCGATGATTAAATCGCTTACGCCGAAATATTTGGCGATATTTATTGCTCCCCACACTAAAATTTGGGAGCTTGCCATCAAAGCGGCTAAACCCAAAATCATATAGGTTAAGGCTCGAACAGTGGAAAGGGGCGGTACAGCTTGGGTTTCGGCAACCGTTTCCGTAACAAACTTATCGGTTTGATCGCTAGGCTGTTTTTTGCGACTCGCCTCAAAAATAGTGAACCCCATATAAACCGTAAATACTGCAAGCAATCCCCACGCATCTAAACGAGAAAGGTCGTTGTCTGAAATTTGATAGGCGGCAAACAGGGTGATGCCGAGCAAAATAGGTAGCTCTTTTTTCAAAATGCTGGAATTGACGGTAATGGGCTTAATGAGCGCCGTTACCCCTAAAATTAAAGCGATGTTGGTAATGTTTGAGCCGTAAGCATTGCCGAGTGCCACCGCAGGGGCATTGTTTAGGCTGGATAACGCAGAAACGACGAGTTCTGGCGCTGATGTGCCAAAGCCGATGATGATAATACCAATGAGTAAAGGGGACATTCCTAAGCCTCGTGCGAGATTAGCTGCACCTTCGATGAAAAAATCAGCACTCCAAACGAGAATCCCAAGCCCAATAATGACGGCGGTAAATGATAAGAACATAGGGAAGCCTGTTGTTTTTTAGATAAAAAAACAGCCCGATAAGGAGGAAATCGGGCTGGGTATTTGGATAAAGGTTTTTATAAAAGGAGACAAATAAAAACATTCCAAAAAATGGCTCCTCCTGCTGGACTTGAACCAGCGACATACGGATTAACAGTCCGCCGTTCTACCGACTGAACTAAGGAGGAATTAACTTCTAACCACAAGGATAGGTCGCTATTATACGGGAAAAGATTTCTCTGTCAACAAGGAAAATGCTTTCCATTGATGAAAGCAGGATTTTTAAGCAAAAAATAAAAAAGAGAAAATTTGAATTTTTATATCCACACTGGCTGTGGATAACTTTGTGGAAAAACAAAAAAGAAAATCTTTCATCCTTTGACCTGTAACGGATCAGCAATAACCTAGTAACTTTGATTACAGAATATCTTTTTATTTAATATCAAATGGTTATGCTAAGTAAATGCTTTTATTTGTAAAAAATACTGTTTTTTTCGTTGATTTTTTTAATTCATTGTTCAGCTTTATTTTTTCTAAATAAAAAAATAGGTAAACTAATACCTATTTTGAGAGAGAAGTAGCAAAACCAATGAAAAGCAAATCATTTATCTTACATTCCGAGTTCAAACCCGCAGGGGATCAAATTCAAGCCATTGAAAAAATCACAGAAAATCTTGAAGCTGGTTTGGCACATCAAACCCTATTGGGTGTTACAGGGTCGGGAAAAACATTCACTATTGCGAATGTGATTGCAAGAGAAAACCGCCCCACAATGATTTTAGCCCCTAACAAAACCCTAGCCGCTCAGCTCTACGCCGAAATGAAAGCGTTTTTTCCAGAAAATGCGGTGGAATATTTTGTGTCTTATTATGACTATTATCAGCCGGAGGCTTATGTGCCAGCAAGCGATACTTTCATTGAGAAAGATGCCTCCGTGAATGATCAAATCGAGCAAATGCGTTTATCCGCCACAAAAGCCTTGCTAGAACGGCGAGACACCATCGTGGTTGCCTCTGTTTCTGCCATTTATGGGCTAGGCGATCCAGACAGTTATTTGAAAATGATGTTGCATTTACGCACAGGGGCGATGATTACGCAGGGTGAAATTCTTGCCCAGTTAGCAGAGTTGCAATATAAACGCAACGATCACAGTTTTGAGCGTGGCACGTTTCGTGTGCGTGGCGAAGTGATTGATATTTTTCCAGCGGAATCGGACGATAAAGCATTGCGAGTGGAATTGTTTGATGATGAAATTGATCGCCTAAGCTTGTTTGATCCACTCACAGGAACGAGTTTCGGTAGCGTGCCACGTTTTACTATCTACCCGAAAACCCACTACGTAACCCCACGTGAGCGAATTTTAGCCACTATCGAAGGCATTAAAGCAGAGCTTGCTGAACGCCGAGAATATTTATTAAAAGAAAATAAACTCGTGGAAGAGCAGCGCCTGACGCAACGTACACAATTTGATATTGAAATGATGAACGAGCTAGGCTATTGCTCAGGAATTGAAAATTACTCACGCTATTTATCCAATCGTCCAGCGGGTGCGCCACCGCCAACGTTATTTGATTATTTGCCAGCGGACGGCTTATTGGTCATTGATGAATCGCACGTTACCGTACCGCAAGTGGGCGGAATGTATCGTGGCGATCGAGCGAGAAAAGAAACGCTCGTTGAATATGGCTTTCGTTTGCCATCAGCGTTGGACAATCGTCCAATGAAATTTGAAGAATTTGCCGCCCAAGCGCCGCAAACGATCTACGTTTCTGCCACACCAGGCCCTTACGAGCTGGAACATTCAGGGGAAGAAGTGATTGACCAAGTGATCCGCCCAACAGGGCTGCTGGATCCTGAAATTGAAGTTCGCCCAGTGGCGACACAGGTGGATGATCTGCTTTCCGAATGCCGACAACGAGCGGATAATCACGAGCGTGTGCTGGTTACGGTGCTAACCAAACGAATGGCGGAAGATCTCACGGATTACTTAGCGGATCACGATATTCGTGTGCGGTATTTGCACTCGGATATTGACACGGTCGAGCGAGTGGAAATTATCCGTGACTTGCGTTTAGGCGAGTTTGATGTGCTGGTGGGCATTAACTTATTGCGTGAGGGGCTGGACATTCCAGAGGTATCTTTGGTGGCGATTTTGGATGCGGATAAAGAAGGCTTTTTACGCTCCGAGCGTTCGCTCATTCAAACCATCGGACGTGCGGCGCGTAATTTGCACGGCAAAGCCATTTTGTATGCGGATCGCATTACGCCATCAATGGAAAAAGCCATCGGCGAAACCAATCGCCGCCGTGAAAAACAAATGCGTTTTAATGAAGAAAACGGCATCGTGCCAATGGGGTTAAACAAAAAAGTGGGCGAACTTTTGGATATTGGGCAAAGTCCAAATAAAAAATCCCGAGCGAGCAGCAAAAAAACGCCAGAAAAGCCAAACGTTCCACAGCCTATTTCCAGCACGGATTATCAAAAACAACGTAAAAATTTACAGCAGTTAATGTACAAATACGCCCAAGATCTCGAATTTGAAAAAGCTGCCGCCACAAGGGATCAACTCCACGAACTGGATGCTCAATTTATGCTAAGCGACCATTAAAACGAGCGGACAAACGGAGCGTTTTCATTCGATAAAAGCTAGGCCGGAATTTTCACCAAAATTTTGACAAAAATTCCGGCCTTGCTTTTTATAGAATGATGCGTTTTGCCTTGTCGCAATAAATAGTGGCACGGTTGTCACGGGTGAAACCAATGAGTGTTAGGTTCGCTTGTTCTGCCACTTGCACCGCAAGGTTGGTAACCGCTGAAACCGCTGCCAGCACTTCAATGCCACAGGTGGCGGCTTTTTGTACCATTTCATAGCTCGCGCGACTACTCACTAATACAAAACCTTGCGGTTTGCCCGCTTGAGCGTGCCAGCCGAGCAGTTTATCAAGGGCGATGTGGCGACCCACATCCTCTCGCAAAGCCAGCAAGTGACCGTTCTCATCAAAAAATGCCGCAGCGTGGCTCGCTCCAGTGAGATCGTGTAACGGCTGGTGGTGGTTGAGTTGGTCAAAGCAATGGGGGAGTAGGGGGACAGGAAGGCACAGGGTTTGTGGAAGTTGCGGTGGCATTTTCACGGAGTGCTGTAATTTTTCTGTACCGCAAATGCCGCAGCCAGTCCGCCCCGCCATTGTGCGGCGTTGATCTTTCAAGCCGACAAAACAGCGTGTTGCCAGCTCGATATGTAATTCAATGCCTTGTGCTGTTGCCACCTCGTCTACGCCGTAAATTTCGTGGGCGTTTTGAATAATGCCTTCCGCCAAAGAAAAGCCGATAGCAAAGTCGGTTAAATCTGCAGGGGAGCACATCATCACGGTGTGAGCGATGCCATTATAAACAAGTGCCACTGGTTGCTCATTGATGATATTTTCTTCTTTTTTTACCAGCTGAAAACTGTTTGCGTCATATAATTGAGAACCATTGTTATTTTGTAATGGTTTCGTTAAATTTTTGCAACAAAAAATTTCCCGTTTTGTGATCAAGATCAAATTTTTTCTTCCTTTGAGTTATTCAAAAATCTGCTAAAAAGCGTATGATTATAAGGATTATTGTGTGGCAAATATTGCCACGATGCAATAAGGATTTACTTTTACTTTACAAAAAATGATAACAAGATAAAACACGATTTGTTAATTAAATGTTAATAAATTGTGTTGAGGAGTATTTTATGCAGGTCACTAGAAGAAAGTTCTTTAAGGTCTGTGCTGGCAGCGTAGCAGGTACGTCTGCGGCAATGTTGGGTTTTGCCCCAACTCAAGCCTTGGCAGCACCGCGTGCTTACAAACTTTTACGTGCCAAAGAAACTCGCCAAACCTGTACTTATTGTGCAGTTGGCTGTGGGATGCTTATGTATTCCCTTGGTGATGGTTCTATTAATAGCCGTACTAAACTTATTCATATTGAAGGCGACCCTGATCATCCAGTGAGCCGTGGTTCACTTTGCCCTCGTGGGGCGGGTGCTTTGGATTTTGTAAATAGCCCAAACCGTATGCAATATCCTGAATATCGTGCCCCTAATTCAGATAAATGGGTACGTATTTCTTGGGAAGAAGCGATTAGTCGCATTGCTCGTTTAATGAAAGACGATCGTGATGCTAATTTCCAAGAAAAAAATGCCGAAGGCACAACGGTTAACCGCTGGACAACTACAGGTATGCTTTGTGCATCAGCTGCGAGTAATGAAACCTGTTGGCTTACCCAAAAATGGGGACGTATGCTTGGTATGGTGGTAATCGATAACCAAGGTACAACTTGCCACGGACCAACAGTTGCGGCGTTAGCGCCGAGTTTTGGTCGTGGGGCGATGACAAACCACTGGGTAGACATTAAAAATGCGAATGTTGTAGTGACAATGGGGGCAAACCCTGCGGAGGCTCACCCTGTAGGCTTTAAATGGGTTGTTGAAGCGAAAAAACAAAGCAATGCAAAATATATCGCCATTGATCCACGCTTCCATCGTAGTGCTGCGGTTGCGGATAAATATATCCCACTACGAATTGGTACAGATATTGCTTTATTACTTGGTGCAATTCGTTGGTTATTGGAAAACGATAAAATTCAACATGAATACGTAAGAAATTATACCAATGCAACTTTCTTAATTAACGATGGTTTTAAATTCACAGATGGTTTATTCACAGGTTATGATGAAGCTACTCATAGCTACGATCAAAGCACTTGGAGTTACCAATTAGATGGTAATGGTAATCCATTACGTGATATGAGTATGCAAAACCCACGTTGTGTAATTAACATTTTACGTGAACACGTTTCTCGCTATACGCCAGAAATGGTTTCTAAAATTACAGGGGTAAAAGAAGAAGATTTCTTATATTTCTGTGAAGCCATTGGTGAAACTTCAGCACCCGATAAAACTACTACATTTATGTATGCCCTTGGTTGGACTCAACACAGTGTTGGCGCACAAAATATCCGTGCTTGTGCAATGGTGCAATTATTATTAGGTAATATCGGTATGAGCGGTGGTGGTATCAATGCATTACGTGGACACTCCAATGTACAGGGAACAACCGACCTTGGTTTATACCCGCACACCTTGCCATCTTATTTAAAAATGCCAATCGATAAAGACGTGAATTTAGATGCGTTCTTAAAACGTACCACTCCTGCGACTTTAGGTGAGGGGCAAGTTAACTATTGGAAAAATACGCCTAAATTTATGGTGAGCTTGCTTAAAGCTTTCTATGGCGATAATGCTAGAGCCGACAATGAATGGGGCTTCCAATATATTCCGAAAAAAGATCAAGCCTACGACTTACTTCGCTATTTTGACTTAATGTATAACGGCAAAGTAAATGGTTATATCTGTCAAGGTATGAATATCTTGGCATCTCTTGCGGATAAAAATAAAAATAGCAAAGCGTTAAGCAACTTGAAGTTCTTGGTGATTATGGATCCACTTAAAACCTCAACTTCAGATTTCTGGCAAAATCAAGGCGAAATGAATGATGTTAATCCTGCTGAAATTGCGACCGAAGTTTTCCGTTTGCCAACTACTTGTTTTGCAGAAGAAGATGGCTCAATTGCGAACTCAGGACGTTGGTTACAATGGCATTACAAAGCCTGTGAAGAGCCAATGGAAGCGAAATCAGATAATGAAATTTTATCTCTTATCCGTGCCAAAATGTTGGAGCTTTACGCAACAGAAGGTGGTAAAGGTTTAGAAAGTTTCAAAGCAATGCAATGGAACTATGATAATCCACTTAAACCAACCCCAGAAGAACTTGCCAAAGAAAATAACGGTTATGCGTTACAAGATCTCTTTGACGACAAAGGCAACTTGATTGCGAAAAAAGGTCAATTGCTTTCTACTTTTGGTCATTTGCGTGATGATGGTTCAACAATGGCGGGTTGCTGGATTTATACAGGTCAATGGACAGAAAAAGGTAACCAAATGGAAAACCGTGATAACTCTGATCCATCTGGTCTTGGTAACACCCTTGGTTGGTCTTTCGCTTGGCCTTTAAACCGCCGTATTCTTTATAACCGTGCAAGCTGTGACTTGGCGGGTAATCCGTGGAATAAAGATCGCCAAATCGTTAAATGGAATGGGAAAAACTGGAACTATGTTGACGTGGCTGACTTCGGTAACGCTGCACCTAATACTCCAACTATGCCATTTATTATGCAACCAGACGGTGCTGGTGCGTTGTTTGCTCTAAACCGTGTGAAAGATGGTCCAATGCCTGAGCATTATGAACCAATGGAAACACCAATTGGCACCAACCCATTGCACCCAAATGTTGTACATAATCCAGTAGCACGTATTTTGCCAACGGATAAAGACACTTTCGGTACTTACGAAGAATTCCCATATGCGGCGACTTCTTACGGTATTACTGAACTCTTCCACTGCTGGACAGGGCAATCTTTATTAAATGTAATCACACAACCACAACAATTTATGGAAGTAGGCGAAGCCCTTGCCAACGAAAAAGGCATTAAAGCTGGTGATATGGTGAAAGTAACCTCTAAACGTGGTTATATCAAAGCCGTTGCTGTTGTTACTAAACGTTTAAAACAACTTGAAGTTAACGGTAAAACCGTTCACCAAATCGGTGTGCCAACACCTTGGAGCTTTAATACAGTTGGGGTTAAAAAAGGATTTATTGCAAATACCTTAACCGCCCCAGTTGGTGATGCCAACACCCAAACTCCTGCGGTGAAAGCATTCCTTGTCAATATTGAAAAAGTGGAGGGCTAATCAATGAGTACAGTTCAATCTCAAGATATTATTAAAGCGTCAGCCACATCAAGCTTAACGCCACCGCCACATGCAAGAGCTCACCAAGTTGAAGTGGCGAAATTAATTGATGTTAGTGCTTGTATCGGCTGTAAAGCCTGTCAAGTGGCTTGTTCTGAATGGAACGATCTACGTGTTGAACCGGGATACTGTGATGGTACTTACAATAACCCGCTTGATACCAGTGCTGAACAATGGACAGTAATTAAATTTAACGAAGTCGAAGAAAATGGACGCTTAGAATGGCTCATTCGTAAATCAGGCTGTATGCACTGTGAAGATCCAGGTTGCTTGAAAGCCTGCCCTGCTCCAGGTGCAATCATCCAATACGCAAATGGTATTGTTGATTTCCAATCTGATAAATGTATCGGCTGTGGTTACTGTATCGCTGGTTGTCCATTTAATGTTCCACGCATGAATCCAAAAGATAATCGTGTTTACAAATGTACACTTTGTGTGGATCGAGTTACCGTTGGTCAAGAACCCGCTTGTGTGAAAACCTGTACAACAGGTGCAATTCAATTCGGTTCTAAAGCGGATATGATTGAATATGCCAATGAACGCATCAAAGATCTTAAAGCTCGTGGCTATGATAAAGCTGCTCTTTATAATCCAGAAGGCGTTGGTGGCACACACGTTATGTACGTATTACCACATGGTGATAAACCAGAACTGTATTCAGGTTTACCAAAAGATCCACAAATTTCACCAACAGTGAAACTTTGGAAAGATTTCTTAAAACCTGTGGCAGCCGTTGCAATGGGTGGCTTGGTCTTAGCGGAAATCGCTCACTACGTGGCAGTAGGTCCAAATACCGAAGACTTACACGATGATGATGAAGACGAAGATCAACGCACCATTAACAAAACTGAAATTAAACCAAACAAAGGAGGCGACAATGAGTAAAGTTAAGATTAGTAATGATCAACGCATTTTACGCCACAAAACTTTAGCTCGTTTAGGGCATTGGCTGTTGGTTATCTGCTTTTTCACCACTGCACTATCAGGTCTCGCTTTCTTCTTTCCTGATTTTGCATGGCTTACCGAAATTTTAGGTACCCCGCAAATCGCCCGTTTTGTACACCCATTCACAGGCATCATTATGTTCTGTGCGTTTTGGGTACTTTGCATGATGTACTGGAAATATAATATTCCAGATAAAAACGACATCGTTTGGCTTAAAAACATTAAAGAAGTTTTAAAAGGCAACGAACACGAAGTTTCTGATAATGGTAAATATAACCTTGGTCAAAAACTTTTGTTCTGGACATTAATGGCTGCGATGATAGTTTTATTACTAACAGGTATCATTATGTGGAGACAATATTTCTCGCATAACTTCTCAATTCCTGTTATCCGCTTGGCGATTTTTCTACACTCTTTAAGTGCTTTTGCATTATTCACTGGTATTTTAGTGCATATGTATATGGCTTTCTGGGTAAAAGGATCTATTCGTGGAATGGTCGAAGGTTGGGTTACCGTGCGTTGGGCGAAAAAACATCACCCCCGTTGGTATCGTGAAGATGTAAAACCTGTTCTTGAAAAAGATCTCGCAGAACAAGCGAAATCTCAACGCCACTAAGTGCAAACCAAAACAAAGTGCGGTACATTTGCCGCACTTTTTCTATGTTATAAGGATTATTGCGTGAGTATTAAAATTGTACCGCAGGAAGAACTAAGCCAAAATCAAGCAACCCAAGTACCGGCATTGCTTTTCTCCAACTTTGACAAACTTTATCTCCACCGCCGTGAGCGTTTTGCTGAACTTGCGAAAAAGGATCACCCACTACAAACTTATTTTGCATTTCTAGCCAATCTCGCCAAAGTGCAACAACGGGCTTTGCAGGATTGCACATTACAAACATTTAGCTCTGAAAATATACAATCCACCTATCCATTGGACTGTCATCATTGGCAATTAGGGCAGGACTGGCTAAGGATTGCTCGCTATATTTTGCAAAATATCGAGGCAGCCAGTGAAGAAATGACTACATTACTTGCAACACTCAACGCAAGTGGTGATGTCGTTTTGCTAGAAAAAGCCACAGCGTTATTAAAAGCACCGAAAGCAGCAACCCAAGCTGGCGAGGCATTGCTATTGTGGGCAGCATTGTCCGTGTACTGGCGAAAAATGGCGAACGCCATTTCGCACAATGCCGTCAAAGAAAGTGGCGCAAACTTACAACATTGCCCCGTCTGCCATAGCGACCCTGTGGCAAGCGTTGTTCACATTGGACAAAATCAAGGCTTACGCTACCTACATTGTGCCTTGTGCGAAACCCAATGGAACGTGGTACGCACGCAATGTACGCACTGCGAGCAAGGCGGTAAAATCAACTACTATAGCCTAGATAGTGAGTTTTCCGCAATTCGTGCCGAAACCTGTGGCGACTGCCAACATTATTTGAAAATTTTCTATTTAGAAAAAGATCCCAACATTGATGTAATGGCAGACGACATTGCCACCTTATGGCTCGACATAGAAATGGCAAATTTAGGCTTGGAAAATGAAGGCCTGAACCCTTACTTTTTCATCACCGAAACCACAGATGATATCTAAATCATCACATTAACTAGGCCGGAATATTTCTCAAAATTTTGACAAAAATTCCGGCCTTGCTTATTTAGCTTGTAAAAATTCATAAGTGCCGTTTTCTCGAACGCTGAGTACTGACCATTTTTCTCCCCAGTCGCCAAGGACAATGCGTGTGCCTGTGGGGTGTTGGTGGGTATTTTGACGGTGCGTATGGCCGTGAATTAGACGCTGGGCGTGGTGTTGTTGCATACAATGTTCCACAAAACTTGGCGTAACGTCCATTATGTGCGTGGCTTTTTGCCCCTTCGCCGCTTGGCTTTGGTTGCGTACTTTGTGGGCAAGGCGCAGGCGTAGACGCAAGGGCAGGGCGAGAAACAGCCGTTGTAGCCATTTTTTATGCACATAATGGCGGAATTTTTGGTAGCTTTCATCTTCCAAACAAAGGGTATCGCCGTGGCAGAGTAGCGTTGGCGTGCCGTAAAGGTCAATCAGTGCGTAATCAGGGAGCAAGGTGAGGTTAGCTCGTTGGGCGAATGCCTTGCCGATGAGAAAATCACGATTGCCTGCGATGAAATAGCACGGTACGCCCTTTGCACTAAGTTGTTGAATTTGCTGGCAAACCTGTGCTACGACGGCAGAGTTTTCATCATCGCCGACCCAAAAATCAAATAAATCGCCCAAAATGTACAAGGCATCGCCGCTGGGGGCGAGATTCTCCATAAAATGCGTGAATAAATTGAGTAAATGTGGCGTGTGGTCGCTTAGGTGTAAATCAGAAATGAAAAAGGTTTGACGCATAGAATGATAGGGATTTTAAGCCGTTAAAGTGGCGTAGACTAGCATTTTTCTAACTAAAACCCTAGCTACTTTGCTATAATCAGCGGAATTTTTTGATCGGAGGCTATATGCTCGCATTATTACGTTTTTTACTTCTTTTTCCAGCGGTGATTTTAATTTGTGTGCTGGGATCCCTTTATTCTTTTATTCGTTTCCGTAACCCAAGTAATGTGGGAGTGGTCTCTCGCTGGTTTGGGCGTTTGTATCCCTTGTTTGGCTTGAAAGTGGAACATCGCTTTAATGCTAAAAATGGGCTTAAGCCTGCGATTTATATTGGTAATCACCAAAATAATTACGATATGGTTACCATTTCTTATATGGTGCGACCACGCACGGTGAGCGTGGGCAAAAAAAGCTTGATGTGGATTCCGTTTTTTGGGTTGTTGTACTGGGCGAGCGGGAATATTTTTATTGACCGTGGCAATCGCTCCAAAGCACACAGTACGATGAATAAGGTAGCAGAACGCATTCAGCAAGATAATATTTCCATTTGGATGTTCCCAGAAGGGACTCGCAGTCGTGGGCGTGGTTTATTGCCGTTTAAAACAGGGGCGTTTCATGCTGCCATTGCCGCTGGCGTGCCGATCGTGCCTGTGGTGTGCACCAGCACGCTAAACGTGCGTCTGAACCGCTGGAATAATGGCAAGGTGATTTGCGAAGAATTGGAACCTATTGATGTGAGCCAATACAGCCGTGAAACGGTGCGTGAATTGGCGGAACATTGCCACGCTGTAATGCAAAAACGCATTGATGAATTGAACGCAGAAATCGCCGAGCATTTGACGAAAAAATAAGGACAAGCAATGAAAGCTAAGGTTTCTCGCCGTCAGTTGTTAAGCGCAGTGGGTGCGAGCGTGGCGCTCAGTGCGTTACCTCGCCAAGCATTGGCAGCACAAGACGACCATCCGCTCATTATTCCTAAACTGATTGATGTGCCAGAGGGCAATTTAATTTATTTGCAAGCCCGTGCAACACAACAAGAGTTGCAAGGGCAAAATGTGGACGTTTGGGGATTTAATGGTCAATATCTAGGCGAGAATATTCGTTTAAAAAGTAGCAAAAGTGCGAAATTTCAATGGCTGAATAAATTGCAACAACCGTTGTCAGTGAGCATTATGGGCTTGCAAGCACAGGGTATTATGAACAGTAGTTTAGGTCATCAAATGCCCCATAATGCCAGTTGGCTGCCACGAGTGCCTGTGACGCAAGGGGCTTGCACCTGCTTATACCGAGCGGCAACGCAAGGGCATTCAGGCTATCAAACCTATCGTGGTTTGGCAGGGTTGTGTTTCATTGAAGATGACAACACGCCAGATATTCTTCCCAAAACGTACGGCGTGGATGATATTCCGTTGCTGTTACAAGATGTGCAATTTAACGATCAAGGCGACGTGCTATTTAGTCAAGCGGTGCCGTTTTTGGGGAACACTTTGCTGGTTAACGGCGTGCAGAATCCTTTCATTACCGTAGGGGCTGGGCTGGTGCGTCTACGGTTGGCGAACGCCTCTGTATCTCGCCGTTATCCGCTCCGCTTTGCGGATCAACGTTATTTTATGCTGATAGGGCAAGATCAGGGCTATTTTTCGCAAGGCATTTGGACGCAACAAATTCATCTCGCACCCGGTGAGCGAGCGGAAATACTGGTGGATTTATCCGCTGGTGGTCGAGCGCAGTTGCTTTGTGATGAAAATCCCGCTTGGTGGCAACGTTTGCTAAATAGTTTTTGTCAAGATGTACTACAAAATAATGTAGTGGTGGAATTGCGAGCCACAGGGCTTGGCAGTGCGTTTACCAGCCTAGAAAAATTGAGCTTACCAAACGATACTCAAAAGATCACCGCTGAATCTGTAGCGCAGGAACGGAGCATTCATTTAGATAGCAAAACTTATCACCTCAATCAGCAATTATTCGACCCTCGCCGTGTGGATATTACCGTCGCCCAGCATAGCGTGGAGCGTTGGCATTTAACGAGCGACAAGCCTACGGGCTTTTGCGTGCAAGGGGCGAAATTTGTGATTGAGAAAATCAACGGTAAAACAGTGCCGCAAAGCCAGCGAGTGTGGAAAGATACCCTATGGCTTAATGTGCCAACAGATATTCTAATCACTTTTCCGCACACTTCATCGAACCAATACCCTTTCACCTTTGGGGCGAGCGATCTCAATCTCGCCGACAAAGGCTGTCAAGGTTTGCTGATTGTGAGTTAGCTTAGGGATTAAGCCAAAAGCAAGGCCGGAATTTTTCCCAAAATTTTGTGGAAAATTCCGGCCTTTGGTTTATTGGCTCTGAGAAACGTTACGCTACTTAGAACGCATAGGATAGGCTTAGGTTGAAATCCGTGCGTTTGTCGAGTAGTTTGGTTTTAAGATCCTGCGCAAGGCTGGCATTGATGGTCAGCGGTAAGCTCGGTGCTTGGTAGCTAACGCCTAAGGCAGTACTTAGGTAAAGCGGGCGACCATTGTCTTGGTTGGTGATGAATTGTGCACCATTGTAGATCGTCGTCAATGCAGCGTCTTGGCTGATCCATTCTTTGCTTAGACGTGCCTGCAAGTAAGGTTTAATTTGTGCCACATTCAGGGTAACTTTGGCGTTCAGCCCTGTTTGTAGGCTCGTTTGTGTGCGCTGTTTGAAATGCATTTCCATCAATGGCGAACCGTTGCTCGTGGCGCTGTCGACCATCATTCTGTTCCACAAAATATCGCCACCAAGTTCAAGATTTACAGGGTTTAATTGCCATTGGTAGCCTGTAAACAGCATTGCGTTAAGGGTTTGCTGGTCAAAGTTAGTGCTAGCCGAACGGCGAGCTGACCCGATTTGGCTCGTGCGTTGGGTATTTACGTGACCAAATTCCGCACCAGCCGCCACGCCCACATAGTAGTTGGGTTGCTGGTAGGTGAATGCCGTTTGTACGGATTTTGCATCCGTGCTGAAATGGGTTTGCCCTTGCTGATGGCTGGAATTATTTTGGTTAAATTGTAACTGCCACACATAGTTCGGCGTAATGTGCGTGGCGATATTTAAATGGGTGTTGAACCCCTGTTTAAAACGTGATTGGCTAAGGGTAGCAGTAATGCCCGTTTTATCCGTGAAACGATCCGTTTGACGCAAAAAGCCGTAGTTATCTTGAATGTTGCGGTTCAGGATAAATGGAATCGCCATTAATTCTTGCGGTGTTGCTAAAACGGCTTGAATGTAGTTGGCAAAGGCTAAATGTGCAATAGGGCCTGGGTGGAAACTGTCAGCGAATAAATAGCTTAGCGGATCGCTGTCAGTCGGTTTGCAAGCGGGTTTTGTTGTATCCCAAGTATCGGTCTTACAAACAGGCAACGTAATCTGTTTAATGCCGTAATCTTGAGAATGCCAAAGCATATCATCTAACAAGGCTGTGGTATTAATACGCACCACATTATTACTTTGTGCGGTAACCGCTTTGGTGACAGCATCATTTAATAATGGTGTAATAAACTCACCTGCAGCAGTGATTTGCTTGTAATTTGTCATTACCTCTTTGATAAATTCCTTCTCTGTTTTTGCCCATCGCAAAAGACTAAAACGGGATAAACTGCTATAAAATTCTTTGGCAGCGGTTTCAAGCGTTTCCGAGCGTAATTTTTTAAATTCCTCTTTACTAAGATTCTGTTTGTTGAGCATTTTTTGACTTAACGTTTCAAGCTGTTTTTTAAATCCCCACGAAAAGGCTTTTTTGATTTTTTCTTCTACGGCATCACCATAAGTTTCAAAAAATGCTGGTGTTTCGGTAATGTTTGGTATAGTTGGAATCACAAGCTGACCGCCTGTTTTAGCTAAGCGGGCGGTTTGCTTCGCCATTTCTTGTGCCATTTTTTGAATTTCTTGTTGCACGAAAGTTTGGCGATCTTTTTCATTCGTTTGGGCAACGGCACCTAAAAGCCACGCTAAGTCATTACCGCCAGCCCACAGTATATACTGGGCATTTTTACTCGCCCTTTTATTTAAGTAGTTAGACACTTGGTTATTGATGGCAACATTTGGCTGGTCTTTAAAGCTAGTGGAATGTTCACCTAAAATGACACCACCACTATACGCATAGTTTGTACCGCCTGCGCTGGATGATTTTAAGGTCGGTTGTAAGATTTGATCGTAAAGCTTGTGTGGCTGACCATTAGGATCTTCAAAAGTCGCCGCACGGCGCCAGTCCGTTTGACCAATATCACTCAAACTGTCGCCAAACACGACCCAGTTCGCTTGTGCAGCGGGAATCGCAGCAAGAATGGCGGCAGTAAGTAATGGGGTTTTAAACTTCATAAATTGCTCCGTATTGAGTAGTAAAACGGCGGCAATTCTTACAAAAAAATCAGCGCAAACATATCCAACCAGTTTGCCATTTTGCATGAAAAAACGCCACGCCGGAATATTTTGCAAAATTTTGTCAAAAATTCCGGCGTGGCGTTTGAGAAAGGAATTATTCGATAACTTTCGGTGGTTTGATAAATGGCGGCTCTTGCGGTGCTGTTACCACTGGCACTTTCAATTGTTGACGCTCTTTGATGAGCTTCTCTGTTTGTGCTACTTGTTCTGGCAAATGCAAGGCTTGGTAAGCTTCTTTAAGCAGTGGCAAGCTGTTAATAGCCGCCTGCGTTAGTGGGTAATCACGCTGAACTTGCACTAAACGATCTGCTACCGCAACCCAAGCATTTCGTTTGGCATAGAATTTAGCAATGTTCACTTCGTGGCGAGCGAGTAGCTCAATTAGGTATTGAAAACGTACTTCGGACGGTTTGGCATAAACGCTGTTAGGGTAGTTTTTCAAAATCAACTGGAACACGCGCGCACTTTCACGCATAAATTGGCTGTCACGGTTGGCTGGATCGATACGGAATAAATCTTGCGTCCAGTTCTTGTTGACCCCAAGCCCAGCTAAGGCACTGATATACAACACATAAGCATCATTTGGCGTGCGTCCATAGCGTTGCAAGTATAAATTCGCTGCATTTTGTGCTTTGACAAAGTTATCACGATCGTTGCTGGCATATAAGACGTACATTAAATCTAAATCCACTTGCTGGATTTCTTTGCCACGTGGGAAACGGTTTTTGTAGGCTTTTAAATAACGAATGGCGTTGGTGTAGTCGTCATTTTGCACATATTTTTCCGCTTGTTGGAAAAGTTGCTGTTGTGGTGTGAAGTTAAGATCATTATCTGATGTTGCACAGCCAGCCAACACGGTTAAGCTTGCACTACACAGCAGAAAAAGTTTAGAGAGTTTCATCGAATTATCCTTATTTTGACGAGCGTCAATCAATGGTACAATGCCCGCCATTCTATAAAACATTTATTGATTATTCACGGAATTTTTTATTTATGCCACAAATTACCCTAACCGCAACTGTGCAACCAGAGCATTTAGGCTTACGCTTAGACCAAACATTAGCACAGTTGTTCCCCGATTATTCCCGTTCACGCATTAAAACTTGGATTGAAGACGATCGAGTTAAAGTGAATGGCGAAATCAACCACACGCCTCGCACCAAAATGTACGGCGGCGAGCAAATTGAAATCAGTGTGGAAATTGAAGAAGAAAATCGTTTCATACCGCAAAATATTCCGCTCAATATCGTATACGAAGACGAGCATATTTTGGTGATCAACAAGCCGAAAGGGCTGGTGGTTCACCCTGGTGCTGGCAATGCGGATGGTACATTGCTCAATGCGTTGCTTTACCATTATCCTGCCATTGCCGAAGTGCCACGTGCAGGGATTATTCATCGCTTAGACAAAGACACCACAGGCTTAATGGTGGTGGCGAAAACCATTCCTGCACAAACTAAGCTGGTGCGTGATTTACAAAAACGCCACATCACAAGGGAATACGAGGCAGTCGCTTTTGGCGTGATGACGCAAGGCGGCAAAGTGGACGAGCCAATGGCACGCCATCCGACCAAACGCACACAAATGGCGGTGCATCCAATGGGTAAGCCAGCGGTTACGCATTACCGCATTATGGAACATTTCCGTGATTACACACGCTTGCGTTTGCGTTTGGAAACAGGGCGCACGCACCAAATTCGTGTGCATATGGCGCACTTGGCGCATCCGTTGCTGGGCGACCCAACCTACGGTGGCAGACCACGTCCGCCGAAAAATGCTACGCCGGAATTTTTGCAAACATTACGAGAATTCAAACGTCAAGCCTTGCACGCCGTGATGTTGCGTTTAAATCACCCAATCACAGGGGAAGAAATGACGTGGCATGCGCCGCTACCAGAGGATTTCGTGGGCTTAGTCAACGCACTTAAAGCCGACTATCAACTTCATCGTGATGAATTAGATTACTAAAAGGAACCGCAATGAACATTATTATCCCCCAATGGCACGCCCCAAAAAACGTGCGAGCCTTTACCACCACACGTGATGGCGGTGTTAGTCAAGGCGAATTTGCAGGCTTAAACCTTGCCGATTACGTGGGGGATAATCCACAACACGTGGCGTACAATCGCCAACGATTGCAACAAGAATTGCACTTACCGCAAGCCCCTTTCTTTTTAAAACAAACCCACTCCACCAACGTGGTAACCTTGCCAAGTACGGACAACCAAGCGGATGCGTGCTACACACAACAGGCAGGGCAGGTGTGTTTGGTACTAACCGCAGACTGCTTACCAGTGCTTTTAACCGACAAACAAGGCACGCAAGTTGCCGCCGCTCACGCAGGTTGGCGAGGCTTGTGCAACGGCATTTTGGAAGAAACCGTACGCCAGTTTAAAGGTGAACGTCACGACATCTTAGCGTGGCTCGCCCCAGCCATTGGCGTGCAATCTTTTCGTGTGGGCAGTGAAGTGCGAGCACAATTCCTCAGCGCCGACCCCCAAGGCGAAAGTGCCTTTTCCCCCGCCGATGAACAAGGTTTCTACTGGCTGGATATGTACGCTATCGCACGCCAACGCTTACAAAAAATGGGCGTTACCGCCATCACAAACGGCCATTACGACACATTCACCGATAAAGCTTTCTATTCCTACCGCCGCCAAAAAAACACAGGACGAATGGCGAGCTTAATTTGGTTTGAATAACAAACAAGGCTGGAATTTTTGTTGAAATTTTGACAAAAATTCCAGCCTTGAACTTTATGAAATGCACCCTATTTTGATGTTCACAAAGCGTTGCGGCGCTTTTTCTTTTTTTTTGCACAAAACATAAGGAAAAATGATGAGCGATAAACAAACACTTGGCTTTCAGTCAGAAGTTAAACAACTTTTACAATTAATGATTCATTCCTTGTACTCCAACAAGGAAATTTTCTTACGTGAATTGATTTCCAACGCATCCGATGCGGCGGATAAATTGCGTTTCAAAGCTCTTTCCAACCCTGAATTATTTGAGGGCGATGGCGATCTTCGAGTACGCATTCAAGCGGATGCTGAAAAAGGCACGATCACCATCAGCGACAACGGTATCGGTATGGATCGCCAGCAAGTGATCGACAATCTCGGCACCATTGCCAAATCTGGCACCAAAGAATTTTTACAAAATTTAGGGCAAGATCAAGCCAAAGACAGCCAGCTTATTGGGCAGTTCGGCGTGGGCTTTTACTCTGCCTTTATCGTGGCGGATAAGGTTACCGTCAAAACTCGCTTAGCAGGGGATTCAAAAGAAAACGGTGTATTGTGGGAATCCGCAGGCGAGGGCGAATACAGCATTTCTACTATTGAAAAAGCCGATCACGGTACGGAAATTACTTTGCATTTGCGTGCAGAAGAAAAAGCTTTCGCTAACGACTGGACGTTGCGTAACATTATCAGCAAATATTCCGACCATATCGCTTTGCCAGTTGAAATTTTATTGCCAGAAACCAACGACAAAGGCGAAAAAACAAGCGAAAGCTGGCAGCAAATCAACAAAGCGCAGGCGTTGTGGATGCGTGCCAAAGGCGACATTTCCAAAGAAGAATATCAAGAATTTTACAAACATCTTACTCACGACTTTGCCGAGCCGCTCGCTTGGGCGCATAACCGTGTAGAAGGGAATTTGCAATATACCAGCTTGCTTTATGTACCGAGCAAAGCTCCATGGGATTTATTCACCCGTGAAATGCAACACGGCTTGAAATTGTACGTTCAGCGTGTGTTCATTATGGACGATGCCCAAGCCTTTATGCCGAATTATTTGCGTTTTATGCGTGGTTTAATCGACACCAACGACTTGCCGTTGAACGTTTCTCGTGAAATTTTGCAAGACAACAAAGTTACCGCCGCTTTACGCCGTGCGCTAACCAAACGCAGTTTGCAAATGCTACAAAAATTAGCGGACAACGAGCCTGAAAAATACCAACAATTCTGGCGTGAATTTGGCTTAGTGTTGAAAGAGGGCGTGGCGGAGGATTACGGCAATCAAGAAAGCATTGCGAAATTGCTCCGTTTTGCCAGCAATAAAACCGATTCCAGCGAGCCGAGCGTTTCTTTAACGGATTACGTGGCACGAATGAAAGAGGGGCAAACCGTCATTTATTACATTACCGCCGACAGCTACACCGCTGCTAAAAACAGTCCGCACTTAGAGCTTTTTGATAAAAATGGTATTGAAGTATTGTTGCTTTCTGATCGCATTGATGAATGGATGTTAAGCTACTTGCCTGAATTTGATGGCAAAAAATTGCAAGCCATCACCAAGTCTGATTTAGAATTGGGTGACTTAGCGGAGCTTAAAAAAGCCACCGAAACGGCGGATGACGAACAGCTCGGTGCCTTTGTGGAACGTGTGAAAACCTATCTTGGTGATCGTGTCAAAGGCGTGAAATTAACCCACCGTTTAACGGATACGCCAGCGTTGGTGTCTACGGAAGATGACCAAATGACCACGCAAATGGCGAAACTTTTCGCCGCCACAGGGCAAAGTGTGCCAGAAGTGAAGTACACGTTCGAGCTAAATCCTGATCACGCTCTCGTGAAAAAAGTGGCCGAAATGACCGAAGATAGCGACTTCCAAAATTGGATCGACCTGCTCTTAGACGAGGCGCTGTTCGCCGAGCGTGGCACCCTTGCCGATCCGCACGCTTTCATCAAACGAATGAACGCCTTGCTTGCTTAATTCACTCAAAGCCCGTGATTGCGGGCTTTTTTATGGAATTTTTATGGAACCGTCAATTTGGCTCGCCATCGCCCCTTTAACGGTGCTGAGCCATTGCCAGCCACAACATTTGCCAGCCTATGTGCGTGAGCAGAAAACGCCAAAGCCCGTGCGTTTGCTCGCCTACGTTTTGCTGGAAAAATTACTTCATCAAGCGGGCTTTTCTCGTCAACTGATCGCAGACATTCAACGCAACGAAAAGGGTAGGCCGGAATTTTCAGCGAAATTTTGTAAAACCTCAGATACCTTAGATTTTAATTTAAGCCATTCTGGCAACTGGGTTGCGGTGATTTTGCAAGTGGGGGCGAAAGGCGTCGGCGTGGATATTGAAACGGGCAAAGCACGTCATTTTGAACGTTTGTTACAGCATTTCGCCACAAAGGATGAACAATATTTTTTTGCACAAAAGCCCAGTGCTGAACGCTTTTACCACATTTGGTGCGCAAGAGAGGCGGTTCTCAAAGCAAATGGGGCAGGGCTTGGCAAATTGAGCAGTATTCGCCACAAACCGTTGCAATATTTAAGCACACCTTATGCACCACAAGGACAGTTGAGCCTGCTGTCGCCGACAGCGGATTTTCCGCTACATCTGGCGTGGTTCGCCAAAGGAAATGCCGCCAAAACCCACATTGAACTGTGGCAAAATGAGCATTGGCAGCTCGTTAAGCCAGATGAAATTCATCGATATAGCGTGAATGCCACAATAGGTAGCGCAGATATAGACTTGCCTAGTGAATTTGTTTAGACTAGCTCGCAATTTTTTACTTTGACTAACGGAGAAAGTATGTCCCATTCTGATCAAGACCCTTGGGGTAAGCCGGGTAGCTCGTCTAACGGGCAAGGACGCAACGATCAAGGCAACCCACAAGGAAATCACGGTAAGGATCAACAAAACCCACCTGATCTTGAAGAAATTTTCAACAATCTTTTGAAGAAAATCACACCCAATAAAGGCGGTAATTCCAACAAAGGAAACTCGCCACAAAAATCTGTGGATCTGCCGTGGAAAAAACTCGTGCCGGCGGTGGCGATTATTGGTACCGTATTATGGGCAGCCAGCGGTTTTTACACCATCAAAGAGGCGGATCGTGGCGTGGTGCTACGTTTTGGCAAACTTGACCACATCGTGCAACCTGGCTTGAACTGGAAACCAACCTTCATTGACACGGTAATTCCTGTCAACGTAGAGCAAGTGAAAGAACTACGTACATCAGGTTCAATGCTAACTCGTGATGAAAATATGGTGATAGTGGAAATGACGGTGCAATACCGTGTAGCCGAACCAGCGAAATATTTGTTCAGCGTAACCAATGCTAACGACAGCCTTAGCCAAGCTACAGACAGTGCGCTACGCTATGTTATTGGTAATATGAATATGGACGAAATTCTCACCACTGGGCGTAGCGTAGTGCGTGAACGCACGTGGAAAGCCATTGAGCAAATCATCAAACCATACGATATGGGTGTGCAAATTCTTGACGTAAACTTCCAGTCCGCTCGTCCGCCTGAAGAAGTGAAAGCCGCCTTTGATGATGCCATCAAAGCGCAAGAAGATGAGCAACGTTACATCCGTGAGGCAGAAGCCTATGCGCGTGAGAAAGAGCCAATCGCACGTGGTAACGCTCGCCGTATGGTGGAAAGTGCCAACGCATACAAACAGCAAGTGGTGCTAAATGCACAAGGGGAAGTGGAGCGCTATTTACGCCTATTGCCGGAATATCAAGCGGATCCAAAACTCTTGCGTGAGCGTATCTACTTACAAACAATGCAAGGCGTAATGGAAAATACACCGAAAGTCATTATCGATGGCAACAGCAATAATTTAAACGTATTACCGCTAGATAAATTACTGCAAACCGAGCCTGCGCAACCTGCACCTGAACAAAAAGTATCGCCTGCAATGAAAGCGCCAGCGCCTCAACCAAGCACACCCCGTGTTAGTGAGAACCGTACGCAAACCAGCGATATTTACACCGAACGCAAAGGGAGATTCAACTAATGCGTAAATTTTTACCTGCTCTGATCGTTGTCATTCTTGCTGTGATTTATTCCAGCGTTGTTGAAGTGCAAGAAGGCACACGTGGCATTATGTTGCGTTTTGGCAAAGTGTTGCGTGACAGCGACAACAAAGTCGTGGTTTATCAACCAGGCTTACATTTTAAAGTGCCGTTCATTGAAAAATTGAAAGTGCTTGACGCACGCATTCGCACCCTTGACGGTACCGCCGATCGCTTTGTAACCATCGAGAAAAAAGACTTGCTCGTGGATTCCTACGTGAAATGGCGCATTAGCAACTTTGGACGTTTCTATACCGCTACTGGCGGCGGCGACTACCGCTTAGCAGCGAACTTGCTACGCCGTAAAGTTAACGACCGTTTACGTTCTGAAATTGGTTCTCGTACCATTCAAGACATCGTCTCTGGCACACGTGGCGAACTAATGGCAGGGGCGAAAAAAGCCTTAAACACTGGCGCAGATAGCGCCGCAGATCTCGGTATTAAAGTGATTGACGTACGTGTGAAACAAATCAACTTGCCTGATGAAGTTTCCTCGTCCATTTACCAGCGTATGCGTGCCGAACGTGACGCCGTCGCCCGTGAACACCGCAGTGAAGGTAAAGAAAAAGCTGCCTTCATTCAAGCAGATGTGGATCGCAAAGTAACCGTCATTCTCGCTACTGCCAACAAACAAGCACAAGCCCTACGAGGCGAAGGGGACGCAATGGCAGCGAAACTTTACACGGATGCATTTAGCAAATACCCACAATTTTTCAGCTTTATGCGTAGTATGGAAGCCTATCAAGCCAGCTTTAAAAACAAAGGCAACTTGATGATCGTCAAACCAGACAGCGATTTCTTCCGCTATATGCAAACGCCAAACGCACATTAAGCGTCATTAAAACCACAGAAAAGCACCTTCGGGTGCTTTTCTTTATCTAATATACCAATGTAAATGGCAAGGCTGGAATATTTCACAAAATTTTGCCAAAAATTCCAGCCTAGCGGTTTTGGGGTGTTCCCTCTTGTGATAAACCACAAAACTGTCTCACCACACACACTATTATCACTTAAAACGTTTGAGTGCGCTATGAACACAATATCTAAAGTTATTTTTTCCAAAGTCCTACAACAGTTTGTTGTAGTGTCTGAGTTTGGCAAAGGACGGGCAAAGCTCATTCACAAGTGAAGTTGGAAAAATAGACAATGCTTTATGTCAAGCATCAAATCAAGCTAAACATCTTATAATTAAGGCACGCTTATCAATCTAGGTAAAACGGTTGTAATGATCGCTGGCGATAATTTGGGCGTGAAACAAGAAATCACCAACAATAGCATGCAGATCACTTACAAAACCAAAGATGATGTGACATTCTATCTGATGGTAATGGGGCAAACGTGACAATGACGGCTGGTAGCGATCAAGACAGCGTATCAACACTGACATTAAGTGGCGGTCAAGATAACGCAAATGCAATGCCAGTTCGTTTGAAAAACGTTGTAGCAGGTAAAGCACCAATCAAATAGATATCTAACTCCAAAGAGTAGGTTGCTATTGGTTATCAATCTATGGTAGTTTTTGGTTGTCCTACTGAAAAGGACATTCAAATGTGCCACATTGATCGTGGCATTGTTTTTTTGCAACACAACAGCGTTTAAAATGAAATAAATTAAGGATTTTTTATGAACAGCATTCGTTTATATCAGTTTTTTTTCCAAGGGAGCTTGGTGAAAAAAATTAGTATGGGGCTAGTCGCCGGTCTAATTTTGGTAGCAGTCGCACCAATGTTACAGCCCATTCTTGGCATCAATCTTGCGGTAGAGGCAGGTTTTTTAGGTAAAATTTTCGTGCGCTCATTGCGTGCTGTGGCGCCATTGTTGGTTTTCTTGCTGGTGATTGCCGCCATATCCAACAAACAAGTAGGTGTTAAATCCAATATGCGACAAATTGTCGTGCTTTACCTAATGGGAACGTTCTTCGCCGCTTTCGTGGCCGTTTTAATCAGCTTTGCCTTGCCAACGAGCTTAGTTCTTGTGGTTGGGGATGCTGGCTTAACGCCGCCAAGTGATGTTTCACAAGTGCTTTCCACATTAGTGTTAAGCGTAGTGGATAACCCTGTAAACGCCTTATTTAGTGCAAACTTTATCGGTATTTTAGGCTGGGCAATCGGGCTAGGTTTAGCGTTACGTTACGCATCAGAAACAACAAAAACCGTAATGAACGACTTAGCAGAAGCTGTGTCAAAAATTGTTTACTTCATCATTAGCCTTGCCCCAATCGGTGTATTCGGCTTAGTGGCAGAAACCTTTGCCAGCAAAGGGTTTGGGGCGATGGCGCACTATATGCAGTTACTCGTGGTTTTACTCGGTGCGATGTTAATTTCCGCCTTCGGTGTGAATGCCATCTTGGTTTATTGGAAAACTCGCCGCAATCCGTATCCACTCATTTGGAAATGTATTCGTGTAAGTGGCGTAACCGCTTTCTTTACTCGCAGTTCAGCCGCCAACATTCCTGTGAATATGGATTTATGTAAACAAATGGATTTGGACGAAGAAACTTACTCCGTTTCCATTCCATTGGGTGCGTCTATCAATATGGGCGGCGCTGCGATTACTATCACTGTGTTGACTCTCGCCGCTGTGCATACACTCGGCATTCCAGTAACCTTTGGTTCAGCTTTATTGTTAAGCCTTGTGGCGAGCGTCTGTGCTTGCGGAGCCTCTGGCGTTGCAGGTGGTTCACTCTTGTTGATCCCATTGGCTTGTAGCTTATTTGGTATTTCCAACGAAGTCGCCGCACAAGTAATGGGGGTTGGCTTTATCATTGGTGTGATTCAAGATAGCGCAGAAACTGCATTGAACTCATCAACTGACGTGGTGTTCACTGCGGCAGTTTGCGAAGAAGAAAAACGCAAAGCCGCTTAATGTGTCCTCTGAGCTGGGCTGGAATTTTTTTCAAAATTTTTGAAATTATTCCGGCCTGGCTTTTTTATTTAATTTTGGGAAATACAATGAACGAAACACTTAGCGCCTATGCGCTGCTTTTACGATTATTTGGGAATTTGCTAAAACGTGTGCCCAATGACGAAAATATTCAGCCCGTGTTTGCGTGGCTGCAACAAAATGGTTTACGCCAACAGTGGCTTTGGGAAGAAGACAACGACACGCAAACGGCCTTAGATGCCGTAGCAATGCCCATCGCCCCAGCGGTTTTGGTGGCAGATTTTGAAAAAATACTCGCCGCACAATCTCAGCTAAGTACGCTGTTCCCCGCGCAAGCTGGCGAGGCATTGCAAGTTTTTGCTGATGTGCAATCCTTACCGAATGTGGAAATGTCCGCACCGTTTTCGCAGTTATTGCTAAGCGGTGCGTGGCTAATGGATCAAAAAGTCGCCCTACCGTTACAGCGACAATTTTTTGCGGACTACGTTTTCCCTGCCAGTGCAACGGTTCTACCACGCATTGAGCAAGCGGCACAGCTACCGTTTTATCGTCAAATTGCGTGGCTTACACGAGAATTGCTGGTGGCGATAGCCGATGAGCTGGATGCGGAAAACGCATAATGTAGCGAGAGTAGAAAAGAAAAAAGACGGCGAAAGTGCCGTCTTTTTGCTAGGTCGGAATAATTAAGCATTTTTTGACTGATTTTTACGGCGTGACCAAAGCCATTTACCTAAAATGACGATCACCACAAGTCCCACAAATGCCCAAACGATCATTTGTCCTTTTTGAATTTGTTCTTCAAGCCAGCCTAAATTTTTCGCCCCGAAATGACCTAAATAAATCCAAATTGGCACGGAAATGGATGCCGCCAGTAGATCAATCAGCACAAAGCGCGCATAACTTACTTTTTTGGTAATGCCTGAAACCGTATAAATTGCTGCACGTAAACCAGGTAAAAAACGGGCAAAAAACAACAGCCACATACCGTGCTTAGCAAATTTTTCACGCACCATACGCAAGCGTTTTAATGTCAGCACTTTCTTAACAGGGCGGAAACGCAAAATTTTGGCACCGTACAAACGCCCTAACCAGTACATCGTGCTGTCGCCAGCAATCACGCCAGCAAAGCTTACCAACAGCATAATGTGCGGATTAACGCTCTCTGAAAGCCCTGCAATAACACCGCCTGAAACAAGCGTGATGTCCTCCGGAATGGGTACGCCGAACCCACAAATAACCAAAACAAAAAATACAGCTGCATAGCCGTATTCAGAAAAAAAGCTAATTAAAATATCCAAAATCGTTGCCTTAATAAAAATAAATACACAAAAACTGGGGTATTTTAACGATTTTTAATGCCTTTCTCTATAAAAAGCGTGTGCTGAATAGGAAATAAGCGACCATTTGTGTGGTTCTGCATTCGTTCGCTTGAAATTTTTTCATTTATCGCTATGTTAAGCCCTGTTTTATTTCATAAATGATAAGGATAAAAAAATGACAACCTTAGACGCTGTGCGTTTGCCAATTCTTGCAATGCGTGATGCAATGGTGTTTCCATCAATGGTAATGCCAATTTTTGTGGGGCGACCGAAATCCATTGAAGCCTTAAAATTAGCCACCGAAAATGATAACGAAATTGTACTGCTTTTACAAAAAGACTCTGATAACGATGACCCAAAAAGTGCAGATCTTTACAAAATCGGCGTGTCGGCTCGTATTATCCAGCAACTCACAATGCCTGATGGCTCCATTAAAGTACTCATTGAAGGGCTTGCACGTATCAAAGTTAAAAATATTCGTACCACGTCTGGTGCTTTGACGGGTGAAGTCACGCCGTTGACAGAATATTTAGAAAATAAAAAAGAAGAAGAGTGTTTAATTTTAGAAACCTTAGTACGCCGTGAATTTGCAGAACAAGTCAGCTTAAATAAAAAAATTCCTGACGATGTTCAGCACGGCATCGCTAAAATTACGAACTTAAGCCAGCTTGGTGACACAATTATTACCCATTTGCCCATCACTTCTCGCCGCAAACAGCCAATTTTAGAAGAAATGGACATTTTCAAACGCTTGCAATACCTTTTGGCATTGATGAGCTTTGAAAAAGAAGCGCTACAAATTGAAAAAAATATTCAAGAAGAAGTTAAAAAACAAATCGACCGCAGCCAGCGCAATTACTATATTAACGAGCAAATCAAAGCCCTACAAAAAGAGTTAGGGCAAAATAATGCGGAAATGGAAAGTGAAGAAGGTCTAGACGATATTCAAAAGCTGAAAAAAGAATTTGAAACAATGAAAATGCCAGCAGAGGCAAAAGAAAAAGCGTTGGCGGAAATTCAAAAGCTTGCAATGATGCAACCAATGTCGCCAGAGGCGACGGTAATTCGCACCTACCTTGATTGGCTCAAACAAATGCCTTGGCATAAACGCAGTAAAGTGCGTAAAGATTTGGCCGTTGCCGAAGAAACCTTAGATAGTGAACACTATGGATTGGAACGTGTTAAAGAACGCATTTTAGAATATCTAGCGGTGCAGAATCGTTTAAATCAAATTCGTGGGCCGATTTTATGCTTAGTGGGGCCGCCAGGTGTAGGGAAAACCTCGCTTGGGCAGTCCATTGCGAATGCTACAGGGCGTAAATATGTGCGAATGGCGCTCGGCGGCGTGCGTGATGAGGCGGAAATCCGTGGTCATCGCAAAACGTATATTGGTGCATTGCCGGGTAAACTTATGCAAAAAATGGCAAAAGTGGGCGTGAAAAATCCGCTATTTTTGCTCGATGAAATCGACAAAATGTCCTCCGATATGCGAGGCGATCCAGCGTCTGCGTTGCTAGAAGTTCTCGATCCTGAGCAAAATAATGCTTTTAACGATCATTATTTAGAGGCGGATTATGATTTATCCGAAGTAATGTTCGTGGCGACTTCAAATTCAATGAATATTCCGACTCCGTTGCTGGATCGTATGGAAGTGATTCGTTTGTCTGGCTACACGGAAGATGAAAAATTAAACATTGCCAAACGCCATTTGTATAAAAAACAACTGGAACGTAACGGATTGAAAGAAAAAGAAATTTCCATTGATGATGCCGCATTTTTGGATATTATCCGTTACTACACCCGTGAGGCGGGCGTGCGTAATTTAGAACGTGAAATTGCTAAAATTTGCCGAAAATCTGTCAAAACTTTATTAACGGACAACAGCAAAACTCACATTGCGGTTACGCCGGAAAATTTACAAGAATTTTTAGGGGTACGTCGTTTTGAGTTCGGCAAAGCCGATGACGCAAACCGCATTGGCGAAGTGACAGGTCTTGCTTGGACGCAAGTGGGAGGTGATTTGCTTACCATTGAAAGTGCATCAGTGCTTGGCAAAGGCAAGCTCGCTTTCACAGGATCATTGGGCGATGTGATGAAAGAATCCATTCAAACGGCGATGATGGTGGTGCGTTCTCGTGCGGAAAAATTAGGCATTGCTCCTGATTTTTACGAAAAACGTGATATTCACATTCACGTGCCTGATGGTGCCACACCAAAAGATGGCCCGAGTGCTGGTTTAGCAATGTGTACTGCGTTGGTTTCCTGTTTAACAGGCAACCCTGTACGTTCCGATGTGGCAATGACAGGCGAAATCAACTTGCGTGGTAACGCTTTACCGATTGGCGGTTTAAAAGAGAAATTGCTCGCTGCACATCGTGGTGGCATTAAAACCGTGCTAATTCCACAGGATAACGTCAAGGATTTAGAAGAAGTGCCAGACAACGTCAAAGCTCAACTCACTATCACCCCAGTGAAAACCATTGACGAAGTGTTGAACATTGCTTTACAAAATCCACCGCTTGGCATTGCGGTAGAAAGTGTGGAAAGCAAACCACAAAAAACGGCGAAGAAAGCCAGTAAGAAAACGCTGAAAAAAGCAGAATAAGCATAAACCCCAAAAGTGATACGGCTTTTGGGGTTTTCTTTTAAAAGCGAAGGCTGGAATTTTCCAAAATTTTTTGAAAAATTCCGGCCTGGGTTTTTCGTTGGGGGAGTTTGTGGCAAAATAGGCGAAATTTTTTGTTAGGAATACGTATGAATAATTCATTACCTGATCAAGCTTTACAACAAGTGGATAGTATTAACGCGGTGTTGATGCAAATTGTATCTTTTAAGCACATTATCCCAACGGGGTTCCGCTGGATTGCGTTACTTTTCTTAGTGGTGTTTTTTACGCTACTCATCAATCTTATTTTAAAATACTTTATAACCAAGGGCTTAGCACGCTTGGCGAAGCGTTCTAATACCATTTTTGATGATACAGTGATTGAAGTAATGCATAAACCAGTGCGTGCGTTTACTCTGTTTAGTGGGTTCTTGTGGGCATTGCAGGTGATGGCGCAATACAATCATCATAACTGGGATAACCACTTATTGAATTTGTGGCGATTGAGTATCACTGTGTGTTTTGGCTGGTTCTTACTGCGCTTAATTAAAGCGGTTGAAGCCAATATTCTCACTAAACCGAGTCGTAAAGGTAAACCGAAGCCTGATAGTGCTACGGTAATGGCTGTTGCACGTTTGTTGCGCTTATCCATTATTATTACGCTCGTTTTGGTAACCTTGCAGGATTTCGGTTTCTCTATTTCAGGGGTGCTAGCTTTTGGGGGAATTGGGGGGATCGCTATCGGTTTTGCGGCTCGTGATTTGCTAGCGAACTTCTTCGGCGGCTTTATGATTTTTATCGATAAACCGTTCCACGTGGGCGATTGGATTTCCTCGCCAGACCGCCAAATTGAAGGCACAGTAGAATATATCGGCTGGCGTATGACACGCATTCGTACCTTTGACCTGCGTCCGCTTTACATTCCTAACAGTATTTTTATGAATATTGCAGTGGAAAATCCAAGCCGTATGTTAAACCGCCGTATTAATGAAAATCTCGGTTTACGTTATGAAGATTTAGACAAAATGCCAGCTATCGTGGCGGATATTAAACAAATGATCACCAACCATCCTGCGATTGATAATCGCCGTACTATTATCGTGGCTTTTGACAAATACAATGATTATTCCCTTAACATTATGTTGTATTGCTTTACCAAAACTGTCGTTTGGGTTGAGTTTTACGAGAAAAAACAACAGATTATGATGGAAATCAAAGACATCGTGCATAAACACGGTGCAGATTTTGCCTTCCCAACGCAGGAACTTATTATTAGCCAAGCAAGCGAAATGCCAGCGGATCCGCTAACGAGTGGACAGAAAAAGCCCGCTTTAGCAGAAATTGGCCCAGAACCAAGTTTATAAATTAACCATTCAATAAAAACAAAGGAAACCTTATGTTTGAAAATTTATCCGACCGCCTGTCGCAAACACTACGCAACATTACAGGTAAAGGTCGCTTAACCGAAGACAATATCAAAGATACGCTACGTGAAGTGCGAATGGCTCTCTTAGAGGCCGACGTGGCATTGCCAGTGGTGCGTGATTTCATCAAACAAGTGAAAGAACAAGCGGTAGGGGAAACGGTTAATAAAAGCTTAACACCAGGCCAAGAATTTCTAAAAATTGTGCAGCGCCAATTAGAAATTGCAATGGGCGATGCCAACGAAAGCTTGAATCTCGCTTGCCAGCCGCCAGCGGTGATTTTAATGGCAGGTTTACAAGGGGCAGGTAAAACAACCAGCGTAGCCAAATTAGCCAAATTTTTAAAAGAACGCCAAAAGAAAAAAGTGCTAGTGGTGTCAGCGGACGTTTACCGCCCAGCGGCGATTAAACAGCTTGAAACCTTAGCTGGCGAAGTGGGTGTGGATTTTTATCCTTCAGACACCACGCAAAACCCTGTGGCCATTGCTGAAAATGCAGTAAAAGATGCCAAATTAAAATTCTACGATGTGCTAATCGTGGATACTGCAGGGCGTTTGCACGTGGACAGCGAAATGATGGACGAAATCCAACGCATTCACAGCGCCCTTAACCCTATCGAAACCCTATTCACAGTGGATGCAATGACAGGGCAAGATGCTGCCAACACCGCAAAAGCCTTTAACGAAGCCTTGCCATTGACAGGGGTTATTCTCACCAAAGTGGACGGTGATGCACGTGGCGGTGCCGCTTTATCCATTCGCCAAATCACTGGCAAACCGATTAAGTTTCTCGGTGTGGGCGAAAAAACCGATGCCCTTGAACCGTTCTACCCAGATCGCATTGCCTCTCGTATTTTGGGAATGGGCGATGTGTTGAGCTTGATCGAAGATCTACAACGCAATGTGGATCAAGAAAAAGCAGAAAAATTAGCGAAAAAATTCAAACAGGGCGATGATTTCACCTTAGAAGATTTCCGCCAACAGCTCATTGAAATGAAAAAAATGGGCGGAATGACCACAATGCTTGCAAAATTACCTGGTGCGAAAAACTTGCCTGATCACGTGAAAAACCAAGTGGACGACAAAACGTTCGTCAAAATGGAAGCAATGATCAACTCAATGACGCTCCACGAGCGTGCGTATCCTAGCATTATCAAAGCCTCACGCCGCCGCCGTATTGCACAAGGCTCAGGCACCACAGTGCAAGACGTGAACAAATTGCTCAAACAATTTACCGAAATGCAACGTATGATGAAAAAAATGCGTAAAGGCGGAATGGCAAAAATGATGCGTGGAATGCAAGGAATGATGGGCGGCTTAGGCGGTCTAGGCGGCTTACCGAGTTTTGGCAGAAAACGCTAAGCGACATTAAATTTACCCACGCCGGAATTTTCGTAAAAATTCCGGCATTACTTTTTTAGACAAACAAAGGATTATTATGGCTTTTCCAACTTATTGGCAACGTAGCAAAGTAGCATTTCAATACCTAATGCCACAGCTTTATTTAACCCGTCTTGCAGGCTTTTTCGCTCAGCGAAAATGGGGGGCGGTAACTCATCTCATCATTCGTTTATTTGCGAAAAAATACGGCATTAATATGCAAGAGGCCGCAGAAGAAAATTTCAGCGATTATGAAACCTTCAACGCCTTTTTTACTCGCCCTTTAAAAGCTGATGCTCGCCCTATTTGTGCTGGCGAAAACCATCTTTGCTTGCCAGCAGACGGTCGTGTGAGCGAATGCGGAAAAATTACCGATGGCTTGCTCATTCAAGCAAAAGGGCATTATTTCAGTTTAAACGCCCTTTTAGCCGGGGATCCGCAACTGACGGAATTATTCAAAAATGGTGAATTTATTACGACCTACCTTTCCCCACGTGATTACCACCGTGTGCATATGCCGTGCGATGCCACTTTGCGAAAAATGACTTACGTGCCAGGTGAATTGTTTTCGGTAAATCCTTTCCTTGCCCAGCATATTCCTGATTTATTCGCACGCAACGAACGTTTGATTTGTGTGTTCGACACGCCAAAAGGGGTAATGGTACAAATTCTCGTGGGGGCGACTATCACCGCCAGTATGCGTACCACGTGGGCAGGCGTGGTGAATCCGCCACGTTATGCGGACGTAACCCACTGGTTCTACGATGATCAAAATATCACCTTCAAAAAAGGCGATGAAATGGGCGCATTTGAGCTAGGCTCAACGGTAATTAACCTATTCCCAGCCAACAGCGTTGAACTTAACCCTGAATTGCGTGTGGGCGTGCCAGTGAAAATGGGCGAAAGCTTAGGCGAATGGTGACACATTCCACAATAGTGTGTTAAAAATTATTCATTAAAACGTAAAACTTTTGATCCCCCCCTTGAAAAGGTCGCAAGTCGCCTTATCTAGTGGGGGGAATTTTTCATACAAAAAGAGGAATTTATTATGTCAAACATTTTTGAAAATGTTTCACTCGACACCGTTTCAGCAAAAGGTAGCTACGGCATCGGTTTACAAATTGGTCAACAATTACTTGAAAGCAAAATGAACGTTGACGCTGCTGCAGTAGGAAAAGGTATTTTCGATGTGTTAAATGGTAACGTGCCAGCGATCGAATTAATGGACGTACAAAAAGCATTACAAGAAATGCAAAAAGAAGCATCTGAAATTTTGAAAGCTCAAATGGAAGCAATGAAAAAAGAAGGTGAAAAATTCTTAAAAGAAAATGCCAAAAAAGACGGCGTTAAAACCACCGACAGCGGTTTACAATACGAAGTATTAACCGAAGGTACAGGCAAAGTACCTAGCAAAGACGACAAAGTACGTGTTCACTACACAGGTAAATTACCAGACGGCACCGTATTTGACAGCTCTGTACAACGTGGTCAACCAGCAGAATTTCCAGTTACAGGCGTAATTCCAGGTTGGGTTGAAGCCTTAACAATGATGCCTGTGGGTTCAAAATGGCGTTTAGTGATCCCATCTGAATTAGCCTACGGCGAACGTGGTGCAGGTGCGGCGATTCCACCAAACACTCCATTAGATTTTGAAGTAGAATTGTTGGATATTCTTTAATCAAACAATATCAAGTAACCTAAGAAAAACGAGCTAAATGGCTCGTTTTTTTACGTTCATAAAAAAGGGTGCTAGACTATGCCGCTAAGTGATTAGTTTGAGGTAAATATGCGGATTTTAACGGCAATTTTATTGGGTTTAGTGGTTTATTTTCAGTACCAATTATGGTTCGGCTACAACGGTTATGAAGATTACCGTGATAGCTTAAAAGAGGTACAAGCCTTGCGTCAAAAGGTGTCAGAAAAAGCGGAACGCAATGCACAATTAAAAGCACAAATTGCGGATTTCAAAGAGGGCAGTGACGCTGTGGAAGAAATTGCAAGGGAAGAATACGGTTTCAAAAAATCTGATGAAGTGTTTTTTCACACCCAATAAAGATAAGCATAAAATCGCCACGCTGGAATTTTTGACAAAATTTTATCAAAAATTTCGGCGTAGCTTTTTTTGTGGTTTTTCTATGCATTATCTTGTGGTTCAAACAAAAAACCGCCACTTTGGTGCGCCCAAAGTTTAGCGTATAAACCGCCTTTTTCCAGCAATTCTTGGTGCGTGCCTTGCTCAATAATTCGCCCTTCATCTAGCACGATTAAGCGATCCATTGCAGCGATGGTAGACAAACGGTGCGCAATGGCGATAACCGTTTTACCGTTCATCATTTTGTCTAAACTTTCTTGAATGGCGATTTCCACTTCGGAATCCAATGCACTGGTCGCCTCGTCTAACACCAAAATCGGCGCATCTTTGAGCATTACTCGAGCAATGGCAATGCGTTGGCGCTGTCCGCCTGATAGTTTCACGCCACGCTCGCCCACGTGAGCGTCCAAGCCTTGACGATGTTTCGCATCACTTAGTTGCGGAATAAATTCTGTGGCTTTGGCTCGTTCCGCCGCCTGCCAAATCGCCTCATCGCTGGCATTTGGGCGACCGTAAGCGATGTTATCACGCACACTGCGGTGCAATAATGAGCAATCTTGCGTGACCAGCCCAATATCCTCACGTAAACTTTCTTGGCTAACATCGGCGATATTTTGCGCATCAATGAGAATTTCCCCTTGTTGCGGTTCATAAAAACGCAAAAGTAAATTCACAATAGTGGATTTTCCTGCGCCAGAACGCCCAATCAGACCCACTCGCTCGCCTGATTTAATGTGCAAATTGAAATCTTGCAACAAGGGTTTGTTACCATAGGAAAAGCTAACGTTGTCAAAACGAATATCGCCGTGCTGAACCACAAGGGCTGGGGCATTCGGTTTATCCACAATAGTATGCGGTTTGGTGAGCGTGCGCATACCGTCATTGACCGTGCCGATGTCCTCAAACAAACGAGCGGATTCCCACATAATGCGTTGCGATAAACTGCTGACTCGCAACGTCATTCCCACTGCCGTGGCGATAGCCCCCACAGCGATTAAATGTTGCCCCCACAAGGCAATACTTAAAATTGCCGAATTGATGATGAGTAACACGTTATTGGCGTAAGTCAGGGAATAAAGGGACGTGGCAAGGCGCATTTGAGCGTATACCGTTTGCATAAATTCACGCATTGACTGCTTGGCATACTGCGCCTCACGCTGGGCGTGAGAAAATAATTTCACCGTCGTGATATTGGAATAAGCGTCCGTCACTCGCCCTGTCATCAAAGCTCGTGCGTTGGCTTGCGCTTGGGCAGTTTTGGATAAGCGTGGAATAATTTGCGACAAAATTCCCAAAAATAAAACGACCCACAAAATAAACGGCGCAACCAGCCAGCCGTCTAAGGAAATCAAAATCACCCCAGAAGTAATAAAATACACCGTAATGAAAACCACCATATTGGCGATACTCATCACACTATCACGCACCGCAAGGGCGGTTTGCATTACTTTTGCCGACACACGTCCAGCAAATTCATCTTGATAAAAACTCAAACTTTGTCCGAGCATCCAGCGGTGAAAATTCCAGCGTAAGCGCATTGGAAAATTACCTTGCAACACTTGCAAACGCACCATAGAGGTTAGAAAAGACAACAGCACACTCCCCACAAGTACCGCCAGCATCACCATCAGCCACAGACCTTTTTCTTGCCAAAGGGTTGCAGGGGGAAACGCCCCAAGCCAGTTAATCAGCATTCCCATAAACTGAAACAGCAACGCCTCGATAATGCCTGTACCCATTGTCAACACCGCCAACAGCAAAATCCATTTCTTCATTCCCACAATGCTTTGCATAATAAACTGCAACAGTTGTGGTTTATCATTCACAGGATTGTCGTTAGGGAAAGGGTCGATACGGTTTTCAAACCAAGTAAAAAAACGATTAAATAGTGCCAAAATTATTCTCCAAGTCTATTCATAAAGCCGAGCGAGTATAGCACAGGGGAAATGAGAAAATAGACGAGAACCGATGAGAATAATGGAAAAATAAAAAGGGAATGCCTGTCGCCAAGCCATTCCCTTTAATGTATGCAGGAAAAAGGGGAGAGAACTATTGCATTTTCTCGTCAAATTTTTTGTTTAATTTATAAGCACCAGAAACGGTTAAGCTTGCAATAAAAGCTTTGAGCAAACCACCTGCGATAAACGGTGTAAAGCCGTAGGCGAGAACTTTGTCTGTTGGAACGAAAAAGGATAATTGTGCTAAGCCGAAAGCAAAGGTTACGGCAGATGCCACAACAGCCACAGCAAAGGCGGCTAATGGCTGGTTTAACACGCCTTTATCAGAGAAATAGCCCAAAATGTAGGCAGTAGCTAAGAAACCGTATAAATAGCCCCCTGTCGCCCCAAAAAATACGGCTACACCACTGGCGCCATTGGCAAACACAGGTAACTCTAGGGCACCTTCTAATAAATAAAGTGCCACGCTCGCAACGCCAGCACGTTTGCCTAAGGCTAAGCCCACAATGGTAACTCCCAGCGTTTGCCCAGTGATCGGCACAGGTTGCAATGGAATGGATACTTGTGCCAATAAGGCGATGAATAAGGATCCGACTAACGCTTTAATGGCGGTCGCTTTTAGGCTGTTGTCGATAAAAAGAGATTTTGTTTGTTGAATTAATACCATAAGAATAATTCTCAATTAAGTTAAAATAAGGAAACGGACTATAAACAAAATTAAGGACAAAAGAAATATGCACGCAACGAAATATTTCATCGCCGTTTATGCAGACGAAGGCGTGGGCGAAATGGGTTTGCGATCCTTATTGCATAAGGCTGCACCAACGTTACAGCGATTTAGCCAAGGCCGGAATATTTATCAAATTTTTCCCATTTCTGCACAGCAAATTTTGCAAGGTGAATTGACAGGCTGCCACGCATTGATCATCGGCGGCGGTGCGGATTTGCCTTATTTAAACGCCTTGGGCAAGGCGGGTTGTGAGAAAATTGCACAGTTTGTTGACGCTGGTGGCGTCTATATCGGCATTTGTGCAGGGGCGTATTTTTCTTGCGATCATATTGATTTCACAGGGGAAAGTGCAAAAATTACAGGCGAACGCTATTTGAAATTCTTTGGAGGTTGTGCCAAAGGGGCATTAGATGATCTCGTGGATGGTAAGCCTTATGATGGCACGAGCCATACGCAACGAATGATTGAAGTACAAAGCCGTTGCGGTGAAAAGCATTCGGTGCTGTATCACGGCGGTTGCACTTTCGTGGAACCCTACGCTGGAATAAATGTGCATTTTTTGTATCCCAATGGGCTACCAGCGGTTATTTCAGGGCGTTGGGGCAGGGGAATGTTTTTCTTATCAGGCGTGCATTTCGAGTACGATAGCGACAATTATCAGCAAGTTTTCGGCACAAACACGGAAAATACGCAAAATATTCACCGCAATTTACAAAAGGCAAATTACGGTGAATTTATGTGGCGGCGGATAGCGCCTATTATTTCGCACGCAAACGTGCTTTCACAAACAACAGTACAGGGCGATGGGTGAGGTCGGCAAATTCTTGCACCAGATCAGGGTGCGAATTTATGCAAGGCTCGGCAACGGCTAAAATTTCAAACCCTTGTTGAATTAAATGGTTGAGAATACTCGCCATTGTGCGGTGATAGGTAGTGAAAGGCTTTTGAAACCAATTTCTTGCACGAATGCCTTCTTTGCCGTAGTGGTTCAAGCGATACGCCAATGGCTTGCCGTTGTCGTCTTTTTGCCAACGTGCACCTTGCAGGTGAGCGGTAACAATGGGGTGTTCTTGCGAAAAAATCAGTTCGCCGCTAGGCCGTAATATTTGCTTAATTTCTGTCAACAGCGCGTCAAAATCCGCAATGTAATGAAAAGCAAATGAGCTAGTCACCACGTCAAAAGGGGTGCTGGCAATGGGCGGTAAATGGCAAATATCACTGTGATAAAGGGCGAAATTCGCCCCTAATGCCTTTAACGTTTGCTCCGCTGAATGGAGCATATTTTGCGACAAATCCACACCCGCCACAGCACTTGCCCCTAGTTGCCAATAATGCGCCAAATGCGACCCAGCCCCACAGGCGAGATCTAGCACTTTTTTCCCTTGTAAATCAGGCAATAAGCCGTACAGTGTGGGCTTTTCAATGAGTTCATTCACACTGCGTGGGTTGGTGCGCAATTTTTGGTACAGAGAAAAAAACGTGTCGTCATCGTAAACGGATTGTGTCATTTTTTTATTTCCTTTTCTTTTCTATCCTATCCCTTAAACACAGGCAAATAGCCAAACTGGCTCGCCACTTGGGCAAAAATATTTAAAAAAGCGAACAGTAAAATGAAATAAATCATAAAGTTGCCGCCGTAAACACGGTAGCTTTGCTGTGGAAAACGAACACGGCATTTTTTCACCAACAGCACCGGCACGATGCCCGTCCAAATGGTCGCCACAAGCCCTGCGTAACCGATGGCAATCACGAAACCATAAGGGTATTTCAAACTGAGCAACAACGGCGGTAAAAAGGTTAATAGAGTCGTTTTCGTACGGCCTGCGAAGTCGTCTTTGAAATGGCACAAATCTGCCAAATAATCAAAAAGCCCCAGCGTTACGCCTAAAAAAGAGCTGGCAATGGCAAGATAAGCAAAAAATTGCAACACCGTTGCCACAAAGTCCGTTTGAATTACCGAAGACAATGCCGACAATAAGGCGCTAATATCGCCATTTTTAGCGATGATCGGCGCAAAATCCGCACGTGGCAAATTGCCCTGAATTGCTAACTGCCAAAAAATGTAAATCAGCAAGGCTAAACCTGTACCGAGAAAAATTGCTTTAACCACTTTTTTCGCATCACGATCATAATATTTCACCAAGCTTGGCACATTGCCATGAAAGCCAAAAGACACCAAACACACAGGCAGCGCCCCCAAAATATACGGCAAATACTGCGTATTTTTGCTTGTCCCCAAATTGAGCAACGTTGGCACATTCACCGAAGACAACAGACCGCTGGTGGACAGCACAAAAGCGATGATCATTCCGCCAATCAGCACCGTACTTAGGCGGTCAACGGCACGAGTGGACAGCCACACAAAGGCCGCCAACGCCATGCAGAAAATGATAGAACCGCTAGAACGGCTCAGCGCAAGGCTTGGAAAATAATCATTCAACAGTCCCTGCGTAATGCCGCCGCCAGAGGTGATGTAGGCGTAAGTCAAAATGTACAACACAAAGGCCACTGATGTGCCAGTCACCACATTCCAGCCACGCCCCAGCACGTCTTTCACAATAGTGTCAAAGCTCGCACCGAGTGGATAATTCAAATTCGCCTCCAAAATCATCAACCCAGAGGTCGTCATACAAAACCAGGTATAAACCAACAAGGCAATGGAGCCAATAAACCACACCCCAGCCGTAGAGGTCGGGTTCGCCAGCATTCCAGCCCCAACGGCTGTTCCTGCAATAATCATCGCACCGCCCAGCAATGACGGTACTTTTGCATTTGATGATGTTTGATTCGACATAAACATTTCCCTGTCAATAAAAATGCGTACTAGCTTAATAGTACAAAAAGGCAAGTGCAATCTTTTTTTAACGAAAAGCGCAGGTCGGAATTTTTGTCAAAATTTTGGCAAAAATTCCGACCTAGCTAAAAACCCTAAACATAATAGGCAGTTTTGCTTTATAATCCGCCCTTTATTATTGATAAGCTAAGAAAATTTAATGCAACCCTATCACTTTCCCAGCTATAAAGCTTTTAACCCTCATGAAAAACGAAAATTAAAAAACCTGCGAGCTTGCTTGCGTTTTTATGGTTTTTCATTGCTCGCTCGGCAAGAAATTAAACAATTTGAAGCCTTTTTAACATTACATCCTATGTGGCGAACATTATTTGAACAAAACCCTTACCGTTGCGATGCATTATTGCGTAAATTTTGTGATAACCGCTGGAATGCCAGCGCTCGACTGGCACACATTCAGCAGAACTTTTTGCAAGCAGAACGCTTATGGGGTGTGGATTTTTGCCAACGTCTGGTGCAAGAAGAACGCATTTTACTCGCCGAGTGTGCGGAGAATTATTGCGTTTATTTAACCATTAACCAAATCGATCCGTTTGAAGGCTTTTTTGCATTGAGCTTGCAAACCAAAGACGGCACCCGCATTTACGACAGCTCATTTACGCTGCTGACCCCGAATCAGTTGCTTATCGCCAGCTTGCAAGGTAGCAATGAAAAGGATGCCGCACAGCTAATGAAAGCCACCACCAAAGGTCTGTTTGGTGTGCGACCGATGTTTATGATGACGCAAATTTTCCGTTTTTTCTGTGAAAATTCCGACCTACTCTTATGTGGCATCGCACACAAAAATCAATGCAAATACCGTTTTAACGACAGCTCTCGTTTGCTGTTTAACTATGATGAATTTTGGCAGGAAAACGGTGCCGAGAAAAATGAGCAAGGCTATTGGCAAATTCCATTGACCGATAACCGCAAACCCTTAGAGGATATTGCGAGCAAAAAACGTGCAATGTATCGTAAACGCTATGCGATGTTAGATGATTGCCGTGAGCAGATCCGTGCCGTAATGCCGAGTGCGCAAAGGACGGCAGAAACCATTCGTTAATTTGGAGAAAACAATGAACCAATCAACCGACACTTTAATTATCACCGTTGACGGTCCCAGTGGTGCTGGCAAAGGCACATTGTGCTACGCCTTAGCACAGAAGTTGGGCTTTCAATTATTAGATAGCGGGGCGATTTACCGTGTATGCGCTTTGGCTGCTTTGCAAAAGGTATTGGATTTAGGTGATGAATCCGCCTTAGCACAGTTGGCGAGCGGTTTGGATTTACAGTTCATTCCTGAAAATGGCGAAGTGCAAGTGTGGCTTGATGGGCAAAATGTAAGCCAAGCTATTCGCACACAAGCTGTGGCGGAGGCTGCCTCCAAAGTAGCGGCATTTCCTGCGGTTCGCCAAGCGTTATTGCAGTTGCAACGTGATTTTGCGAAGGGAAATGGCTTGATTGCGGACGGTCGTGATATGGGAACTGTTGTTTTTCCACAGGCTCAAATTAAGCTCTTTTTAGACGCTAGTGCAGAAGAACGTGCAAAAAGACGTTTAAAACAGTTGCAAAACAAAGGGATAAGTGGTAATTTCCCCCAGATTTTGCACGAGATTCAAGAACGGGATTTCCGTGATAGAAATCGTGCAGTAGCACCATTAAAGCCAGCAGATGATGCGCTGTTGCTAGATAGTACAGCGATGGGCATTGATGACGTGATCGCAAATGCGTTAGCGTTTATTGCTGAAAAAATGCCAAAGGCTTAAGGTGCTTTCGTTCGTTTATTTAAGGATAAATAAACCATTATTATCAACCCCACTTTTGACGGAATAAGAGTGGTAGTTATTTTATAGAAGTTAAATTTATGACTGAATCTTTTGCTCAACTTTTTGAAGAATCCCTCCAAACCCAACAACCTAACCTTGGCGATATTATCGAAGCAACTGTTGTTGCTATCGAAAAAGGCAATGTTTACGTTGACGCTGGTTTAAAATCTGAAGCTCGCATTTCTGAAGAAGAATTCAAGAATGCTCAAGGCGAATTAGAAGTAAACGTAGGCGACGTAGTTAAAGTTGCTCTTGAAGCGTTTGAAGACGGTAACGGTGAAACTAAACTTTCTCGTGAAAAAGCCGTTCGCCACGAATCTTGGATTGAACTTGAAAAAGCATACGAAGACCAAGCAACAGTGGTTGGTTTAATTAACGGTAAAGTTAAAGGCGGCTTCACAGTTGAGTTAAACGGTGTTCGTGCATTCTTACCAGGTTCTTTAGTTGATACTCGCCCACTTCGTGACACTGCTCACCTTGAAGGTAAAGAATTAGAATTCAAAGTGATCAAACTTGATCAAAAACGCAACAACGTTGTGGTTTCTCGTCGTGCTGTTATTGAATCTGAAAACAGCCAAGAACGTGAACAAATTCTTGAAGCTTTAGAAGAAGGCGCACAAGTACGTGGTGTTGTTAAAAACCTTACTGAATACGGTGCATTCGTTGATTTAGGCGGCGTTGACGGTTTACTTCATATCACAGATATGGCATGGAAACGTGTTAAACACCCTAGCGAAATCGTAAACGTTGGTGACGAAATCGATGTTAAAGTATTGAAATTTGACAAAGATCGTAGCCGTGTTTCACTTGGCTTAAAACAATTAGGTCAAGATCCTTGGATCGCAATTTCTGAAAATCACCCTGTAAACAGCAAATTAAGCGGTAAAGTTACTAACTTAACTGACTACGGCTGTTTCGTTGAAATTTTAGAAGGCGTTGAAGGCTTAGTTCACGTATCTGAAATGGACTGGACTAACAAAAATATTCACCCATCTAAAGTTGTTTCTTTAGGTGATGAAGTAGAAGTAATGGTATTAGACATCGATGAAGATCGTCGTCGTATTTCTTTAGGCTTAAAACAATGCCAACCTAATCCGTGGTTGAAATTCGCTGAAACTCACCAAAAAGGTGAGAAAGTGACTGGTAAAATCAAATCTATCACTGATTTTGGTATTTTCATCGGTCTTGAAGGTGGCATCGATGGTTTAGTTCACTTATCTGACATTTCTTGGGATATTCCAGGTGAAGAAGCTGTTCGTCAATACAAAAAAGGCGATGAAGTTGAAGCTATCGTGTTACAAGTTGACAGTGCCAAAGAACGTATTTCTTTAGGTATCAAACAACTTACTGCTGATCCTTTCACTAACTTCGTTGACAGTCACAAACGTGGTGTAGTAGTAACTGCGAAAGTTGTTGATGTTGATGCGAAAGGTGCAAAAGTTGAATTGGCTGGTGGCGTTGAAGGTTACATCCGTACAGCTGACCTTAACGGTGAAGTAGCAATGGATCAAGAACTCGAAGCGAAATACACTGGTGTTGACCGTAAAGCACGCATCGTTCATCTTTCAGTACGTGCGAAAGATCAAGCGGAAGAAGCAGCTGCACTTGCAACTGCAAATAGCAAACAAGAGGAAGTTGTAATTCCTAATGCTATGGCAGAAGCGTTCAAAGCAGCGAAAGGTGAATAATCTTTTGTGATTTAAAATTGGCTTGTTAGCTTGCTAGCAAGCCAATCATTTCATTCAATATAATGTAGGAAAATCAATGACAAGATCCGAATTAGTTGAAGCACTGATTGCTTGCAATCCTGAGATGACCGCCAAAGAAGTAGATCTCGCCATTAAGCAATTACTGGAAACAATATCACACACCTTAGAGCAAGGTCATCGTATTGAGGTGCGTGGTTTTGGTAGTTTTTCATTACATTATCATCAGCCTCGTGCTGGTCGTAATCCACGAACTGGGGAATCTGTTGCTTTATCAGCAAAATCCGTTCCACATTTTAGGGCTGGAAAAGCACTAAAAGCTTTAGTGGATGGTGAATAGTACGCTGAATGAAACAAACAACCAATATACAATCCCAAAGCTTCGGTTTTGGGATTTTTTTGAAAATATTCCGACCTAACATAAAGTGAGTAAATCAGAAAAAACGGTTGCTTACTCGTTTTTATAGGGATTTTTTGGCATAATGCACCAGTTTACTTTTCTAAAAACTTGGGAGTGCCGTTATGTTGAAATACATCTTTGCTTTGATCATCTTACTTGCTCTTTTACTCGTTGGCGTAACGGTTGGTGCCAATAATGATCAAATTATCGTATTCAATTACATCATTGCTCAAATGCACATTCGTCTTTCCACGCTCGTGGCAATCTTATTCGGTCTTGGTCTGATTTTAGGTTGGTTTATTTCTTCATTTTTTTACATCAAATTAAAAATTCAACATATATCCGTACAGCGTCAACTGAAAAAACAAACGGATCTCATCAATCGCACGGCTCAGAAAACTGTTGCTCCAACTGAGAAGGTTTAAATGCTCGAACTGCTTTTTTTGTTATTGCCTATTGCTGCAGCTTATGGCTGGGTAATGGGTTACCGCAGTGTAAAAAAACAACAAGAAAACAAAAGTCATCAGTTTTCTCGTGATTATATGGCTGGGGTGAATTTGCTGTTGGCAAATCAGCAAAATAAAGCCGTTGATCTTTTTCTCGATATTCTTCAAAAGCAAGAAAACGAAGCTGGCATTGAAGGGGCATCGCCTTTTGAGGCTCAACTGACGCTGGGCAACTTGTTTCGTTCACGTGGGGAAGTGGATAAGGCAATCCGTATTCACAAAAATTTATTGCAAAGCGAACATTATTCCGATGAACAAAAAATCTTAACACGCAAGCAATTAGCGAAAGATTTTATGGCAATTGGTTTTTATGATCGAGCAGAACATTTGTATACCTTGCTGGTTGACGAACCTGACTTTGCCCAAGATGCCTTGCAGCAGCTGGCGTTTATTTATCAAAAAACCAAAGAATGGGACAAAGCTATCAATGTGGCTGAAAAATACCAGCGTATTGCCCCAGAATCCAACAATGTAGCGTTGGCGCATTATTATTGTGAGCGAAGTGAGCAACTTACCGCATTATCTGATCCTAGTGATGATCGAAAAAAACTGGTCTCACAGGCTAAAATTTTGTTGGGAAAAGCACTCAACGTGTCGCCAAGCTGTATTCGAGCCTCGCTTTTACTGGCGGAAATGGCTTTGGTTCAACTAAATGAACAGGCGGCGATTGATTATTTACAAAATGTATTAAAGCAAAATCCTGCATTCATTGGTGAAATAATCGCCCCACTGGCGTATATTTATCAAAATCGTGGTGATATGGAGAGCTTTGAATTATTTTTGATTAAGGCACAGCAAGCGTTGGTTAACACAAAAGTTGATCTTGCTTTATTAGACTTAACGGAACAGCAGCTCGGCACGGAGGCTGCTAAAATGAAGGTTCAGCACCAACTGACAGTCAACCCTGCGCCACGACTATTTTTGCGTTTTGTGCAATATCAAATTGAGCAAACGAAAACGAACACTGAAAAAGCCAACCTTGAACTTATTCAAGGAATGGTTGAACGTTATTTAAGCAAAGAATTTGAATATCGTTGTACCAACTGTGGTTTTCAAACCCATAAATTGCTTTGGAATTGCCCATCTTGCCAAAAATGGGAAACTATTCAGCCATTGAATTAAATAAAAATCAAAAGGATAGCTATGAATACTCTTGTTTATTCCACAGAAACTGGGCGAATTGCTCCTAAAAAAGACAAGCCCGAGCCACCCAAAAGCGATGGCATTGTGCGCATTGCTCGTCAAACCAGCGGACGTAAAGGCAATGGTGTGAGCCTAATTACAGGTTTGCCCCTTGATGAAACGGCGTTGAAAACCCTTGCGAAAAAATTAAAACAGCAATGTGGCAGTGGGGGAACGGTTAAAAATTTTGTGATTGAAATGCAAACCGATCAACGAGAAAAACTTAAAACCCTACTCGAAAAACAAGGCTACACTGTAAAAATCGCAGGTGGTTAAGCGGTGATGAAAAGTAGAAGGCCGGAATATTTGTCAAAATTTTGACGAAAATTCCGGCCTTCGTTTTATGAATTACAAGCTCGCCTCCCACACTTGCAACGCATCTTTGGTTGCAGCGACGTCGTGGACTCGGAGGATTTTTACGCCTTTTTGTGTGGCGATGAGTGCGGCGGTTACGCTGCCCACGAGACGTTCATCCACAGGGCGATTTAATAGATTGCCGATCATCGATTTACGAGACATTCCAACCAATACGGGAAACCCTTGCTGGCAAAGGCGATTAAGCCCTTTGAGTAAGGCGTAGTTGTGAGCAAGGGTTTTTCCAAAGCCAAAACCTGGATCCCATAAGATTTTTTCTCGAGAAATTCCGGCCTGCAAGCACGCCGTTGTGCGTTCTTGCAAAAATGTCAGCACATCAGTGTAAACGTTATCGTAGTGCGGATTTTGTTGCATTGTGCGTGGCTGACCTTGCATATGCATTAAGCAAACGGGCAGTTGGCTTTGAGCCGCCACTTGTAAAGCCTTAGGTTCTTGCAAGGCTCGCACATCGTTTATGAGCTCCGCCCCTGCCTGTGCAGCGGCTTGCATTACCTCCGCCTTAGAAGTATCCACCGACAGCCAGCAGTCAAAACGCTCGTGTAAGGCTTGCAATACAGGCAAAACACGATCTAACTCTTGTTGTACCGTAACCGCTTTTGCCCCTGGACGAGTGGATTCGCCGCCAATGTCGATGATCGTCGCCCCCTCGTTAAGCATTTTTTCTGCTTGAAATAACGCCTTATCCAAAAACAAAAACTGACCTGAATCGGAAAAAGAATCAGGGGTGATGTTCAAAATTCCCATAATTTGTGGGCGAGTGAGATCCAAAATTTTATCGTTTGCCTGTAATTGCATTGTGTTTCCTTATGATTTAGCCGATCACTTTTGGCAGCCAGCCCATATCAATGAAGAAAGGTACGTTGATGATCACCAATCCTAAGATAAAGGTGAAAATTAACATTGGCGTGCCGCCTGCTACGTGGTATTTCGCATCTGGATGGCGTTTGCGGAACACCCACGCCATACCGATTGGCAGTAGTAAACCGTAGAATACGAAGGTTTGCCCAGCATAACCCAGAACTCGTAGGAAATCACGGTAGTAGAGTGCGAAAAATAGCACTGGTAAGAAAGCCAATAAGCTTAGCACAAAGCGGTTGGCAGGTTTGTTCATTCGTTGTAGCAAGTCGTCTAAGCAGTCCACTAAGGCAAGGGCAACGCCTAAGAATGACGTAATAAGGGCAAAGGCGGAGAATAAACGCACGCTGTAGCTGATAAATTCGCTGCCAGTGGCGTGGTAGCACGCCTCAACCAAACCGTTTAGGGTTGGATTTTGACGAATGATTTGTACAAATTCCGCTTGTGCGAACACGCCGTGCGTAACCAATTCCCACAAAATATAAGCCATGAGTGGAATAGCCGTACCGCTGATAATTGCCAAGCGTAAACGGCGAATGTCGTTATCTAAGTAATTGTTGATGGTCGGAATAACCACGTGAAATCCGAAGGATGTGAAAAACACAGGGGCTGCGGAGATGATCACGAAGTAATTTAACGGCATTTCGCTAATATTTTCCCATTTCACCAAAGGCATCATCATAAAAAGGATAAAGCCGAAAGCCACTAATTTCAGGGCGAATAATAGGCGAGTGAAGCCGTCAACTACTTTGGTGCCGACTAACACGGAGCTTGCCAAAATGAGCATAAAGACCACGATCGCCACTATTTCAGCCTGATCGCCAAATTGGCTTAAAAATGGTGTTAATAAATTACCGCCCCCGATCGCATAAGCGGTGAGTAAGGCATACATCAGTAAAAGGGAGGCGGCAGTCGTGAGAAAGCGCCCTGTTACGCCGAAATATTGTTCAGCGAGCGTGGCGATTCCTGCGTCGTTGCGTGGGGCTTTTTGGTAAACCTCCACGAACAACAGGGCAGAGAAAGAGAGTAACAGCCATAGCCCAACGAGTAATAATAAGGTGTAGCCGAAGCCCATTTCCGCTGAGGTCAGCGGCATTGCGAGCATTCCAGCGCCGATTGTCGTTCCTGCGACAATCAACGCACTTCCGAACGTTCTGTTTTGCATAAGAAATCCTAAGAAAAGTGGTATAAATTTTTTAAAATATTCCGGCCTAGCTTTAACCGACAACGGCAGGTAAATGTCCCGCTTGAATGACAAAGGGAATACACACAATGCCAACGCCGATCACAAGGCTTACAAGTAACGCAGCATAGCCGCCTGGTGCTTGGTATGCAAGATTTGCATTTTGTTTGCGTAATTTCCACACCATCGCCACTGGTAGCACGATGGCGTAGAAGGCAAACATTTGCCCTGCGTAGCCTAATGCCAAAATGAAACCAGTAGGGTAGAACAATGCAAAGGCTAATGGCGGAGTGAAAGTCAACACGCCAAGCGTTAAGCGATTGCATTTAATTCCCACACGAGTGAAGAGATCTTCCAATGTTTCAAATAAACCTAACGCAACACCGAGAAATGAGGTGATTAACGCCAAAGCAGAGAAGGTTCTTACTGCCCAGCCAATAGCCGTGCTGCCTGTACTTTGAATGGTCGCCGTTACCAGCCCATTTAACGTTGGGTCGGCTTTTAAAATCTGCGTAAATGCACTTTGGGTCAATACTCCGTGCGTGGTAAATTGCCATAAAATATAGGCTACAAGTGGAATAATTGTCCCCACGATAATGGCAAAACGCAGTGCTTTTACGTTGCCGTCTAAATATTTGTTCAAACTCGGAATTGAGCCGTGAAAACCGAAAGCGGTGAAGAAAATTGGTGCTGCTGAAATAATCAACGCATTATCTAATGGCACTTCTAGTAAGTTTTTCATTTCTACATTCGGCAGTAACAGCACAAACACTAAGGCAAAAAATGCAAGTTTAGTAAAGAAAATCAAGCGATTAGCTTTGTCTACTGCGCTGGTGCCAAATAAAATAAACGCTCCAAAAACCACAACAAACAATAGCCCTGCGATTTGTGATGTGAGTTTTGCACTGCCGATCACGGGCATTATGCCTGCAAAAATAGCACCGCCTCCTGCAACATAGGCGGACACGAGCGCATACAAAAACACTAAAAGCACAGCAGTGGACAGCACTCGTCCAAAGGTGCCGTAGTATTTTTCCGCCAGTGTGCCAATGCCCGCATCGCTTTGCACCGTTTGGTATAATTCGGCAAATAAAAGCCCTGCATAAACAAGCAACACCCACAAAGTGATCAAAAGCACAACCGTTGCCCCAAAACCCATCCCAGCAGAGGTCAGTGGCATTGCCAGCATTCCTCCGCCAATCGTGGTACCTGCCACGATAAGCGTACTTCCTAAGGTTTTATTCATTATTTTTCTCCATTTTTTGTATGATGGCGGTTAGGTTGGCGATACTAGCATGCGATGATTGTTTTTGTAAAATTATTTAAACATATTTTGTAAATTTAAATAAACAAAATGTTTTTTGCTATTCCATAAAAGCCTTTGTAGAATGCGATTTTTGTTTACAGGAATGCTACTGATGTCGCCACAAACCACTAAAATTTCCCCACATATTCCAGCCCCCGTTTTATGCTTTGTACACGGCTTACTCGGCTCCGGCGAAGATTGGCAACCTTTGATCGATGAGCTACAACGCAAAGTCCCCTCTATTCCTTGTGTTACCCTTGATTTGCCCTTTCACGGTAAGGCTCAAACCATTGCGATTGAAAGCTTTGAACAGGCGGCAGATTATTTGTACCAGCAGTTACAAGGCAAGGTGATTCACGCATTTCCGCACCGAGCGTTTTGGCTGGTGGGCTATTCGTTAGGTGGTCGGCTTTGTCTTTATTTTACGCTGGAATATTTAGAGAAATTCCAGCGTGGCGATGCTGTAAATAAAAGTTTACAAAAGATTATTTTAGAGGGGGCGAATTTTGGATTAGCGGATGAAACGGCAAAACGTATGCGTTGGCAAAATGACCAGCAATGGGCGGCACGTTTTGCGACTGAACCGTTAGCAAAAGTGCTGGATGATTGGTATCAGCAGCCAGTTTTTGCACATTTAACGGCGGCACAGCGACAGGCGTTAATTCAAAAACGAGCAAAAAATAACGGTAAGGCGATTGCGAAAATGCTCGCCGCAACTTCTTTGGCGAAGCAACCTTTTTTCGCCACAACAGCTTATTACCAAACGCCAGCGTGGCAGAAGTTGGTGTATTTTTATGGAAAAAATGACGAAAAATTCCGGCGTAGCCTGTTAATGCTAAACGCTTGTGGTATTCATTTGCCACAACTTGGCATTGATGATGCAGGACACAATGTGCATCAAGAAAATCCGCAGCAGATGGCACAGTTTATCTTGCAGTTGATTGGCGAAAAAAACACAAGGGAATGATTTCCTATTGCTATTTTTTTTTACCGCTCCATAATACACGCACAAACTTTGGCGATGCGGATGACATCGCTGTATTTTTATTGAACAGAGGAAAATCTTATGCAACAAATTCCTATGACCGTTCGTGGTGCCGAACAACTTCGTGAAGAATTGGATTTTTTAAAAAACACCCGTCGTCCAGAGATTATTAAGGCCATTGCAGAAGCTCGTGAACACGGCGATTTAAAAGAAAATGCTGAATACCATGCTGCTCGTGAACAGCAAGGGTTCTGCGAAGGGCGAATTCAAGAAATTGAAGGTAAATTAGCCAACTGCCAAATTATTGACATCACCAAATTACCGAATAACGGCAAGGTGATTTTCGGCACAACAGTGAGCTTGATTAATGTTAAAAATGACGATGAAGTAACCTATAAAATCGTGGGTGATGATGAGGCGGATATTAAAGCAGGTTTGATCTCCGTTAATTCACCTATCGCACGTGGTTTAATCGGCAAAGAAGAAGGCGACACTGTGGCGATTCAAACACCAGGTGGTCGTATTGAATTTGAAATCGAGAAAGTGGAATATAAATAATCCACGCCTTGAGATAAAACAAAAGGACGGTAAACGTCCTTTTGTTATGCTTGAAACCTGTTTAGCGGCGAGGTAGTTGGATTTTACGTTTATCCGCATCGGTATTTTGGCGAAATAGTACTAAAATATGCCCAATAGCTTGCACGGATGTGGCATTGGTTTCACGTACAATTGCGTCAATAATGAGTTTTTTGGTTTCACGATCGCTACCTGCGATTTTCACTTTAATTAACTCGTGGTGTTCTAAGGCTAAATCAATTTCTGCCAATACACCTTCGGTTAAGCCATGCGCACCAAGCATTACCACTGGGCTTAAATGATGTGCTAAACCTTTGAGAAATTGTTTTTGTTTTGTGGATAAATCCATCGTTGCTCCGATAAATAAAAAATTGAAGTGGCAAATTTTACCCTTATATTGGGCAAATCGCTAGAATTAAGGCGTGTTTTATACCATTTTATTAACCTAATTGAGAAATTCTATGGGAAAGAAAAAACGATCAGCAAGTTCTTCACGCTGGTTAAATGAACATTTTAAAGATCCTTTCGTACAAAAAGCACATAAGCAGAAATTGCGTTCTCGCGCGTATTTCAAGCTTGATGAAATTCAACAATCTGATCGCTTATTTAAACCAGGAATGACCGTAGTGGATCTCGGTGCTGCGCCAGGTGGCTGGTCGCAATATGTGGCAAGCCAAATTGGTGGCAAAGGGCGTATTGTTGCTTGTGATATTTTAGATATGGATCCTATTGTGGGGGTTGACTTCCTGCAAGGGGATTTTCGTGATGAAAATGTGCTAAACGCCTTACTTGAACGAGTGGGCGATGCCAAAGTAGATGTAGTAATGTCCGATATGGCACCGAATTTTAGCGGAATGCCAGCGGTGGATATTCCACGAGCAATGTATTTGGTGGAATTAGCATTGGATATGGCGGATCAAGTTTTACGTACTGGCGGTAGTTTTGTGGTGAAAGTGTTTCAAGGCGAAGGCTTTGATGAGTATTTACGAGGGATTCGTCAGCGTTTCACTACGGTTAAGGTGCGTAAACCAGAGGCCTCACGTGGACGCTCACGAGAAGTCTATATTGTGGCATCAGGCTACAAAGGACAGGCTTAAGCAAAGGGTGTGATAGTACGAGCCTATAATTGAATTTACTTTTATTTTCAGGGCGAATGTAGTACGCTTTCGCACGTTTTTTCAGAGTAAATTGCGATAATTTATAGGAAATCCATTTCATTTAGCTTTTTATTAGTTTTAACAGATAAGGGGACTTTTAACCTTGAACGATATGCTAAAAAATATTGTGCTATGGGTAGTGATCGCTGTTGTAATGATGACAGCTTATCAAGGTTTTACCGATCATAGCAGTTCAGAAAATCGTGTTGACTACACGAGTTTTATTCACGATGTGGCGGATAAAGACATTGCTAAAACTCGCTTTAATACACGTGGTGAAATTTTCGTTACACGTAAAAATGGCACGCAATATACCACTGTTTTACCAACACCGTTACACGACAACAAATTGTTAGACGATCTCATTAAAGAAAACGTACAAATTCAAGGGGCATTACCACAAGAACGTAGTGTTTTAACTTCAATGTTTATTTCGTGGTTCCCAATGCTTTTCCTTATTGGTATTTGGCTGTATTTCGCTCGCCAAATGCAAGGCGGCGGTCGTGGCGGCGCATTAGGTTTTGGTAAAAGTAAAGCGAAAATGCTCACAAAAGAGCAAATCAATACAACTTTCAAAGATGTGGCAGGCTGTGAAGAAGCCAAAGAAGAAGTGGCAGAAATTGTGGACTTCTTACGTGATCCAAGCAAATTCCAAAAACTGGGCGGACGCATTCCAAAAGGCGTTTTAATGGTTGGTCCACCAGGTACAGGTAAAACTTTACTTGCCAAAGCCATTGCGGGGGAAGCAAAAGTGCCATTTTTCACTATTTCAGGGTCTGATTTCGTGGAAATGTTTGTCGGTGTCGGTGCCTCTCGTGTGCGTGATATGTTCGAGCAAGCGAAGAAAAACGCCCCTTGTATCATTTTTATTGATGAAATTGATGCCGTTGGTCGCCAACGTGGCGCAGGTTTAGGCGGAGGACACGATGAACGTGAACAAACCCTTAACCAAATGCTGGTAGAAATGGATGGTTTTGAAGGCAAAGAAGGTATCATCGTGATCGCTGCGACTAACCGTCCAGATGTGCTTGACCCAGCATTAACCCGTCCTGGTCGTTTCGACCGTCAAGTAATGGTTGGCTTGCCTGATGTGCGTGGTCGAGAACAAATCCTTCAAGTGCATATGCGTAAAGTGCCAGTGGCAAAAGACGTGGATCCAATGGTCATCGCACGTGGTACACCAGGTTATTCTGGAGCGGAATTGGCGAATCTTGTCAACGAGGCTGCGTTATTTGCCGCTCGTAATGATAAGACAGTGGTTACAATGCACGAGTTTGAGCTTGCCAAAGATAAAATCAATATGGGGCCAGAACGCCGCACAATGATTATGACGGACGAACAAAAAGAATCCACCGCCTACCACGAGGCAGGACACGCTATTGTTGGTTACCTAGTACCTGAACACGACCCTGTACATAAAATCACCATCGTTCCACGTGGGCGTGCATTGGGTGTAACCTTCTTCTTGCCAGAAGGGGATCAAGTGAGTATGAGCTATAAACAGCTTGAAAGTAAGATTTCCACCCTATACGGCGGCCGTTTAGCGGAAAGCATTATTTATGGTGCAGAAAATGTATCTACGGGTGCGTCAAATGACATTAAAGTCGCTACCAATATTGCTCGTAATATGGTTACACAATGGGGATTCTCTGATGAGCTAGGCCCGATTCTGTACACAGAAGACGATGATGAAGTGTTTCTTGGTCGCTCAATGGGCAAAGCGAAACATATGTCTGATGAAACGGCGCACACCATTGATGAAGAGGTGCGTAAAATTATTACACGCAACTATAAACGTGCTAAACAGTTGCTTGAAGACAATATGGATATTTTGCACGCAATGAAAGATGCGTTGATGAAATACGAAACCATTGAAATGGAACAAATCAAGCAACTAATGGAACGCCGTCCTGTTACACCACCACGTGGCTGGGAAGACAATGGCACAGCAACAGCAGATAATGCAGACAAAGTAACCACTCATACTGCAACTGCTGAAGAACCTGCCAAAGATCCTGAAAACCCAACGGATAAAACCAACTAATTGGATAGAATAACTAAAAAGCTACTGCACAAAATGCGGTAGCTTTTTTATTGGATGTAAGGTTAGGCAAGCGTGCGATAAAACGAGAGAGCGAACGAGAGAATGTGATGTAGGTATTAGGAATGATTGAATGGCTATTTCCCACCGTCATTGGATGAAAATATAAAATGAAAAAAATAAAAAGGTCGGAATATTTTCAAAATTTTTGTCAATATTCCGACCTAGCTTTTTAGAGGGTGGGGAAGGACATTACCAGCCTTTTACTATGCCACCTTTAAAGGCTTCTTGTGCTTTTTTGAAAACAACATCGGTTTGGAATGCTTCAACGAAGTGTTTTACATCTGGATCATTTTGGTTATCTTCACGAGCAACGATCAAGTTCACATAAGGCGAGTCTTTGTCCTCAATGATTAGCGCCTCTTTCGGTTCTAATCCGTGTTCAACGGCATAGTTACCATTAATAACCGCCAATGCTACGCCATCATTGAGTGTAAGCGCAGTCATTGCGGCATCGACAGGTTTAATGTTGAAATCTTTTGGATTTTCTACAATATCGAGATCCGTTTGTGTAATGCTGTTTGGATCAGCCAATTTAATTAAACCGTGTTTTTGCAGTAGAACTAACGCACGACCTAAGTTGGTTGGGTCATTTGGCACCACAATAGTTGCGCCTTTAGGCAAATCTTTAATAGATTTCACTGTGTTGGAATAGGCACCAATCGGGAATACAAAAGTATTACCCACGACCACAAGTCCTTTATAACCACGTGCTTTTTTCTGAGCGTCCAAATAAGGTTTATGCTGGAATGCATTAACATCCAAATCCCCATTGTACAAGGCTTCATTTGGAATGACATAATCTGTAAAAGGGATGAGCTCTACATCAAGGTTGTATTTATCCTTAGCGACCTGTTGAGCCACTTCGGCAATCCCTTCCTCAGCTCCAGACATTACCCCTACTTTAATACGACCATCTTTTGCATTGGCAGAAAAGCTAAGAAATAAAGCGGCTGCAACCGTTGAGAGTTTTGCGATGTGTTTGAGTTTCATATGGTACTCCTAAGTTTTACATTATAAGGCTAAGCCTTGTTTATTTATGAGTTAAACGGCGTGCTAATCGATCACCTAAACTTTGGATAATTTGCACAATCAGCACTAATAAAATGATGGTAACTAATAAAATCATTGGTTTATAGGTTTGGTAGCCGTAGCGGATCCCCACGTAGCCTAAGCCACCACCGCCTACGGTTCCTGCCATTGCAGAGTAGTTGACGAGTGCCACGAGCGTTACGGTGATCACATTAACAATACTTGCATAGGCTTCGGGTAATAAGAATTTTGTAATAATTTGCCAGTGGCTCGCACCCATTGATTGTGCCGCCTCCATTAAGCCTGCGGGAACTTCCATTAACGCATTCTCGACCAAGCGAGCGATAAATGGAATGGCAGAAATAGTGAGAGGAACAATGGCAGCGGTTGTGCCAATACTTGTGCCTAAAATCCAGCGTGTAAACGGAATAATCGCAACCAGCAAAATAATGAAAGGCACGCTACGTCCTATATTCACGATGGCATTGAGTACGTTATAAACGGTAGCGTTGGCTCGAATTTGCCCTTTACGGCTGATAAAAAGAGCAATACCCAACGGCACACCAAGCAAGGTCGCAACAAAGCCTGAAACGAGAACCATATAAACAGTTTCCAATGTGGCTTGTCCCAATAATTGCCACACACGTGGGGTTAAAGAATCAAACATAACCTAAGATCTCCACATTGATTTTATGTTCTTGTAAATATTGAATTGTTTGGTCAACGGCATCGGCGGAACCTTCTAATTCTGCGATGGTAAAGCCAAACTTCACGCCGCCTGCGTAGTCAATTTGTGAGGTTAAAATGCTTAAATCAATCCCAAAACGTTTAGAGGCTTGCGAAAGCACAGGGGCATCTACCGATTCGCCTGTAAACTCAAATTTCACCACGGGAAATGGGTGATTTTCTGAGCGAGCAGGGTGCAAACGTGCTTGATATTCCTCTGGCAGACGAATATTAAAGGTTGCCTCAATGAATTTGCGTGCTAATGCCGTTTGTGGATTAGAAAATACATCCGCAACCGCACCTTGTTCAATTAAACGTCCTCCATCAATCACAGCGACTTGATGGCAAATTTGTTTTACCACGTCCATTTCGTGGGTAATGAGCAAAATGGTCAAGCCCAAGTTTTGGTTGATTTCTTTAAGCAACGCCAAGATTGATTTTGTTGTGACAGGGTCCAACGCACTGGTCGCTTCATCGCATAGCAAGACTTTTGGATCTGTGGCTAAGCCTCGTGCAATGGCAACACGCTGTTTTTGACCGCCTGACAAATTCGCTGGATAGGCGTTTGCTCGTTCTTCCAAGCCAACCAATTTGAGTAATTCTGTTACTTTTTGACGGATTTTCTGTTTTGACTCGCCAGCCAGTTCCAAAGGTAGCGCCACATTTTCAAAAACGGTACGTCCGCTTAGCAAGTTAAAGTGTTGAAAAATCATACTAATATTCCGGCGTGCCTGCATTAAGGCTTTGTCCGAAAGGGCAGTAAGATTTTCGCCGTCCACATAAACCGTACCTTGTGTTGGGCTTTCCAATAAGTTCACGCAACGGATGAGCGTACTTTTCCCTGCACCTGATGAACCGATCACGCCATAAATTTGCCCACGTGGCACATTTAATGACACATCACGCAATGCGTGGATTTCTCGTCCATCAATGGTAAAAGTTTTGCTTACTTGATTTAAGTTAATCATAAAAGCTCCTGTAAATTTGACTTTTCAGCAGTATAGAAGTTTAGACGGCTAAAACAAGCAAAATTTCAAAAAATTTTTTCAAAGGTCATTGAGTGCTGATAAAAGCATAAAAAGCAACCTAAAAATAATCATAAGGAAGTAAGCTAGGCCGGAATATTTTTAAAAAAAATTGCCTAATCATAGAGAAAGCCGGATAATGACCCCTCTACATTTTTTAGGACAAACTTATGGGACATAAGGCAATTTTTCTTGATCGTGATGGCACATTGAATGTGGATCACGGATACGTTCACCAAATTGATGATTTTGAATTTATACCGCACACGGTTGCGACTTTGCGTGAATTGCAAGGTATGGGCTTTAAGCTGGTAATGGTGACCAACCAGTCAGGTATTGCACGTGGTTATTTTTCAGAACAGCAATTTTTACAGCTTACGGAATGGCTGGATTGGTCGCTGGCAGAGCAGAGCGTAGAGTTAGATGGCATTTACTACTGCCCCCACCACCCAGAGGGCAAAGGCGAATTCCGCCAACAGTGCGACTGCCGTAAACCCGCTGCGGGAATGCTACTGGATGCCATTAAAGCCCTCGACATTGATCCTGCGGAGTCCTATATGGTCGGCGACAAATTCGAAGATATGCAAAGCGGCCAAGCTGCCAACGTTGCACATTTAATTTTAGTGGAAACCGGCAAACCCATTACCAAGCAAGGTAAGCAATTAGCAGAAACTGTGTTGCCGTCTTTATCCGCCCTACCGAATTATATTCGTAACAATGTAAATAAAAGTTGAGAAAATAAATAATGTTCGACAAAATTATTCCTATTGCAGAGAAGTTACTCATTACACCAAATGATATAAAGCAGATTGAGTTTATTGGGGGAATGACCAATAAAAACTATTTAGTATCCACAATAACTGATCAATATGTCGTACGTTTACCCGGTGTAATGACGGAATTTTTAATCTCACGAAAAAATGAAGAGATTAATAGTAAAATAGCATCAGATTATGGTTTTAATGTAGAAACTGTTTATATTAATGCAGAATCAGGGATTAAAGTTACTCGCTATTTAGAAAATAGCCAAACATTGAATCATACTACCATTCAAAATGAAGATTATCTTCGTAAAATTGCAAAGCGATTAAATGATTTACATCAATCAGATATATCTTTTCCTAATAGACTAAATGCATTTGAAGCTTATGATGGATATATAAAATTACTCACTAATTCAGAGCATTTTTATCAATTTGATCTAGAAATGAAATCCTTATTAGATTTTTTTAATCAAATCCGTAGATATTTTGATAAACATTCTCGCCCATTATGCCCGTGTCACAATGATTTAGTACCGGAAAACATTCTTTTACAAGGGGATAAACTGTATTTTATTGATTGGGAATATTCAGGTATGAATGACCCATTATTTGACGTAGCTGCATTTCTATTAGAAGCACGATTAAGCGATGAACAGGTTAATTTATTCTTGAAAAGCTATTTTAATAAATCAGATTACCATAATGAGATGCAATGGATACTACTCTATCAATTCGCTCAGGATATTCTATGGACATTATGGACTATTATTAAATCAGAAAATAATGAGCATTTTGAAGGCTATGCAGAAAAAAGGATTTCACATTCTAAATTAGTAATGCATAAAATAATGCAATTAGGGTTGTTTTAGTATGCAGAAAAAAGGCATTATTTACGGATTGTTATCTGGTTTATTCTGGGCGACTACAGGTGTTTTATATGTCTACTTGAATAATCATTTTCCAGTAACAACTACTTTTAATATTATTTTACTTCTTTTATTTACTATTGAATTAGGAGGTGGGATAATTTCAGTGTATTCCGTATTCCGTATTCCGTATTCCGTATTCCGTATTCCGTATTCCGTATTC
>JAHHQZ010000029.1 GCA_020026075.1 Actinobacillus sp. | reverse complement strand
AAATTATATTTATTTATAGTTTTTTTATAGGTTTTATGTTTCTATTTCTAACCCCATCTTCATTGCTATTATGAGATTTAATTACTACTATAACATACAAAAAGAATAACTTTATTCGCTTGTCTGTACTAACCACACCATATCAGCCCAGTTTCTTGTATTTTTACGCAAACGGTTAGGTTTTCTTGTTGTCCGTTGCAGGTGATTTTCATTGTGTAATTGTTGCGTGATATTTGTTTTTCACAAGGGAAATCGAGGTATCGGCGTTGTTTTTGGTTGTATTGCACTTGAATGGCTTGGCGCTGTAAAAATAGGGTGGTGGCGCTTTGTTGTTGCTGTTCTTGCCATTTTTCTAGTGCGATAAAAATGCCTAAAAACAAGCTTATTGCTAGCAATACGCTGTATAGGCTTGCGCCTTTTTGAAAGGCTGATGGTTGTTTAAAAATCACGCCAACCTCGCTGTGAAAGTTGCTTAAAACGTTCTGTATCTAACTGCCAGCTCGCATACATTTTCATCGCTTTGTCTACTATCTCTTTGTTATAACGAAAATCAGTCTTCGCTTGCGGTGCAATTACCACAGCTCCTTTTGCCACCAGCGCTCCGTGCAAAATGCCTTTGCCTTTTATTTGTATGTTGCCAGTACTTAAAATCACAGTTTTCACCTTACCGTGAATTTCAACAACGTTATTTTGCTGATTAAGCACATAAAATGGCGCAACTTTTTTCTTTAAAATCAATGGGATATCCGAGCTTGTGGCTATGGGGATAAGTTGCTTATTCGTCAAATAATGGTTTAGTAGCAACTCGTTCACAATATGCCATTGTGTTTTTTCCATTTTTTTCTTGGGGCGATCATTAAAGAGCGTTTGTGCTTTACACCAAATTTTCTGAGCGGCACTTTGTTGAAAAAATTTCCGCCACGATGCAAGGCTGTTTGGCAATGGCTCATTTAATAGAAGGCTGGAATTTTTGGGAAAATTTTGTCGGTTTAAACGAACAAAATTAGGGCGATCTTGTACGTCAAACAGTGGATCCGTTAGCTTGGTGCAATGCTGTTGTGCGGTTATCTTAAGCAAAGGCAGATCCTGCTGGACAAACAGTCGCCAAGCGTATTGTTGCTGTAAGCTTTGTTGCATATCCTGCTTTGCAATGTGATTTAACTGGGCGAACCCAGCAAAATTCTCGCCTTGCCACCATAAAATCATCGCCATCAGTGAGCTAAACAGCATTAACACCAATAGATTACTTGCCGCAGGCCGGAATTTTTTTTGAAAAAATGGCGTTCGTTTTAATGTATTTTGTTGCATAACATTTACTCATTCATCAAAGGAACAACCGCTGTGGTGCTGTAACGAATGCGAGGATTATTTTGCCAATGACCCACTAATAAAATATGCATTGCCTTTTTGCCAGTGGGGCTTGTAGACAGCTGAAATTGCAATTCATCGAGCCGTATCTGGGTTTCATCTAGCACATTCTGCCAGTGGCTTTCTTGGCAGGCGGCGGCACTCAAATACTGGCGACATTGCGCCTTTGTGCAATTTTGTGAGATCCCCTTGCGTCCACGAGTTTCCAAACGCCCTTGATTTAAGCGAAAGCCAAACATTTCACGGTACAATTCATTAGAATTATTTCGACCTTGCAACAAACAACGTTGCTGTGTGAATGTTGAACCAAAGCAGCCTGAATGATCCATATCGTAAGCAAACACTAAACAGCTTTGTGGTGTTTCGCCTAATTTATGCCCAATGCTAAATAATCGCCCCTGTGAATTTTGCGTAAAAGCCTTGAGATTGGTTTGTAAAATGGGTGTCGCACGAGAAGGGATCGCCAAGTAGCCAATACGGCGTACATCTTTTACGATGAGTTGCAATTTTTGTTGTAATACCTGCTGTAAATGCAAACGCTCTCGGAGGTTCTTCTGCGCCCATTGCGTGCGGCTAAACCACGTTAGTAGCACCAGCAATAATAGGGTGCCAAGACTAATAGCCAACAAAGTGCCAACAAGGGTTTGCCCTCGTGCAAAAGCTTTGCTCATTGCGAACTCCCACAACGACTATTTCTGATTTTTCCGCTCAAAATTTTCTCATTTCTTAAATAAAAGCCCACGTAATCGGTTTTCGCTTGTAAGGTAAAACAGTGGCTATTTTGTGTTTGTCGTAGCCCATTAATATGCACAAAAGTTTGTGGATAACTTGACGTTAAATGCAGTGCTACCGTTCGTGGATGTCTTGCGTGGTACATTAAGGTATCCGCAGGGCAAGTGGCAGGATTGGCACAGTCGCAACGTGGTACACGGAGGGCTTGTGCAAATAAACACCAATTATTCCGACCTTGCCTTGCATACGAATGCCCAACCAGTACCCACGTTCGTCCTTCTTGTGCGGCTTTAAGCTGCACCGTTTTTAAAAACATCGCCACACCTTGCTGTTCTTGTGTCAATAACACTTTTTCTTGAACGTTATGCCAACTTGGAACGACAAAAATTAACGCACTCGCCATTAAACTCATCACCATTAGTAGTTCAATTAAGGTTACGCCGGCACGAGATCGGTTGACTGAAAACAAATTATTCAAACAAGACTTATCCCACATCATTTTAACTGATGCCTAGTCTAATGTTTGTCAAAAAATTGGCGAATATTCCAGCCTAGAATTGTGAGCTTGATCGCAAAAATTTTGCGATCACGTGGATATATTGGTGAAGTTGCTTTCAAAATATTGCAAAAAATAACGGCGTAGCATTTGGGGAATTTATGATTTGTTTAATTATTGTTCAATAATTACGATTAAATCAATAGGTAACACATTATTGAATACATTCTTTTTGATTGGTAATTTATATCAAGTTTTTCAACGACATTTGGAGATTAATATGAGTAACCAATCAAAATGCCCAGTGCATCATCAAACGCAAGTGAAAACATCTGGCTGCCCTATTGCACACGGTGCAGTAACCAACACAGATGACGAACTAAAATCCTTTTTTCCTCATTCCTTAAACTTAGATATTTTGCATCAGCACGATCGCAAAACGAATCCTTTTGATGAAAACTTCAACTACCGTGAAGCCTTTTCTAAATTGGATTTAGAGGCTGTTAAAGCGGACTTGAAAAACTTAATGACGGAAAGCCAAGACTGGTGGCCTGCCGACTGGGGAAATTATGGCGGTTTAATGGTGCGTATGGCGTGGCACCAAGCAGGTTCATATCGTACAACCGATGGGCGTGGCGGTGCGTCAACAGGTAATCAGCGTTTCGCACCACTCAACTCTTGGCCTGACAATGCCAACTTAGACAAAGCTCGCCGCCTACTTTGGCCGATTAAGAAAAAATACGGTAATGCATTATCTTGGGCGGATTTAATTATTCTCGCAGGTAATATGGCCTATGAAACAATGGGCTTGAAAACCTTTGGTTTTGGCGGCGGACGTGAAGATATTTGGCACCCTGAAAAAGATATTTACTGGGGTGAAGAACGTGATTGGCTTGCCGCTGGCGACAAGCGTTATAGCGATGAAGAAAATCGTGAAGCCTTAGAAAATCCGCTTGCTGCGGTACAAATGGGCTTAATTTATGTGAACCCTGAAGGGGTGGGTGGTAAGCCAGATCCGCTAAAAACTGCACATGATATGCGTGTAACCTTCGCACGTATGGCGATGAATGATGAAGAAACTGTTGCTCTCACCGCTGGTGGACATACGGTGGGTAAATGTCACGGCAATGGCAATGCAGCACTGGTTGGGGAGAACCCAGAAAATGCGGCATTACAAGAACAAGGCTTAGGCTGGGTGAATCAAAACGGTACAGGCAATGGTGGCGACACGGTAACCAGCGGTATTGAAGGCGCTTGGACCACGCACCCAACCCAATGGGATAACGGCTACTTTAAAATGCTAATGGATCACGACTGGTGGTTGAAAAAATCCCCAGCTGGTGCTTGGCAATGGGAACCTATGCACATTGAAGAAAAAGATATGCCACTTGATGCGCACGATCCAAGCAAACGCCGTATGCCAATTATGACTGATGCGGATATGGCATTAAAAATTGATCCAGAATACAACAAAATTTCTCGCCGTTTCGCCGAAGATCAAGCCTATTTTTCTGAAGTTTTCGCACGTGCGTGGTTTAAATTAACACACCGTGATTTAGGACCAAAATCTCGTTATCTTGGTAGCGATGTGCCAGCAGAAGATCTCATTTGGCAAGATCCAATTCCAGCAGGCAAAGTGCTTAGTGGTGAAGAAATTAGTGAATTAAAAGCACAAATTCGTGCATCAGGTTTAAGTGATAGCGACTTGATCACAACCGCTTGGGACAGCGCACGCACCTATCGTGGCTCGGATTATCGTGGTGGTGCCAATGGCGCACGTATTGCCCTCGCTCCACAAAAAGACTGGGTGGGCAATGAGCCTGAACGCCTTGCCAACGTACTAAATTCACTTAATCAAATTAAAGTGCAATCCAGTACGGGCGTGAGCTTGGCAGATTTAATCGTGCTTGGTGGCGTGGTTGGCTTAGAAAACGCCATTAAAGCAGCAGGCTTTGAGGTCGCTGTGCCATTTACCAGCGGACGTGGGGATGCAACCGCCGAGCAAACTGACGCCGCCTCTTTTGATGTACTCGAACCGTTGCACGATGGTTTCCGCAACTTTGTGAAAACCAAATATGCAGTAGAGCCAGAAGAATTACTGCTCGATAAAGCACAATTACTCGGCTTAACCGCAGTAGAAATGACCGTGCTAGTGGGCGGTATGCGCGTCTTAGATACCAACTTTGCCCACAGCAAAGAAGGCGTATTCACTCAACGTCTTGGCGTGTTAAGCAACGACTTCTTCGTCAACTTAACCGATATGAACAACCGCTGGCAGCCAGTGGCTGATAATCTTTACCACATTATCGACCGCAAAACAGGCGAAACTAAATTCACAGCAAACCGTGTGGATCTTGTATTCGGTTCAAATTCAGTATTGCGTGCCTACGCTGAACACTATGCCCAAGACGATAACCGTGAAAAATTCGTACGTGACTTTGTTAAAGCTTGGACGAAAGTAATGAATAACGATCGTTTCGATCTGCTGTAATCATTCACTCAACAAAAATACCGCTCACAAGGCGGTATTTGTTTGCTTGCCGATTTTACCTACGCCGGAATTTTTACAAAAATTCCGACCTAGCACTTAATTCGAGTTAGTCTTTTTTAGCAAGTTCCTCGTCTGTTGGGAGTGGTTGACCTGTGAAGGCGTGTAAAAAGGCTTCACATAGTAATTCGCTGTTAGTGGCGTGGCGGAGATTATTTACTTGGCGGCGAGTGCGTTCGTTGGTGAGAATTTCCAACACTTTTAATGGAATGGATACGGTAATTTTTTTGACTTGTTCGCTTTTTTTGCCATGTTCTGCGTAAGGGCTGATGTATTCGCCGTTCCAGTCTGCCATAAAATATCCTTAGTTTCAGTATGAGAAAAGGGGTATTTTACGCAAAAAATACCCCCTTTGCAATCTAGCCGTCTAGCCTTATAGATTGATAAATTTATAAGGTTTGAGCGAGATCTTTTAAGTACGCTTTGAAATTCTCACGCAATCCTGGATGGTGTAAACCATACTCCACAAAAGCCTGCATATAGCCTAATTTATTGCCGCAATCAAAGGTTTTACCTTTCATACAGTAAGCATCCACCGGCTCTTTTTCGATTAAAAGATCAATGGCATCGGTGAGCTGAATTTCATCGCCCACACCCATTGGCGTTCTTTTTAGTAGATCCCAAATGGTTTCTGAAAAGACATAGCGTCCGACAACGGCAAGGTTCGATGGCGCATCTTCTAAGCGTGGTTTTTCTACAATTTGCTGAATAGGCGAGCTTTCACCGCTTGTGAGCGTTGTAGTGCCGCAGTTTACGATGCCGTATTGGGAAATTTCATCATCAGGCACTGGGGATACCATAATTTGGCTGACGTGCGTTTCTTCAAAACGTTTGATCATTGCACTTAAATTTTCTGTGTGCTGGTTCGCTGTAAAATCAGCGAGTAAAACGTCAGGTAGTATTACGGCAAAAGGTTCACGCCCTACAAGTGGCAAACCGCAAAGCACGGCGTGTCCTAAGCCTTTTGCTTGCCCTTGACGAACGTGCATAATTGTTACGTCAGGTGGGCAAATGGAGCGCACTTCATTGAGCAACTGGCGTTTGACCCGTTTTTCGAGCATTGTTTCTAGCTCAAATGAAGTGTCAAAGTGGTTCTCAATGGCGTTTTTTGAAGAATGGGTGACGAGAATAATTTCTTTAATGCCCGCTGCTACGCATTCTTGCACCACATATTGAATCAAAGGTTTGTCAACGAGGGTTAGCATTTCTTTGGGGATCGCTTTCGTGGCTGGCAGCATTCGGGTGCCGAGACCAGCGACAGGTATAATGGCTTTCATTTTATTTATCCAAATTGGTTGATTGTGCTTTTTCTTTGCACAGGCGTTGGTAAATTTCTTCACGTAAAATCGTTTTATCTGCTGGTGCATCAATGCCCAGCTTGACTTGTCCGCCAGAAATGCCCAGCACAGTTACTACGATATCATCGCTAATGATAAAACGCTCGCCCACACGGCGTGAAAGAATCAGCATAGATTTTTCCTTAGAAAAATGCCGCTAACAGGGTTAGCGGCGAGTAAAATTACAGTTTTTCAGCAAGCCAAGTTTTAGCGTTGCTCAATGCCGTTGGAATATTTTCCACTTGGTTACCACCAGCCATCGCCATATCAGGGCGACCGCCGCCTTTACCACCAACCGCTTGTGCCATAAGATTCACTAATTCGCCAGCTTTCACTTTGCTGGTGAGATCCTTACTCACGCCTACCACAAGGTTAACTTTGTCATCATTGCTTGACACAAGAGCGACTACGCCGGAACCAAGTTGATTTTTTAGATCATCAACCATCGTGCGTAACGCTTTGGTGTCCATTCCCACAAATGCTTGCAAAATTACGGTCTGACCATTGATTTGTTCGGCTTGTTTCGCAAGATCAGCACCTGCTTGCAATGCCAGTTTTGCTTGCAGTTGTTCTAGGGCTTTTTCCAGTTTTTTCGCTTTGTCTTGCAAGCCTAAAATTTTGTCTGCAAGGCTTGTGTTATCAGCTTTTAAGAGAGATGCACTGTGATTTAAAATAGCCTCTTGGCGATGTACAAAATCAATAGCGGCTTGTGCGGTAACGGCCTCAATACGGCGTACGCCAGCAGCGATAGCACTTTCAGCGGTGATTTTGAATAAGCCAATGTTCCCTGTGCGAGCAGTATGCACGCCGCCACAAAGCTCAATGGAGAAATCACCCATTGTCAACACACGCACGTTGTCGGCGTATTTTTCACCAAAGAGTGCCATAGCACCTTTTTCTTTGGCGGCATCAATGGCCATTTCTTCCGTTTCAACAGGGAAGTTGGCACGGATTTTCGCATTGACTAAATATTCAATGGCAACGAGCTGGGCTGGGGTAATTGCCTGTGGTTGAGCGAAGTCAAAACGTAAGCCTTTATCTGAAACCAACGAGCCTTTTTGTTGAACGTGTGAACCTAAAATTTCACGAAGGGCAGCGTGGAGCAAGTGAGTTGCGCTGTGGTTTAACGCTGTTTTTTGGCGGCGTTCAGCATCTACGTTCGCTTGTACCTTGTCGCCAACGTGCAAGGTTCCGTTGATAATTTTGCCAATATGTCCAAAAACTTGACCGTATTTTTGCGTATCACGTACGGCGAATACATTATCGCCTAAGCGAATTTCGCCACTGTCGCCAATTTGACCGCCTGACTCGGCGTAAAATGGCGTATTTTCTAAAATAATTACGGCCTCCGTGTCAGCGCTCAAACTGTCTTGGCTTTCGCCTTTTACATAAATCGCCTGCACTGTGGCGTTGTCTTGGGCTTTTTCATAGCCAGTGAAATCGGTTTCGCCGTCCACACGAATAATGTCGTTGTAGTCCACGCCGAAATTATTGGCGGATTGCGCACGTTGGCGTTGTGCCTGCATTGCCGCATCAAAGCCTGCCTCGTCAATCGCAATGCCACGTTCACGGCATACATCGGCGGTTAAATCCAATGGGAAACCGTAAGTATCGTAAAGTTTAAAGGCTACATCGCCTGACAATGTGTTGTCTTTTACGTCCGCTAATGCGGTATCTAGCAAGCTTAGACCACGGTCAAGGGTGCGAGAAAATTGTTCTTCTTCACGTTTTAAAAGCGTAACAATGTTTTCTTTGTTGGATTCAATAATGTCGCCAGCCTCTGCCATTACTTCAATTAAGGTTGGTACGAGTTTGTAGAAGAATGGGCTTTCTGCACCGAGTAAATGTCCGTGACGCACGGCACGGCGAATAATACGGCGTAGCACGTAGCCACGACCTTCGTTTGATGGCACCACGCCATCGGCGATTAAATAAGCGCAAGAACGAATGTGATCCGCAATAACACGCAAGGATTTATTTTCTAAATCTTGGGTTTTAGTCAATTTCGCCACAGCGGAAATTAGGGTTTGGAAAATATCAATATCGTAGTTGGAATTAACGTGTTGCATTACGGCGGCGATACGCTCTAAGCCCATTCCTGTATCTACCGATGGGCGAGGTAATTTTTCCATTGTGCCGTCTGCTTGGCGGTTAAACTGCATAAATACCACGTTCCAAATTTCGATGTAGCGGTCGCCATCTTCTTCTGGCGTGCCAGGTAATCCGCCCCAAATGTGATCGCCGTGATCGTAGAAGATCTCCGTACAAGGGCCGCAAGGGCCTGTGTCGCCCATTTGCCAGAAGTTGTCGGAGGCATAAGGTGCGCCTTTGTTATCGCCAATGCGGATAATGCGTTCTTTTGGCAAGCCCACTTCTTTGTGCCAAATGTCAAAGGCTTCATCATCTTGTTCGTAAACCGTTACCCAAAGGCGATCTTTTGGCAAATTGAGCCAATGTTCTGACGTTAAAAACTCCCACGCAAACGCAATGGCATCGTGTTTGAAATAATCGCCAAAGCTGAAATTACCGAGCATTTCAAAGAATGTGTGGTGGCGCGCAGTGTAGCCGACATTTTCCAAATCGTTATGCTTACCGCCAGCACGCACGCAACGTTGTGCAGTGGTTGCACGGCTGTATGGGCGTTTGTCCATTCCTAGAAAAACGTCCTTAAACTGGTTCATACCAGCGTTGGTGAATAATAACGTTGGATCGTTGTGTGGAATTAGCGAGCTACTTTCCACTTTTTTATGACCTTTGCTTTCAAAAAAACGCAAGAAATCCTGACGGATCTGCGCGGTAGATTTTTTAGTAGTTGACAAGTGGATCTCCTTACGTTGGGGCAGTGCCTTCGTTGAATAAGTTAAGCGCCAAAACAGGCGTAAAGGCTGTATTCTTGCATATTTTTATTACTTGATAAATGGTTTTATGCGTTTCCCAGCGGGGAATTTTTCGTAGAAAAAGACATAAAATTTTGCAAAAAATTCCAACCTTCCTTACAGCTTTTGTTAAACTATTGCCTTTATTCAATTAACTTTTATAGTTTGGAATGATGGAACAACAAACCTTAGCGCCAGTGGTGGGGCGTTATCATTCTTATGAATCCTGCGGAACCGTAGATGGGCCAGGGATTCGTTTTATTTTATTTTTACAAGGCTGCCTAATGCGCTGCCAGTATTGTCATAACCGTGATACGTGGGATCTGCACGCAGGTAAAACCATTACCGTGCCAGAACTTATGCAAGAAGTAGTTACTTATCGCCATTTTATGAAAGCCACAGGCGGTGGCGTTACCGCATCTGGCGGTGAGGCGATTTTGCAACCTGCTTTCGTGCGTGATTGGTTCCGTGCTTGCAAGGAACAAGGCATTCACACTTGTTTGGATACCAACGGTTTTGTGCGTCATTATGATGAAGTGATTGATGAATTATTAGATGTTACCGATTTAGTTTTGCTGGATTTAAAACAGCTTAACGAAACCATTCACAAAAATTTAATTGGCGTTTCCAATAAACGTACGCTGGAATTTGCCAAATATTTGCAAAAACGCAACCAGCCTGTGTGGATTCGCTATGTGGTGGTGCCTGGTTATACGGATTTTGATGATGACATTCACGCTTTGGGAAAATTCGTTGCACCAATGGAAAATGTGGAGAAAATCGAGCTGTTGCCCTATCACAAACTGGGGGTACACAAATGGGAAACGATGGGCGAAGAATATAAACTCAAAGATGTGAACCCACCGACTGTGGAAAGCCTAGCGCATATCAAATCCATTTTAGAAAGCTACGGTTTAACGGTGAAATGCTAATAACGGCTAGGCCGGAATTTTTGCCGAAATTTTGTCAAAAATTTAAGCCTTATAAACGGAGAAAAACGATGGTCGCCCTGCGTACAATGTCTGAACCTTTATTTAAAACGCCCCCTGCCGCCCTTTGTATTTTGCGGTTGTCCGCCATTGGCGATGTGTGCCATGCATTGAGTATGGTGCAACAAATTCACGCCCATTATCCAACCACTAAGCTCGTGTGGGTGATTGGCAAAACGGAGCGGGCGCTGTTTGCCAATGTGACGAATATTCATTTTGTGGTGTACGACAAACGTTCTGGACTAAAAGGCATTCGTCAGCTGTGGCGTGAATTGCGAGCGTTTTTAGCGCAAGAAAACCTAAACGAATTTGATGCACTCTTAGATATGCAAACGGCTTTGCGTGCCTCGTTGCTCGCATTGGGTATTCCCGCACGTTACAAAATCGGTTTTGGTAAACAGCGTTGCCGTGAGGGGCAGTGGCTGGTGGTCAATCGCCGTGTGAATGATCCTGCCGATCCGCACGTGCTGGACGGTTTTCTAAGTTTTGCCAACGCCGTTGGTGTGCCAGTGGATAACAGTGAAAACGCCGTGCGTGCCGATTTGTATCTGCCTGATAATTTGCTGAAAGAAATGGCGGCGTATTTGGATCCGAGTCGCCAGAGTTTGCTCATTTCTCCTTGTTCGAGCAAAAAGGAAAAAGACTGGTTGCCAGCCTATTATGCCCAAGTGGCGAATGTGGCGAACCATGCGGGCAAGCAGGTGATTTTAACTGCCAGCCCTGCGCCACGTGAACAGGCGATGATCAAGGAAATTCTGCAACATTGTGATTTCCAACCCCTTGATTTAAGCGGAAAAACCACATTGTTACAGCTTGCTGCGTTAATTGAGCAGTGCGATGTTCTGCTTTCGCCAGACAGTGGCCCTGCCCACATTGCTACCCTTGTGGGTACGCCTGTGATTGGGCTTTATGCCTACCATAACCCTGAACGCACCGCCCCTTATTGCGATAAGGAAAATGTGGTTTCTGTGTATGCCAGTGCGCTGGCGGCGGATCCCAAATGGGGGAAAAAATCCCCAGCCGAGCGTCCGTGGGCGTTGAAGTTACGTGCACCCAATTTAATGGCGCAAATCACGCCTGATCAAGTGATCGAGAAAATGATCGCCATCGGTTTTTTAGCACAAGAATAAGATTGTAGAAAAAAGAACGCTGGAATTTTTGCGAAAATTCCAGCGTTTGTTTTTGTGGGTTAGTGGCGATCGTCAATGGTTTTCAGCAAGTAATTGCCTTTAATGTCTGCAATGCTACGAAAACCAACATTGGTAATGGCGAAAGGGTACGACTTTGCCCATTTGTCGTAGCAGAAATTATCGTGATGATGACCGTGAAATAGGCGTTTCACACCGAGATCGCGTGCCAAATCATTTAGCACACGAAAGCCATAAGGGTGCGGTCGTGGTGCTTCGTGGGTGATGAGAATGTCTGCTTTTTGTTGGCGTAAGCCATCAATATCCGCTGGGAAAATGCTGGAACGATGGCGGAGCGGTGTGCCACGCCGCCAAAGCTGTTCTTCGTTGCAATATTGGCAAAGATGAATGGGATCCACGTAATGAGGCGGTGCTGGCGGCATCCAAATTTTTCCACGAAAAATTCCGCCCAAGCCTGCTATGCGCACCCCTTGAATTTCCTGCACCTTGCCGTGCAAATTGCGTTCCTGCCAATGGCTGCCCATTAGGGCATCGTACACGCTGGCGGTTTTGGTATCGTGATTGCCGTGAATGAACCATAAATCACAACGCTCGGCGATGGGATTGAGTTCATCAGGATGCGTAATGTGCAGGTCACCTAAAATAACCAATGCGGGTTTCTGCCCGTTCTCGTCAGGGGTGAGAAAAGGGTAGAGATGATCAAAGCTGCCGTGTGGATCGCCCGCAAAGAGGATCATTTTCCTTCCTCTCGTCTATCAATGATCTCGCCTAAGGTTTCACCGTTGAGAATTTTTTCTACGATGGATTTCACTTGATTGTAGCGTTCTAAGTAGCTTGGCGACTCAATTTCAATGTAAGGCACTTCGTATTTATCGAGCAGTTTTTTCAATAATTCTTGAAAACGTTGGCGAGCTTTCGGCGTGCCAAGACTTCGTAAGCCGTCATTGATCCAAGTTGTGTTGTTGGCGAGCAAAATGGTCACATCAAAAGGATATTGCTTGATCATTGATTCCACAAATGGGTGTGGTTTGCCTTCATATTGAATACAAAAGGCCTGCGTGGTGATGAAATCCGTATCCACGATGGCGATTTTTTCGGCGTGCTTTAAGGCGTAGTCAATGTAGTGCTGATGACCGAGCGCCATTTGTGGATAGTCAGAATATTGCATCGCTTGCTCATCGCCACCGAGTTGACTAAACACAAATTCACGTCCGTATTCCCACGCTGAGGTCGTGTTAAACACGTTAGCTAGCTTGCTCACGAGCATTGTTTTACCGCTACTCTCTCCGCCTAAAATCGCAATGGTTTTCACGAAGAATGGGCGCACTTCTTTTGGAATGAATTTCCAATAATGGAACGGATTATTACGGATTTTCGTTGCTGAAACGTTAAAAAATTGACGATCAGGATCCACTAATTCCACTTGCAAATGTAAGTATTGCTCGTAAGGGGCTTTGTCTTGAATTTCGCTACTGAATACCACGCTTGGCGTGAAATTTTTCTCTTTGAAAAGCTCACTCACACGGCTTGCCCAGCCTTGCCAGCCATTGGGATAACTTGGCAAACCATCTTCCACAAGATGATGAATGAAAATTTGATCTTTTTGATATTTGAAAATTTGTTGCATCCAGCGTAGACGATCTTGCACCGTAGGCATTTTTTTCATTTTACTGTTTTCAAACAGTTTTAAATCTCGCTCGCTGTCTGTACACACCACTACGTGCAGTTCATCGACCTTACTAAATGCCTCGTAGATCATATTAATATGCCCCGTATGCACAGGGTAAAATTTACCAAAAATCACACCCACTTTTTTGGAATTTGGTATGTCGCTAATGTGCAATGCTTGGTGTAAGGCTTGCAGTTTGCGTGCGCTTGGGTTTTTAATTTTACCCGCCACGAGCTGGTTAAAATACGCACGGGTTACATTAGCTTGCTGGCATAAATCCATTACTTTTAGATTCAACTGCTTACGTTTAAGTTGAAGATAGCTAAAATCGGTCATATCCATTTCTCTTGTGCGTAGGTTTATTGGCTTTCTTTGCTATTGTCTGTGGTGTCGGCTAGGTTTTCAATCTCTTGCTCTTGGGCGATGGCTTGTTCGCCTTGCATTAGGGCATCAAGGCGTTTTTCTAAGGCATTGAGTTTTTCGCGTGTACGCAGTAATACCTGCGTTTGCACATCAAATTCTTCACGAGAAACGAAGTCTAATTCGCTTAATTTGGCTTGTAGGGTTTGCTTGAATTTGCTTTCAGCCTCTTGGCTAAGATTTTTCAAACTAGGTGGGAGTGCAGATTGGATTTGGCGCATAAGCGCATCAAAAGCAGGGGGAGTTAGCATAAAGCACCTCATAAATAGAAAAAATAGTTAGCGTATTGTATGCAATTTATGAGGTAAGTTGAAATTTTTTTCTTAAAAACTCTGGCCTCTGGTTTTGAGCGACTTGTTATTTTACTTTCCGTTATTGATTAGTTTTTTTATGGTGAAAGGTTAAATTTATTCAAATAAGAATTTCTCATAATGTGAAATAGATCACATTTATGTAACGATTTTTTAAATAAAATAGAACACCTAAATTGAATCAACACTTAAACCTTAATCGAGGATTTATTATGAACAAAAAAGTAACAATTATAGGTTCTGGTAATGCAGCATTGACGGCGGCTTATCATTTTACGTTGAATGGGGCGGATGTTTGCTTGTATGGAGCAAAAGGATTTGACCAGCCATTGACGGATATTGAAGAAAAAGGCGCACTTGAAGCATTAGCTGAATTTAATGGGGTTACATTGGCTTATCCAGGTAAGCAAAAAATTGCCAAAATCACTCGTGATTTACAAGAAGCGGTGGCTTATTCCGATATTCTTATTTTACCTGTGCCTGCTTTTGCGCAAGAGCCGTTATTTAACGAAATGTTGCCTTATTTGCGTGATGGGCAAATTTTAATGCTAATGCCTGGTAACTACGGTTCATTGGTGTTAAATAAAATCAAAAAAGAACGTGGTTATAAAGATGTAGACATTACATTTGTGGATGCCATTTCTATTCCTTGGGCGACCCGTATTTGTGGCCCAGCCGAATTGGCTATTCTTGGTATGAAAGAATTTTTACCTGTGGCGGCCTTGCCTGCAAGCCGTACTCAGGCGGCGATTGAACGCTTACAACCGATTTTCCCATTGCCATTAGAGCCGTTACAAAATGTGATTGCGGCAGGCTTGGAAAATATTAACTACGGCGGTCATCCACTTTTAACTACGCTTAATATGGGCTTATTGGAAAACTTTGACGGTAAATTTAATTACTACAAAGATTGCTGTTCTACCGCAACTGCACGTGCGGCAGCAAAAATGGAAGAAGAACGTCAAGCCATTGGTAAAGCGTTAGGCTTAAACTTGCGTACTGAATTGGAAATGATGAATGCACTGTACAATATGGACTGCAAAACGGTGTACGAAGTCAACCGCACTTCTGAAACGCACGGTAAATTAAACAGTGCGCCAAATTCTTCACAAGCACGCTATATCACCGAAGATGCCGCTTACTTGCTCGTGCCTTGCTATTATTTCGGTAAATTACTCGGCACCGATACTACGATCATTACTTCTTGCTTAAATATCGATAACGCCTACAACGATACCAATTATTTTGAAACTGGGCGTACCCTTGAAAAAATGGGGCTTGACGGTATGAGCGCTAAAGAAATGATGGATTTTGTTGCATAAGATTGGATAGCGAACCAAAGTGCTTTGGTTCGCTATTTTTTTGTGGAGTGAATAATAATGAAGAAAAAATTTACTTTTAGTTTTCCTACAACCTATACTATTTTATTGGTATTAACCATTTTAATGGCATTGCTAACTTGGATTGTGCCAGCGGGTGAATACGATATGGTGAAAAATGCGGCCTTAGGCAAAATGGTGCCTGTTGTCGGTTCGTATCACGAAGTCGCCGCTAATCCGCAAGGCATTTGGGATGTGCTAATGGCACCAGTGCAAGGCTTTTATGATCCAAACTCTTATGTGGCACGTGGTGTGGATGTGGCATTGTTTGTGTTGATCATCGGTGCGTATTTATCCGTAATTACTGCAACAGGTGCCATTGACGCAGGTATTTCAGGCTTGATGGCCCGTTTGAAAGGGCGTGAAAAATGGATGATCCCTATCCTAATGGGCTTATTCGCTTTAGGCGGAACCGTGTACGGTATGGCAGAAGAAACTATTCCGCTATACGCCTTACTTGTTCCAGTAATGCTCGCCGCAGGGTATGATACCATCGTGGGCTGTGCCATTATTATGCTGGGGGCGGGCATTGGTTGTTTGGGTTCAACATTGAACACCTTCGCAACGGTTATTGCCTCTAACGCTGCAGGCGTAAATCCAATGAGTGGCATTGGTTTGCGTGTTGCGATTTTAGTGGCAGGCTGGCTCATTTGTACGGTATTTGTAATGCGCTATGCGGCGAAAGTAAAAGCGGATCCAACCAAATCATTGGTTTATCGCCAACGCAAAGCGGATGAAAATTATTTCTTACATCAAAATGACAAAAAAACGCCTGAGTTTACCTTCACTCGCAAGCTAGTTTTAATTATTTTTGCGGTTACCTTTAGCATTATGATGTATGGCTTAATGGCATTGGGCTGGTGGATGGCGGAACTTTCCACGCTGTTTATCGCCTCAAGCATTGTGGTTGGAGTCGTGGCTCGAATGGGAGAAAAATCCTTTACCGATCACTTCTTAAACGGTGCGAAAGATTTACTCGGTGTGGCGTTTATTATCGTAATGGCTCGTGGCTTGGTGGTTGTGATGGATAATGGCCACATTACCCACACCATTTTACATTATGCTGAAAGCTGGCTCGCTGGCTTGCCAAAAGTGCCGTTCATCAATGCAGTGTATTGGATTGAGGCCGTGCTGTGCTTGATTGTTCCGTCATCATCAGGTCTTGCGGTATTGTCTATGCCAGTGTTGGCACCATTGGCGGATTTCGCCCACGTGAGCCGTGAATTGGTGGTAACCGCTTATCAATCCGCATCAGGCTTGCCAAACATCATCACTCCAACCTCTGGCGTGGTAATGGGTGGCTTAGCGATGAGCCGTATTGAATACTTCACTTGGTGTCGTTGGGTCGCACCGCTACTCGGTATGCTGATTGCGATGATTATGATCTTACTGAGCATCGGTGTTTTAGTTAGCTAAGATTTCACAAAAAAGATAAAAAAATTCCGGTGTGGCTTTTTTGCTAGGCCGGAATTTTTATTGTTTTTTTGACAATTTTTGGCGTGGATAATGGTTTTTATCTTATTGATAATTCAGTATACTAGCGCCGTTCTCAGGGCAGGGTGCAATTCCCTACCGGTGGTAAGCCTTTTGGTAAGCCCACGAGCGTTTACCCTTTAAGGGTAAAGTCAGCAGATTTGGTGAAATTCCAAAGCCGACAGTCATAGTCTGGATGAAAGAGAATTTTGGTGTGCCGCCACAGGTACGCCTTGCGATGTATCGCCCTTTCAGCCCTGATTCAAGTACCGCAAATATAAGGAATTTACTATGAATCAGTCAATTTTATCCCCTTTTGGCAACGCCGAACAACGTGTACAACGTGCCATTGAAGCCTTTAAACAAGGGCAAGGCGTGTTAGTGTTAGACGATGAAGATCGTGAAAACGAAGGCGATCTCATCTTTCCAGCCGAAACCATCACAAAAGAACAAATGGCACAGTTGATCCGCTACGGTAGCGGCATTGTGTGTTTGTGCATTCCGCAAGAAACCTGTGACGCACTGGCATTGTCGCCAATGGTGAGCGACAACACCAGCGTCAACCACACTGCTTTTACCGTTACCATTGAGGCGGCGAAAGGTGTTTCCACTGGCGTGAGTGCTGTTGACCGTGTAACCACTATCAAAACCGCCATTAGTCCTAATGCTTGCCCTGCGGACTTAAGCCGTCCCGGCCACGTTTTCCCATTATGTGCGCAAGCAGGCGGCGTATTGGTGCGTCGTGGACACACAGAGGCCTCCGTTGACTTAGCTCGCTTAGCAGGTTTTCGCCCTGCTGGGGTGATTTGCGAAATCACCAACGATGACGGCACAATGGCTCGCGCACATGAAATTGTAGCGTTCGCACAGAAGTTTGGTTATCCAGTGGTAACGATTGAAGATTTAGTCGCTTACCGCAAAGCGCATCATTGCTAGCCGATGACTATCTCCCAACCCAGCTCAGAACAAGCACTAATGGAACGTGCGTGGCGTTTGGCTGGGTTGAGTTTTGCTGAAATTGCACAATCATTAGGCTTAACCTGTCCCCCTGATTTAAAACGCCACAAAGGCTGGGTAGGTAATTTAATGGAAAAGGCCTTAGGTGCTACCGCTGGCAGCAAAGCAGAACAGGATTTTCGCCACTTAGGCATTGAACTCAAAACGCTCCCCATCAACCGTTATGGCAAGCCCTTAGAAACCACTTTCGTTAGCCTTGCACCACTCACCCAAACCGCAGGCGTGGTGTGGGAACAAAGCCACGTTTTTCATAAATTAAGCAAAGTGCTATGGATTCCTATTGAGGGCGAACGTAGCATTCCCTTAGCCCAACGCCGAGTGGGCGCCCCCATTTTGTGGCAGCCCAACGCACAGCAACTGGCACGCTTAAAGCAAGACTGGGAAGAACTAATGGAATACATCATTTTGGGGCGACTACAAGAAATTAACGCACGGCTTGGCACCGTGCTACAACTGCGCCCCAAAGGGGCAAACGCCAAAGCGAGAACGTTGGGCATCAACGCACAAGGCGAGTATATTGAAACTTTACCTTTGGGGTTTTATTTACGGAAAAATTTTACCGAAGAAATTTTGCAACAGTATTTACAATCGCAATAAACTTACGACATTTCACCACGCAAATTGCTTTCAAATAAAATTTTAAATTGATCTTTTGGTAATTTTTTACCAAGTAAATACATCATTTTGGCTACGGCCGATTCTGTGGTGATATCTTTCCCTGAAATTACGCCAATGTTTTTTAAGGTATTACTGGTTTCATAATGCCCCATTATTACATTTCCGCCTAAACATTGTGTAACATTTACAATATAAATACCTTTATCAATGGCTTGTTTTAATAAATCAATAAACCATTTTGCTGTTGGTGCATTTCCTGCACCATAGGTTTCTAAAACAACCCCTTTTAATGTATCAATGTTTAAAATACTTTCTACAATATTAGGCTGAATATTAGGAAATAGTTTTAAAATGACAATATTATTATCTAAATTATAATTTAAACGTAATGATTGTGATGAAATCGGCGTTCGTAAGGCATTATAGTTGACACGTAAATGTACACCGCTTTCAATTAAAGATGGATAGTTCAAGGATTTAAATGCTTCAAAATGCTCTGCATTTATTTTCGTAGTACGGTTGGCTCGATAGAGTTTATATTCAAAATACAAGCCCACTTCTTTAATAATAGGAATATCATTTTCATCTTTTAAACTGGCTATCTCAATGGCGGTGATGAGATTTTCTTTTGCATCTGTACGTAAATCGCCAATAGGTAATTGTGAACCTGTAAAAATAATGGGCTTTTGTAAATTTTCCAGCATAAAACTAATAGTTGATGCAGTATAAGCCATTGTATCTGAGCCTGTTAAAATCACAAAACCATCGTAATTTGAATAATTCTCCGCAATCATTTGTGCAATTTGAATATAGTAATCCGTATTCATATTGGAAGAATCAATAGGTTCATCAAAAGAAATGGCTGAAATATGGCAATCTAATTGTTTTAATTCAGGGATATTTTTAACAATCTGCGAAAAATTAAACGCCTTTAATGCACCTGTTGCGTAATCTTTAACCATACCAATAGTGCCGCCTGTGTAGATTAATAAAATTGTTGGTTTTGCTAGCATAATATGATGTTCTCCGTTTAAAAAAACGGCACTTTATCAGTTTTTTATAAGGGATTTAAGAATTATTTTTCATTAGGATGATAATTTTTTAATTGAAGTCTAGGTCGGAATATTGATGAAAATTTTGCACGTTTTTAAATGTACAAAATTTTTTGAAAAATTCCGCCCTTGGCTTTCTACCATTTCTTGGTGAGCTTGTTAGAATGTTGCACCGTTCTCATTAGTTGGAAAAGATTATGTCTGAAAATATTTCATTAAACGCTCAATTTAGCCAAGCTGAGCAGGCATTTATGCAACGAGCGTTGGATTTGGCGGCTGAGGGCTGTTTTACCACGTCGCCGAACCCGATGGTGGGTTGCGTTTTAGTTAAAAATGGGCAGATTGTGGGCGAAGGGTTTCATCATCGAGCGGGTGAAGGACACGCCGAAGTAATGGCGTTGCGAATGGCAGGGGAGCAGGCTCATGGGGCGACAGCCTTTGTAACCTTGGAGCCTTGTAGCCATTATGGTCGCACGCCCCCTTGCGCATTGGCTTTGATTAACGCTGGTGTTGCGGAAGTGATCGCCGCTCAGAAAGATCCAAATCCGCAGGTGGCTGGGCGCGGTTTGGCAATGTTGCGTAAGGCTGGCATTAAAACACGTGTGGGCTTAATGGAAAGCGAGGCTGAATGGCTCAATCGTGCTTTTTTAAAACGAATGCGAACTGGGCTTTCGTGGGTAACGCTCAAAATGGCGATGAGTTTAGACGGTCGCACGGCTTTGGCGAATGGCGAAAGTAAATGGATTACCAATGCACAATCTCGTGCAGATGTGCAACGTTTACGAGCAGAAAGCAGTGCCATTTTATCCACCAGTGCTACCGTGCTAGCGGACGATCCGCAACTAAACGTGCGTTTTGAGCAACTGCCTTTTGAAAGTCAGGCGATTTATTGTGCTGTTGATGCCCCAAACCCCGTGCAAATTCGCCAGCCTGTGCGTGTGATTTTGGACAATCATCACAAGGTTACGCCACAAGCACGGCTTTTTAATACGAATGCGCCTGTGTGGTTAGTTAGCCATCAGGTGCGAGATTTAACGGGCTTTCCGAGCTTTTGCAAAGCCTTGCAAGTGCCGTTAAAAAATGGTCAAACAGATTTAAAAGCCTTATTAAAAATCTTAGGTGAACAGCAAATTAATAGCCTGTGGATCGAGGCTGGGGCAACATTGGCAGGGGCGTTTGTCGCAGAACAACTCGTGGACGAATTATGGGTGTACATAGCACCAAAATTACTGGGTGATAGCGCTCGTGGCTTATGCAAATTACCGCATTTAAATGTACTTGACCAAGCATTCCAATGGCAACTGCAAGATAGTTTAACCCTAAATTCCGACCTACGGTTGCACTACTTACCGATGCTAAATACCGATACGAATAAGGAAAAATAATGAAAAAGAAACCGTCAAAATCTATGAGTAAAGCCCTATGGCAGGCGGTTTTGATGGGCGTATTGGCTGCTATTATTGTGCTGGGCGGCCTTTACCATCAAAGCCTGTGGCAGTATTTTTTCACCGCCGAGCCTGTTTCTTACAAAGATGCCGTGCGTATCGCGTCCCCTGCGGTGGTCAATGTGTACAATCGTTCTTTTGAAGAAATTTACGACCGCCCACAAAGCCAGCTCAATAGCTTAGGTTCAGGGGTGATAATGTCGAGCGATGGCTATATTTTAACCAATAAACACGTAATCGAAAACGCCCAGCAAATTATCGTTGCACTACAAACAGGGCAGGTTTTTCAGGCGAAATTGATCGGTACGGATAGCCTAACGGATCTTGCCGTTTTGAAAATCAACGCACATCATTTACCGACCATTCCACGCAATATGGAGCGCAAGCCAGCGGTGGGCGATGTGGTGCTTGCCATTGGGAACCCTTACAATCTCGGGCAAAGCGTGTCGCAAGGCATTATTAGTGCTTTGGGACGCAATGCTGTGAATGATTTTGCAGGGCGGCAGAATTTAATTCAAACGGATGCATCAATTAATCGCGGAAATTCCGGCGGTGCCTTAATTAATTCGCTTGGCGAGCTGGTGGCGATCAATACCTTGAGTATTGGTAAAAATCCGCAGGATCTTGCGGAAGGGCTAAATTTTGCCATTCCAATTAATATTGCCGCTGATGTGATGCAGTCAATTATTAAAAATGGCCGTGTCATTCGTGGCTATATGGGCGTGCAGAGCAATATTTTGTACAACGATGGGCAGGGACTAACCGCAAAAGGCGTGCTGATTAACGCCGTTGTACCACAAAGTCCAGCAGCATTGGCGGGGATTTTGCCTAATGATGTGATTTTGCGTTTTAACAATATTGTTTTACATACGCCAGCACAATTAATGCAACTGGTTACAGCGTCCCCACCTGGACGGGCGGTGACCTTAGATATTTTGCGCAACGGCCAGCAACATTCGGTGAAAGTGATTATTCGTGCAAGTTCTGCGATCAATTAAAGACAAGGCCGGAATTTTTTAGTAAAATTTGTGCTGTTTATACTATCGAAAAGGTATTTAACTTTGGGCGTGGTGGTTTAGAATTTACGCCAATTTCATTCTACTTAAAGGAGCGTTCTATGAACAAAACATTTGCGGCTTCATTAATGATTACTTGTCTTGGTCTTGGCGTTGTTGTGCTTCTTGCCTCAGCAATTTTCTACTAATAGATTTAGATAAGCGTAATTTTCGAAAAGCTTCCGTAAAGGAAGCTTTTTGTTGAGTTAATGTTGAATATATCGCCAAGCGAGCGGAATTTATATTTTTTTGCTTGCACTGAAAATGAAAATTTATATAATGGCGCCCGTTCTTTTGAGAATATGCGGGAATAGCTCAGTTGGTAGAGCACGACCTTGCCAAGGTCGGGGTCGCGAGTTCGAGCCTCGTTTCCCGCTCCATTCTTTTCTAGTTCTCAAAAAATCACCTGCGGGAATAGCTCAGTTGGTAGAGCACGACCTTGCCAAGGTCGGGGTCGCGAG
>JAHHQZ010000028.1 GCA_020026075.1 Actinobacillus sp. | reverse complement strand
TACGCAAAACCAAAAGAAGTACACTCCTTTTTCCTTTATACCTTGCGGTATAAAGGAAACACATCTACTGTTAAGAATTTTTTAAACTTCTGAGGTTAAAACTATGAATAAAAACTTAACTTTTGTTCTTTTAGGAACTTTATTTCTAGCTGGCTGTGGTAAAGAGCCGATTATTGAAACAAGGCATATCAATGGGAAAACTATTTTTTATGATATTGCCAATGATGAACTTTTTTCAGGTGAACACAAAAAAACGGATATTGGTGAAAAAGGTAAATTTGATAGAGAAATTATCACCGTGAAAGATGGGCAAGCAGTGCGTTCTGAAACATTTTATGATCAAGATAAACCTAAAGAAGTTATTGATTATAAAAATGGGTTCCCTGAAGAAAGCAAGGACTATTATCAAAATGGCAAACTTAAATCAGAAGCAAAATATAATGAGGGGTATGTTATTTCTAAAAAAATTTTTTCTAAAGAGGGTAATTTGACCTATGATTTTCAAAAAGGCGATCACGAAATTCGCTACTATGCTAATGGTAAAATGGCAGAAGAGAACAGATTTAAAAATAGCAAGAAGGTATCAAGTAAACGTTATACTCAAAATGGCATTTTAATACAGGAAACACAATATTTAGATGATGGTTTTTTTATTAGGTATAACTATGATAAAACGGGTAAAATGACGAACAAATGCACATATGAAAGCGTCTGGGCGATTGGTCATTGTGAAAAGGTTAGTGAATAAACCTTCCCTAATCAGTTTTTTGTGAACGACTTTGGAAAACTTTTTCCTTTACACCTTGCGGTATAGAGAAAACATTCTATTAAATTAATGGAGAAATTTATTTTGAAAAAAATTATTTTTGTTTTAGCTTTATCTGCTTGTGGTGAAAAGTTTATACAGTTGATGAATTAAAAAAAGATGATAAGTTATTTTTAAAAATTTTAGAAAAATGTACGAGTGGTGAATTTAAAGAAGATAATCCAAATTGTATAAACGTATATAATGTTAAATAATTTTAAGGCATAAAAAAGAAGGTCGGAATTTTTATGAAAATTTCGACCTTTGTTTTTAATGGTTAAAGTACATCAACACAGTTTAAATCGTGGAATGATTTTTCTAAACGTTTTGACATTGCTTCTTCAGATTTACGCAACCAAACACGTGGGTCGTAGTATTTTTTGTTTGGTGCATCTGGGCCTGTTGGGTTGCCAAGTTGACTTTGTAAGTAGGCTTCGTTTGCTTTGTAGAAATCTAAAATACCTGTCCAAGCAGCCCATTGGGTGTCGGTATCAATGTTCATTTTGATCGCACCGTAGCTGATCGCTTCACGGATTTCTTCAGTTGAAGAACCACTACCGCCGTGGAAAACGAAGTTTAATGATTTTGGCGGTAAACCACGTTCTTTAGAAACGAATTCTTGAGATGCACCTAAAATAGATGGTTTTAATTTTACGTTACCTGGTTTGTATACGCCGTGTACGTTACCGAAAGCGGCTGCGATGGTGAAACGTGGGCTAATTGGGTTGAGTTGGTCGTAAACGTAAAGCACATCTTCTGGTTGAGTGTAAAGTTTAGATTCGTGTACATCGGAGTTATCAACGCCATCTTCTTCACCACCAGTAATACCGATTTCGATTTCTAAGGTCATACCAATGCGGGACATACGTTCTAAGTAACGGCGGCAGATTTCCATATTTTCTTCCATTGGCTCTTCGGAGAGATCAAGCATATGAGAAGAGAATAATGGGCGACCAGTTTCTTCAAAATGTTTTTCACCGGCCTCAAGTAAACCATCGATCCAAGGGAGTAATTTTTTCGCTGCGTGGTCGGTGTGTAAAATTACAGGAACACCGTATTCTTTGGCAAGTGTATGAACGTGTTTAGCGCCAGCAATCGCACCTAGTACATCAGCACGTGCACCGCTTGCAGGATTTTTTAAGCCTTTACCTGCAACGAATTGTGCACCACCATTAGAGAATTGAATGATTACAGGGGAGTTCACACGGGCAGCGGTTTCTAATACAGTGTTTACACTGTCTGAACCTACGCAGTTTACTGCCGGTAAGGCAAAACCGTGTTCTTTTGCGTAAGCAAATACTTTACTCACGTCATCACCAGTAAGTACGCCTGGTTTTACGATGTCAAGTAGACGAGTAGTCATTAATTGTTCCTCTTAAGTTTATGATTTAAAGGGTAAATAATAAAAAAGTGCGAGCGAACGCTCACACTTTTTAGCATTATTTTTGTTCAGATGCACGTTTTTCTAAAATTTCAACGGCCGGTAAAACTTTACCTTCTACAAATTCCAAGAAAGCTCCACCGCCAGTAGAAATGTAAGAAATTTTTTCTTTGATACCAAACATATCAATAGCGGCTAAGGTATCGCCACCGCCAGCGATAGAGAATGCACCGTTTTCAGTCGCTTCTGCGATCGCCAATGCGATTTGTTCAGTACCTACACGGAAGTTCGGGAATTCAAAAACACCCACTGGACCATTCCAAAGAATGGTTTTTGCACCCTTAATAATTTCTGCTAATTGTTCAGCGGTTTTATCACCGATATCCATAATTTCTTCATCGTCTTGCACGCCATCGACTGGTTTGACGGTTGCTGGAGCGGTTTCAGAAAATTCTTTACCTACACGCACATCGATAGCTAAAGGAATATCCGTAGTTTTGCGAAGTTCTTGGGCAACAGGAATAAGATCTTTTTCATAAAGTGATAAGCCAACGTTATAGCCTGCTGCTGCAACGAAAGTATTAGAGATACCACCGCCAACGATGATTTTATCGGCAATTTTAGACAGTGAATTGAGTACTTCTAATTTAGTAGAAACCTTAGAACCACCAACAATGGCTAGCATTGGACGTTGTGGTTCCTTTAATGCTTTGCCAAGTGCATCTAATTCTGCGGCAAGTAGTGGACCTGCACAGGCTACTGGGGCATATTCAGCCACGCCATAAGTTGACGCTTGAGCACGGTGTGCGGTACCGAATGCATCCATTACGAAGATGTCGCAAAGGGCAGCATATTTTTTACCTAATTCAGGATCGTTTTTCTTTTCACCTTTGTTCATTCGAACATTTTCGAGAACAACGATCTCGCCTGCGTTCACTTCAACGCCATCTAAATAATCACGTACCAAACGCACAGGTACTTGCATATGTTCTTGCAAATAGTCAGCAACAGGTTGTAGAGAAAATGCAGGATCAAATTCACCTTCCGTAGGACGACCTAAGTGAGAGGTAACCATCACTTTGGCACCTTTTTCTAGGGCATATTTTAGGGTAGGGATTGTGGCTTGAATACGTGCATCAGAAGTTATCTTTCCTTCACGTAGTGGCACATTGAGATCGGCACGGATAAACAAACGTTTACTATTAAGGTCGAGATCTTTCATTTTGATGATAGACATAACGATTCTCCTAATTGGATATAAAAATGATGACACTATTATACCCACTTTTATGGCTACTGTAACACCTTTTACAGGTCGAAAAATGTCTTATGTTGCATTTTGCCAATGGTAGTAATAGGTTATCTCTATTGGTATTTAGTCCTAATTTCTCTATAATCGCCCCCTTTTTATTTTTGCGTGAGGGGGAGTCGTGGCGTTATTGATCACAGAAAAATGCACAAATTGTGATATGTGTCTGCCAGAATGCCCGAATGATGCTATTTATATCGGCGAAGAAATTTACGAAATAGATCCATCACTTTGTACAGAATGTGTAGGGCATTATGAAAAGCCGACGTGCCAAAAGGTATGTCCTATTTCCAACTGTATTAAGACTGATCCTGAACACATTGAAACACAAGATACTTTGTGGGAAAAGTTTGTGTTATTGCACCATAGTGATCAGTTGTAAAATTTAAAAAAAAAATTCCAACCTAACATCAAAGCCAGTGACGGATTTGGGTTAGGCTGGAATATTTGGGCAAATTTTGTAATGTTATTTAGTACCAAAAATTTTATCGCCCGCATCACCAAGTCCAGGAATGATATAACCTTGCTCATTTAGGTGAGAGTCAATGGATGCGGTGAACACTTCAATATCAGGATGGGCTTTTTCTAAGGCTTTCAAACCTTCAGGTGCGGCGACTAGTACTAACACTTTAATTTGTTTACAGCCTTGCGCTTTAAGTAAATCAATGGTTGCGATCATTGAACCACCTGTTGCAAGCATTGGATCAACCACGATTGCTAAGCGTTCGCCCATATCGCTGGCAAGTTTTTGGAAATAAGGAACTGGTTCAAGGGTTTCTTCATTGCGGTACATACCCACAACGCTAATACGAGCGCTTGGCATATGTTCAAGCACGCCGTCCATCATTCCAAGTCCAGCACGCAAAATTGGCACAACGGTAACTTTTTTACCCTTAATTTGATCAATTTCAACAGGACCACACCAGCCATCGATTGTAACTTTTTCTGTTTCAAGATCTTTGGTTGCCTCGTAAGTAAGCAGGCTACCGACTTCAGTGGCCAACGCACGGAAATCTTTGGTGGTAATGTCGCCAGCACGCATTAAACCGAGTTTATGTTTGACAAGTGGATGAGTAACTTCGACTAATTTCATAATGAGAATCCTCTGATACTGCTAGGTTAAGGAATAGATACGGATTTTTTGCAAAATCGAAAAATCATACCTTATCTCTTGATGAAAAAAAAGATCGTTGGTGTGAAAATGTCCGTTTTTCTAAGGAAAGGATCAAAAATTACTATTTTAATGGTCATTATGAAATTTAGGTGCTAAAATCCGCCGTTTGTAATTCCCTTTCATTTTTTTCATCTAGGATAGGCTAGTTTTATGGCATCTGAACACAAAAAGAAAAAGCAAAAACAACTTGCTGAAATTGAACATCATAAATCCAAAGGCGTGAACGCATTGCTTTGGGTCTTAACGCTTGTTTTGGTCGCAGCGATTGCACTTGGTAACATTTACCTTGCTGATGACATTGCGACACCGATTCGTGTAGTTGCAATTGTTATTGGTTTACTTATCGCATTGGGCTTAGCCGCTTTGACAAATCAAGGTGAGAAAGCTCGTCGTTTCTTAAAAGAGTCAAAAATTGAATTACGCCGTATCACTTGGCCAACCTATCCAGAAACGATGCAAACCACATTGATTGTAATGGGAGTAACGGTTGCCGTGTCTCTCATTCTTTGGGGTTTCGATAGTGTCATCGTATCTGTGGTGAATTTTTTAACAGATTTAAGGTTCTAATATGACTGACGAAAATAAAATCCCTGAACAAGAACAAGCAAATGATGTCATCAAAAAACGTTGGTATGTTCTACAAGCTTTTTCAGGTTATGAAGGTCGCGTTGCGACAACCTTGCGTGAGTACATTAAACAGCAAGGTATGGAAGATAAATTTGGTGAAGTATTAGTACCCACTGAGGAAGTTGTTGAAAACGTTGGTGGAAAACGTCGTAAAAGTGAACGTAAATACTTCCCTGGTTATGTTTTAGTGCAAATGCATATGGACGATTACACTTGGCAGCTTGTACGCAGTGTGCCACGTGTGATGGGCTTTATTGGCGGCACACCAGACAAGCCAGCACCAATTTCAAAGCGCGAAGCAGATTTAATCTTAAATCGCATTGAGCAAAATGCAGATAAACCAAAACCACGCACAGTATTCCAGCCTGGTGAAAATGTACGTGTAACAGAAGGACCTTTCGCTGACTTTAACGGTACTGTTGAAGAAGTCGACTACGAAAAAGGTCGATTGAAAGTTTCTGTATCAATTTTCGGACGTGCAACACCAGTTGAATTAGAATTTTCACAAGTAGAAAAAAATTAAATATTCCGACCTAGCATTTTGGCGATAATTTAATATTTTTTGCTTGAAACTTGGGCTAGATTTCAATAGAATACAGCCCTTTTTTACACAATAGGGAAGCTCAGATGAGCGTTATTACCCAAATAGAGGAAAACAACAATGGCTAAAAAAGTCCAAGCCTATGTTAAGTTGCAAGTTGCAGCTGGTATGGCTAACCCTTCACCTCCAGTAGGTCCTGCCCTTGGTCAACAAGGTGTGAACATTATGGAATTCTGTAAAGCTTTCAACGCCCGTACAGGCGAAATGGAAAAAGGTTTACCGATTCCTGTGGTTATCACTGTATATGCAGACCGTTCATTTACTTTTATCACCAAAACTCCACCTGCAGCAGTATTACTTAAAAAAGCAGCTGGTATCAAGTCTGGTTCTGGTAAACCAAACAAAGATAAAGTAGGTAAAGTGACCAAAGCACAAGTTCAAGAAATCGCTGAATTAAAAGCAGCAGATATGACTGGTGCAACTATTGAAACTAAAATGAAATCTATTGAAGGTACTGCGCGTTCAATGGGGTTGGTCGTGGAGGAATAATCAATGGCTAAACTTACTAAACGTATGAAAGCAATTCGTGCTGGTGTTGATTCAACTAAAGCATACGAAATCAATGAAGCAGTAGCTCTATTAAAAGAATTTGCAACTGCTAAATTTGTAGAAAGCGTTGATGCTGCAGTAAATCTAGGTATCGACCCACGTAAATCTGATCAAAACGTACGTGGTGCGACTGTATTACCTCACGGTACTGGTCGTGAAGTTCGTGTTGCTGTGTTTACTCAAGGTGCAAATGCTGAAGCTGCTAAAGAAGCAGGTGCTGATTTGGTTGGTATGGAAGATCTTGCTGAACAAGTGAAAAAAGGCGAAATGAACTTTGACGTTGTTATTGCATCACCAGATGCTATGCGTGTTGTTGGTCAATTAGGTCAAATTCTTGGTCCGCGTGGTTTAATGCCGAATCCAAAAGTTGGTACTGTAACACCTAATGTTGCCGAAGCTGTTAAAAACGCTAAATCTGGTCAGGTTCGTTACCGTAATGATAAAAATGGTATTATTCATACCACCATTGGTAAGGCAACTTTCACTGAAGAACAGCTTAAAGAAAACCTTCAAGCATTACTTGCAGCATTGAATAAAGCTAAACCTTCAACAGCAAAAGGTGTGTATATCAAGAAAGTTAGCCTTTCTACAACACAAGGTGCTGGCGTCGAAATCGACCAAAATAGCCTGTAAGTTATACTTTTGCTTTACAAAGGCGTTTATAGCGAGTATTATAGACACCTTTGATTTTACTTTATCAAAGTATTTCTGGTTGGTGCTTGACCATATAAATCAAGCCCCGTCCAAGACCGTAGGGGAGGAAACTCTTAATAATCCTACGTAGATGGTGATGCAGAATAAGAATTTTTCTTGCTTCTGTGCACCGAATTCGCCCTAGTGCTTAACTATTTGTTAAATCTACTAGGAATTATTATTCCGAGAAATCGGAGTGTATTCAGGAGCTAAAAGCCAATGGCATTAAATCTTCAAGACAAACAAGCAATTGTTGCAGAAGTAAATGAAGCAGCCAAAGGTGCCCTTTCTGCTGTTATCGCAGACTCTCGTGGTGTTACAGTAGATAAAATGACTGAATTACGTAAAAGTGCTCGTGAAGCTGGTGTTACTATGCGTATCGTTCGTAATACTTTATTACGTCGTGCGGTAGCTGGCACTGAGTTTGAATGTTTAACTGATACGTTCGTAGGTCCAACACTTATCGCTTTTTCTAATGAACATCCAGGTGCAGCTGCACGCTTGTTCAAAGATTTTGCAAAAGCAAACGGTAAGTTTGAAATTAAAGGTGCAGCCTTTGAAGGTGAAGTTCGTGATGTTGAATTCTTAGCAACATTACCAACTTACGATGAAGCAATTGCACGTCTAATGGCAACTATGAAAGAAGCTGCGGCAGGTAAACTTGTTCGCACTTTGGCGGCATTACGCGACAAAATGGAAGAAGCAGCTTAATTGGTGCTTATCTTCTTTAATGAATTAAATTTATTTACTTAGGAATTGATTGTTATGTCTTTAACTAATGAACAAATCATTGAAGCAATCGCTTCAAAATCTGTAACCGAAATCGTTGAATTAATTGCAGCGATGGAAGAAAAATTTGGTGTTTCTGCTGCCGCTGCTGCTGTTGCAGTTGCAGGTCCAGCTGAAGCTGTAGAAGAAAAAACTGAGTTTGATGTAATCCTTGCAGCAGCAGGTTCAAACAAAGTTGCAACTATCAAAGCAGTACGTGCTGCAACTGGTTTAGGCTTAAAAGAAGCTAAAGACTTAGTTGAATCTGCACCAGCTACCTTAAAAGAAGGTATCTCTAAACCTGAAGCTGAAGAATTACAAAAAGCTTTAGAAGAAGCAGGCGCTAAAGTAGAAATCAAATAATTTTATTTGAACTACGCCTTGTTTTAGGCCGAATGGCTGGTGGTTTAACCATCAGCCATTTTGTGCTATTCAAAAACACTGTTCAAAGCAGGTTAGATTTACCGTTATTTTTCCTGTTTTCCTTAAATTTTATAATTTTGCTATTGAATAAATAATGAAATTTAAGAGTCCACCCACTAGAGAAGTAAGGTTCAGAGTGCGGTCATTTTAACGGCAATCATTGCTACTAATTAAATTGGTAGTTGGGTCACTGAACAATAAGCAGAGGAACCCTATGGTTTACTCATATACCGAGAAAAAACGTATTCGTAAAAACTTTGGTAAACGTCCACAAGTTTTACACGTCCCTTATTTATTAACTATTCAGCTTGATTCCTTCGAAAAATTTATTCGAAGAGATCCTGAAGGTCAACAAGGTCTAGAAGCAGCATTCCGTTCTGTATTTCCTATTGCAAGCAATAATAATTATACAGAACTTCAATATGTTAGCTATCAATTAGGTCAACCAGTATTTGATGTTCGTGAATGTCAAATTCGTGGTACAACGTATTCTGCACCATTACGCGTTAAGCTTCGTCTAGTAAGTTATGATCGTGATGCCGCACCAGGTGCCGTCGTTAAAGATATTAAAGAACAAGAAGTATATATGGGAGAAATCCCGTTAATGACGGATAACGGTACTTTTGTTATCAATGGTACCGAGCGTGTGGTTGTTTCACAATTACATCGTAGCCCTGGCGTATTCTTTGATAGTGATCGTGGTAAAACACACTCATCAGGTAAAGTATTATTTAACGCCCGTGTAATCCCATACCGTGGCTCTTGGTTAGACTTCGAGTTTGATCCAAAAGATAACTTATTTGCGCGTATTGACCGTCGTCGTAAATTACCTGCGACTATTATTCTCCGTGCATTAGGTTTTACCACTGAAGAAATTCTCAATATGTTCTTTGAGAAAGTGGACTACATCATCGAAGGCAATAAATTGATGATGAAATTAGTTCCAGAACGCTTACGTGGTGAAACTGCATCTTTTGATATTGAAGCTAATGGCAAGGTTTATGTTGAACGTGGTCGCCGCATTACTGCTCGCAACATCAAAGCGTTAAGCAAAGATAACATTACGGAAGTTGAAGTACCGCCAGAATATATTGTTGGAAAAGTAGCAGCGAAAGAATATATCAATACAGATACTGGTGAAGTGATCTGTGCTGCGAACCAAGAGCTTACGCTGGAAAATTTAGCGGAATTAAGTCAAGCAGGCTACAAACACATTGAAACCTTATTCACGAATGATTTAGATGCGGGTGCGTATATTTCAGATACTTTACGCATTGATCCATCTTACGATCGTTTAAGTGCATTGGTTGAAATTTATCGTATGATGCGTCCAGGTGAACCGCCAACAAAAGAAGCGGCAGAAACCTTATTTGAAAACCTATTCTTCTCACCAGATCGTTATGATTTATCAGCAGTGGGTCGAATGAAGTTCAATCGCTCTCTTGGCATTGAAGGTGAAACAGGTAGCGGCGTATTAAGTAAAGAAGATATCGTTCTTGTAATGAAAAAACTCATCGCTATCCGTAATGGTAATGGTGAAGTGGATGATATCGATCACTTGGGTAACCGCCGTATTCGTTCTGTGGGCGAAATGGCTGAAAACCAATTCCGTATCGGTTTAGTGCGTGTTGAACGTGCGGTAAAAGAACGCTTATCTTTAGGCGATCTTGATTCTGTAACGCCACAAGATTTAATTAACGCAAAACCAATTTCCGCTGCCGTAAAAGAATTCTTTGGTTCTTCACAGCTTTCACAATTTATGGATCAAAACAACCCATTGTCAGAAGTGACACACAAACGTCGTATTTCTGCACTTGGTCCAGGTGGTTTGACCCGTGAACGTGCTGGTTTTGAAGTTCGAGATGTACACGCAACCCACTACGGTCGTGTGTGTCCAATCGAAACCCCTGAAGGTCCAAACATCGGTTTGATTAACTCACTTTCCGTATACGCTCGTACAAACGATTATGGTTTCTTAGAAACACCTTATCGTAAAGTTGTTGATGGTCAAGTAACCGAAGAAATTGAATATTTATCTGCTATTGAAGAAGGTAAATACGTTATCGCACAGGCAAACTCAAACCTCGATGACGATTTCCGCTTTACTGATGCCTTTGTTACCGCACGTGGTGAAAAAGGTGAATCTGGTTTATATCGCCCAGAAGATATTCAGTATATGGACGTTTCCACACAACAAGTCGTGTCCGTTGCCGCAGCATTGATTCCATTCCTAGAACACGATGATGCGAACCGTGCCTTAATGGGTGCAAACATGCAACGTCAGGCTGTTCCAACATTGCGTGCAGATAAACCATTAGTCGGTACTGGTATGGAAAAACCAGTAGCTCTCGACTCTGGTGTTGCGATTGTTGCAAAACGTGGTGGTACTATTCAATCTGTTGATGCCTCACGTATCGTTGTGAAAGTAAACGAAGATGAAACCGTTGCAGGTGAAGCGGGTATTGATATTTACAATTTAATCAAATACACACGCTCTAACCAAAATACCTGTATTAACCAAATTCCTTGCGTGAAACTAGGTGAGCCTGTTGAACGTGGTGAAATTCTAGCCGATGGTCCATCAACAGACTTAGGTGAATTAGCACTTGGTCAAAATATGCGCGTAGCGTTTATGCCTTGGAATGGTTATAACTTTGAAGACTCAATGTTAGTGTCTGAACGTGTGGTTCAAGAAGATCGTTTCACTACAATTCACATTCAAGAACTTTCTTGCGTGGCTCGTGATACCAAACTTGGTGCTGAAGAAATCACCGCAGATATCCCAAATGTGGGTGAAGCAGCATTAAGCAAATTGGATGAATCTGGTATTGTTTACATCGGTGCTGAAGTGAAAGGCGGTGATATTCTTGTGGGTAAAGTGACGCCAAAAGGTGAAACGCAGCTAACACCAGAAGAAAAATTATTACGTGCCATCTTCGGCGAAAAAGCCTCTGATGTGAAAGATTCTTCATTGCGTGTGCCAAACAGCGTGACTGGTACCGTTATTGACGTACAAGTCTTTACACGTGATGGCGTTGAAAAAGATAAACGTGCCCTTGAGATCGAAGAAATGCAGCTTAAAGAAGCGAAAAAAGATCTTATGGAAGAGTTAGAGATCTTAGAAGCAGGTCTCTTTGCACGTGTTAAAAATTTATTGGTAAATTCCGGCCTAACCGAAAAAGCTTTAGCAGGGTTAAGTCGTCAGCAATGGTTAGAGCAAACCTTGTCTGATGAAGAAAAACAAACTCAGCTTGAACAGCTTGCGGAACAGTACGAAGAATTGCAAAAAGACTTTAATGAAAAACTTGCCGTTGCACGTAACAAAATCATTCAAGGTGATGATTTAGCACCAGGTGTTCTGAAAGTTGTTAAAGTTTACCTTGCAGTAAAACGCCGCATCCAACCGGGTGATAAAATGGCGGGTCGTCACGGTAACAAAGGGGTTATCTCAAAAATCAACCCAGTTGAAGATATGCCATACGATGAAAATGGTCAGCCAGTGGATATCGTATTGAACCCATTGGGCGTACCATCTCGTATGAATATTGGTCAGATTCTTGAAACCCATTTAGGTTTAGCGGCGAAAGGTATTGGCGATAAGATCAATGCAATGATCAAGCAAAAACAAGGCGTTGAGAAATTACGTGCTTATATGCAAAAAGCTTACGATCTTGGTGCTTGTGAACAAAAAGTTGATTTGAACACCTTTACTGATGACGAAGTGATGCGTCTAGCACAAAATCTACGTAAAGGTTTGCCAGTTGCGACCCCTGTATTTGATGGTGCAGATGAGAAAGAAATCAAAGCATTGCTTGAATTAGGTGACTTACCAACCTCTGGTCAAATTACGCTTTACGATGGTCGTACAGGTGAAAAATTTGAGCGTCCAGTAACCGTAGGTTATATGTATATGCTCAAATTGAACCACTTAGTTGATGACAAAATGCACGCACGTTCTACGGGTTCTTATAGCTTGGTTACCCAACAACCATTGGGTGGTAAAGCACAATTCGGTGGTCAGCGTTTCGGTGAAATGGAAGTTTGGGCATTAGAAGCATACGGTGCTGCCTACACCCTACAAGAAATGTTAACCGTGAAATCCGATGACGTGAACGGTCGAACCAAAATGTATAAAAACATTGTGGCAGGTTCACAACAAATGGATCCAGGTACGCCGGAATCTTTCAATGTAATTATGAAAGAAATTCGCTCACTCGGTATCAATATCGACTTAGAAGAAGACAACGCGTAATAACACGTTTTAGCCCAAGTGTGGCGTAATGCCACACTTGAATAAGTTTAACTCCGATAGGAGCAAGATAAGTGAAAGACTTAGCAAAGCTATTAAAAACACAGTCAAAAACTAGCGAAGATTTTGATGTGATTAAAATCGGTTTGGCCTCGCCAGATATGATCCGTTCATGGTCATATGGTGAAGTAAAAAAACCTGAAACCATTAACTACCGTACGTTCAAACCAGAACGTGATGGTCTTTTCTGTGCGCGTATTTTTGGGCCAGTAAAAGATTACGAATGTTTATGTGGCAAATATAAACGTTTAAAACATCGTGGTGTTATTTGTGAAAAATGTGGCGTTGAAGTTACGCAATCAAAAGTACGTCGTGAACGTATGGGGCATATTGAGTTAGCTTCACCTGTAGCACATATTTGGTTCTTGAAATCATTACCGTCCCGTATTGGTTTATTGTTAGATATGCCATTGCGTGATATTGAACGTGTTTTATATTTTGAATCTTTTATCGTAACAGAAGCGGGTATGACAGACTTAGAAAAAGGTCAGTTATTAACCGAAGAACAATATTTTGAAGCAGAAGAACGTTTTGGTGATGAATTTGAAGCCAAAATGGGGGCGGAAGCCATTCAAGATTTGTTACGAGGATTGGATTTAGAGCTAGAATGTGAAAAATTACGTGAAGAATTACAAGAAACTAACTCTGAAACCAAACGTAAAAAAATCACAAAACGTTTAAAACTCATTGAATCCTTTATTCATTCTGGCAATAAACCAGAATGGATGGTGCTAACCGTATTACCAGTATTACCACCAGATTTACGTCCATTGGTGCCACTTGATGGCGGACGTTTTGCAACATCTGACTTAAACGATTTGTATCGCCGAGTGATCAACCGTAATAACCGTTTAAAACGTTTATTGGATCTTATCGCACCTGACATTATCGTACGTAACGAAAAACGTATGTTGCAAGAATCTGTGGATGCGTTATTAGATAATGGTCGTCGTGGTCGTGCTATTACAGGTTCTAACCGTCGTCCATTAAAATCTTTGGCTGATATGATCAAAGGTAAACAAGGTCGTTTCCGTCAAAACCTTCTTGGTAAACGTGTTGACTATTCTGGTCGTTCTGTAATTACCGTTGGTCCATACCTACGTTTACATCAATGTGGTTTGCCGAAAAAAATGGCGTTGGAATTATTCCGTCCATTTATTTATGCAAAATTAGAAAGTCGTGGTTATGCATCAACCATTAAAGCTGCGAAGAAAATGGTTGAACGTGAAGATGCGATTGTTTGGGATATTTTAGCGGAAGTTATTCGCGAACACCCAATTATGCTCAACCGTGCGCCGACATTGCACCGTTTGGGTATTCAAGCATTCGAACCGATTCTAATTGAAGGTAAAGCGATTCAGTTACACCCACTCGTATGTGCGGCGTTCAATGCGGACTTCGATGGTGACCAAATGGCGGTACACGTACCATTGACCCTTGAAGCACAACTTGAAGCACGTGCCTTGATGATGTCAACCAACAATATTTTATCACCAGCGAACGGTGAGCCGATTATTGTGCCGTCACAAGACGTGGTATTAGGGCTTTACTATATGACACGTGAGAAAATCAATGCCAAAGGTGAAGGAATGGTATTGCAAGATCCACGTGAAGCAGAAAAAGCATACGCAACAGGTAAAGCAGATCTACATGCACGTGTGAAAGTTCGTATTACTGAATGGATCAAAAACGATGCCAATGAATATGAACCACACACGCATTTAGTGGATACCACCATTGGTCGTGCCATTTTATGGATGATCGCACCAAAAGGTATGCCGTTTGAATTGTTTAATCAGCCATTAACGAAAAAAGCGATTTCACGCTTGATCAATGCAAGTTACCGTCGTCTTGGTATGAAAGATAGTGTAATGTTTGCAGATCACATTATGTACACTGGTTTTGCGTATGCGGCACGTTCAGGTTCTTCTGTTGGTATTGACGATATGGAAATTCCAGCGAAGAAATATGAAATTATCGCTGAAGCAGAAGCTTTGGTTGCTGAAATTCAAGAGCAGTTCCAATCAGGTTTGGTAACCGCAGGTGAACGTTACAATAAAGTGATCGATATTTGGTCAACCGCAAATGAACGTGTTGGTAAAGCGATGATGGAAAACCTTTCCACAGAAGAAGTTATCAACAAGGAAGGTCAGCCAGAAAAACAAGCCTCTTTCAACAGCATCTTTATGATGGCAGATTCTGGGGCGCGTGGTAGTGCCACACAGATTCGTCAGCTTGCGGGTATGCGTGGTTTGATGGCTCGTCCAGATGGCTCAATCATCGAAACTCCGATTACCGCAAACTTCCGTGAAGGGCTAAACGTACTTCAGTACTTTATTTCTACTCACGGTGCACGTAAAGGTTTGGCAGATACGGCACTTAAAACAGCGAACTCAGGTTACTTAACTCGTCGTTTAGTTGACGTGGCACAAGATCTTGTCATTATCGAAGAAGACTGTGGTACGCACGAAGGTATCGTGATGATGCCATTAATCGAAGGTGGTGATGTTAAAGAACCATTGCGTGATCGCGTATTAGGTCGTGTGGTTGCAGAAGATGTATTAAAACCAGGTACAAACGAAGTGCTTATTCCACGTAATACATTAGTGGATGAAAAACTTTGTGATGTTATTGATGAAAACTCTGTAGATAGCATCAAAGTACGCTCTGTTGTAACTTGTGAAACTGATTTTGGTGTTTGTGCGAAATGTTACGGTCGTGACTTAGCACGTGGTCACTTAATCAATCAAGGTGAAGCGGTTGGTGTTATTGCTGCACAATCTATCGGTGAACCAGGTACACAGTTAACAATGCGTACATTCCACATTGGTGGTGCGGCATCTGCGGCAGCGAAAGAATCTAGCGTTCAAGTGAAAAATACTGGTACGTTACATTTAACAGGTGCGAAATTTGTAACCAACAAAGATGGCAAACTTGTACTCACCTCTCGTAATACTGAATTAACAGTTATGGATACGTTTGGTCGTACGAAAGAACACTATAAATTACCTTATGGTGCGATTTTGAACAAAGGCGAAGGTGCTGAAGTTGACGCTGGTGAAGTAGTTGCAAACTGGGATCCACATACAATGCCAGTTATCACTGAAGTAAGTGGTTTTGCGAAATTCGTGGACATCATTGATGGTTTAACTGTTACTCGTCAAACGGATGACTTAACAGGTTTATCTTCAATCGTGGTTCAAGATGTGGGTGAACGTACCACAGCGGGTAAAGATTTACGCCCAGCAATCAAATTAGTTGATGCACAAGGTAACGACATCTTAATTCCAGGTACAGACATACCAGCACAGTACTTCTTACCAGGTAAAGCCATTGTAACCTTAGATGACGGTGCACAAGTATCTGTGGGTGAATCCTTAGCACGTATTCCACAAGAGTCCGTGGGAACCAAAGATATTACTGGTGGTTTGCCGCGTGTTGCCGACTTATTTGAAGCACGCAAACCGAAAGAACCTGCAATTTTGGCAGAAATCTCAGGTATCGTGTCATTCGGTAAAGAAACCAAAGGTAAACGTCGCTTACTCATCACCCCAGTCGAAGGCGAAACTTACGAAGAAATGATTCCAAAATGGCGTCAGCTCAACGTATTTGAAGGCGAAATGGTAGAAAAAGGCGACTTGATCTCCGATGGTGCGGAAATGCCACACGACATCTTACGTTTACGTGGTGTACACGCAGTAACTGAATATATCGTCAACGAAGTACAAGAAGTTTATCGCTTACAAGGGGTAAAAATTAACGATAAACATATTGAAGTTATCGTACGCCAAATGCTACGTAAATGCACGATCACCAACGCTTACGATTCAGAGTTCCTCGAAGGGGCACAAGAAGAAGTGGCTCGTGTGAAAATCGTTAACCGCCAACGTATCGCCGAAGGTAAACCACCAGTTGAGTTCCAACGTGAATTACTCGGTATTACCAAAGCATCATTGGCAACAGAATCCTTTATTTCTGCGGCATCATTCCAAGAAACCACACGTGTGCTTACCGAAGCGGCAGTTGCGGGTAAACGTGATGAATTACGTGGTCTTAAAGAAAACGTTATCGTTGGTCGCTTAATTCCAGCGGGTACTGGTTTTGCGTATCACAAAAATAAACGCTTAGACCGTGAAGTGGTCAATGCGGAAATTGATAATGCTATTCGCCAAAGCCCAGTAGTGGAAGAGGCTGAAATCATTAGCGTTGCTGACGAGGCAACGGCTGATTTAGCGAAATTGTTAAACAAAAATATTGCTGACTAAGCCTTGCTAAACGAAAACCCCTTGTTTTTTAGAAAGCAGGGGGTTTTTTCTTAGGTCGGAATTTTTTTAGAAAAAATGATCATTTAAGGACAGGAACTTATGAACAAATTGACAAAAACAATGTTAGCTGGGGTTTTAGCGGCCACTTTTCTTGCCGTTTCCCAGCCATCAATGGCGAAACGTTACGCTTCCAGTAAGCGTTACTCATCAAGCTATTCAAAACGCTATTTGCCTGCTCGCACACAAACGAATAGCGCTTATTCCTCATCTAGCCAGTACAATTCGGCAAATAGTCGCAATTACCAAAGCCAGTACAGCAACACGAGCAACAATAATCGCACGGCTACCCAAAGTGCCACACAAAGCAATTTACGTTCAAATTTATTAAGCGGTGCAGCAGGGGTTGCTGGTGGTTATCTACTTAGCCAAGCTTTGACGGATCACAATGGCAACTCTGCGCCAGCAGGCTATGGTAGCCAAGCAATGCCAGCTGCCGACCCAAGCGCTGTAATGCAACAGGCGTTGAATGCTCTGCAACAATCGACACAAGCATTGTTTAAAACAGGGAAATTATCAAGAGATGAGCTGGACAGCATTGAGTTTTATCGCTCGAAAATTGAAAACGTGGTAACGCCTCATTTAAATAAATAACTTAGGGAGAAGAGATGAACCATTCAGCGTTGATTACGACATTAACAGACATTGTTGGAAAAGATTTTATTTTAACCGATCCCCGTAAAACCTTGTTTTACCGCAAAGGGTATCGATTCGGTGAAGGGAAAGCCATTGCGGTGGTAAAACCCAAAACCTTATTGGAATACTGGAAAGTCTTAGAGGCTTGCGTGAAAGATGACGTGATTGTCATTTCACAGTCCGCCAATACAGGCTTAACAGGTGGCTCCACGCCAGATGGCAACGATTACGACCGTGATATTGTTATCATCAACACATTGCTTTTAAACGGCATTCAGCTTATTGAAAAAAATACACAGGTCGTGTGTTTGGCTGGGGCAACTTTGTATGAATTAGAAGATATTTTGCGTCCGTTGCACCGTGAACCTCATTCCGTGATTGGCTCATCTTGTATTGGTGCATCTGTAGTGGGTGGCGTGTGTAATAACTCTGGTGGTGCGTTGGTGCAACGTGGACCTGCTTACACGGAAATGGCGTTGTTTGCCCAAATTGATGAGAATGGTCAGCTCGTTTTGAAAAACCATCTCGGCATTCATTTAGGCAACACGCCAGAAGAAATTCTCACGAATTTACAAAACAAACGTTACAACCTAAATGATGTTGAAACCAACTGCGGTAAAGGATCGGATCACGATTATTGCCAGCACGTGCGAGAAGTGGATGCAAATACGCCTGCACGTTTTAATGCGGATCCTGCTCGCCATTTTGAAGCATCAGGCTGCGCAGGTAAGCTTGCGGTATTTGCCGTACGCTTGGATACCTTCCCAATGGATAAAGAAACGGCGGTGTTCTACATTGGTACGAACGATATTCAAACCTTAAATGAAGTGCGTCGCACGATGTTGACCGCATTTGATGGCTTGCCAATTTCTGGAGAATACATTCACCGTGATGCCTATGATTTGGCGACAACCTACGGCAAAGATACTTTCTGGGTAATTAAAACGATGGGAACCAAATGGCTGCCAAAATTATTCGCTTTGAAAGCGAAAGCCGATCGCGTTGCTGAGCGTATTCCGTTTATGCCACGCCATTTCAGCGATAAATTTATGCAGGTGATGTCGAAATTGATTCCAGAACAGTTGCCAGAAAAAATGACAGCGTTCCACAAAAAATATGATCATCATTTAATCCTAAAAGTGGGCGGCGATCTCATTGAGCCTACGCGGGAATATTTGCAAGAATTTTTTAAGGATAAACAGCGTGGTGATTTCTTTGAGTGCGATGCAAAAGAATCACAAGCGGCAATGTTGCATCGTTTCGCTGTCGCATCTGCTGCAATTCGCTACCACAATGTGCACGAGAAAGACGTGGGCGAGCTGGTGGCCTTAGACATTGCCTTACGCCGTAATGATAAAGACTGGTTTGAAAAATTACCGCCAGAAATAGATGATAAAATCTTGCATAAATTGTACTACGGTCATTTTATGTGCCACGTGTTTCACCAAGATTACATCTTAAAACCTGGTGTAGATGGGCATAAATTGGAAGAGGCGATGCTTAAATTGTTAGACGAACGTGGGGCGCAATATCCCGCCGAGCATAATGTAGGGCATTTGTATGATGCAAAACCTGCACTGAAAAAATTCTATCACGACCTCGATCCAACCAACGGTTTCAATCCAGGTTTGGGGCATACTTCCAAAAATAAAAATTGGCAGTAGGCCGGAATTTTTTTAGAAATTTTTTCGTTCCCTGTGATGGCAAGTATGGCAAGGGAATACTGTGTAAAACAGTTAAATTTGCCCTACAAGGGGCTTGAGGGGTAATTGATTTTTCACTTCTTAGCGATTATCCTATACGCCTTTTCAATATTTAGACGGCTGTTTACAGTCGTCTTTCTTATTTTTTACTATTATCTACGGAAGCGACTCTATGAATAAGGCTCTTATGGTCACCAAGCGTGACGGACGTCAGGAAGTAATCAACCTTGATAAAATTCACAAAGTGATCACTTGGGCAGCGGAAGGGCTGGATAACGTGTCGGTTTCCCAAGTAGAGTTACGTTCACGCATTCAATTTTATGAGGGCATTCGCACCTCAGATATTCATGAAACCATCATTAAAGCGGCAGCAGATTTAATCAGCAAAGAAAGCCCCGATTATCAGTATCTTGCCGCACGCTTAGCTGTGTTTAACTTGCGTAAAAAAGCCTTTGGGCAGTTTGAGCCACCAAATTTATATGAACATGTAAAAAGATTAGTGGCGATGGGCAAATACGATAAAGCATTGTTGACGGATTACAGTACCGATGAATGGCAGCAAATGCAGGATTTTCTTGATCACGACCGTGATTTAGCTTTCTCTTACGCCGCAGTTAAACAGCTTGAGGGCAAATATTTAGTACAAGATCGTGTGAAAGGTGAAATTTATGAATCTGCACAATTTTTATATGTACTGGTGGCAGCTTGCTTGTTCGCACATTATCCAAAAGCTACACGCTTGGATTATGTGAAACGTTTTTATGACGCTACCTCAACTTTCAAAATTTCCCTGCCTACACCGATTATGTCAGGGGTGCGTACACCAACTCGCCAGTTTAGTTCTTGTGTACTGATTGAATGTGCTGATAGTTTAGATTCCATCAACGCTACTACATCAAGTATCGTGAAATACGTTTCACAGCGTGCTGGCATTGGGATTAACGCAGGGGCGATTCGTGCATTAGGTAGCTCCATTCGTGGCGGTGAGGCTTTCCATACGGGCTGTATTCCATTTTATAAATTATTCCAAAGCGCAGTGAAATCTTGTTCACAAGGTGGCGTACGTGGCGGTGCTGCAACGGTTTATTATCCGTTTTGGCATTTAGAAGTGGAAAGTTTATTGGTTCTAAAAAATAACCGTGGCGTGGAAGACAACCGTGTGCGTCATATGGATTATGGTGTGCAACTTAATAAATTAATGTATCAACGTCTTATTAAAGGGCAGTCCATTACTTTATTTAGTCCATCTGATGTGCCAGGGCTTTACGAGGCCTTCTTCGCTGATCAAGCGGAATTTGAACGCTTATACCAACAGTACGAACAAGATTCTGCGATTCGTAAACGTCAAGTTAAAGCGGTGGAATTGTTCTCTTTACTCATGCAAGAACGTGCGTCAACAGGGCGAATTTATATTCAAAACGTGGATCACTGTAACACGCATTCGCCATTTGATCCAAAAGTAGCGCCGATTCGTCAGTCTAATTTATGTTTGGAAGTGGCATTGCCAACCAAGCCACTGCAACATTTCCACGATGAAAATGGCGAAATTGCCCTTTGCACGTTGTCTGCCTTTAATTTAGGTGCACTGGAAAATTTAGACGAATTAGATGAATTGGCTGATTTAGCCGTGCGTGCGTTAGACGGTTTGTTGGATTATCAAGATTATCCTGTTAAAGCGGCGGAAAATAGCTCGCTAAAACGCCGTCCGCTCGGTATTGGGGTTATCAATTTTGCATATTATTTAGCGAAAAATGGCGTGCGTTATTCAGATGGTAGTGCTAACGATTTAACCCATCGTACCTTTGAGGCGATTCAGTATTACTTGCTAAAAGCCTCAATGAATTTAGCTAAAGAGCAAGGGGCGTGCGAATACTTTAATGAAACAACTTATTCGCAAGGGATTTTACCGATTGACACCTACAAAAAATCCGTTGATGAACTCACGCAAGAGCCACTGCATTACGACTGGGAAACCTTGCGTCAGAACATTGTTCGTTACGGTTTGCGTAATTCTACCTTAACGGCGCTTATGCCATCAGAAACCTCATCGCAAATTTCCAATGCAACCAACGGCATTGAACCGCCACGTGGTCACGTGAGTGTGAAAGCCTCTAAAGACGGCATTTTGAAACAAGTCGTGCCAGATTACGATAATCTCGGCGAGCAATACGAGCTGTTGTGGGATATTCCAAATAATGACGGCTATTTGCACCTTGTTGCGATTATGCAGAAATTTGTGGATCAAGCGATTTCAGCGAATACAAACTATGATCCAAAACGTTTTGAAGGCGATAAAGTACCGATGAAACGTTTGTTAAGTGATTTATTAGTGGCTTATAAATATGGTTTGAAAACTCTGTATTACCAAAACACTCGTGATGGCGCAGATGATGACCAAGATGATGTGGATGATTGTGCTGGTGGAGCGTGTAAAATTTAAGCCTTACTAATGAACAAAAAGGCAGGTCGGAATTTTTTAAAATATTCCGACCTGCCTTTTTTATACCTTTTTATTTGTTGCGGATTAACTAAATTTTAAGCCACAAGAATAAAGCCGCAGCAATTAAGGCACCAACAATTGGTGCAGTTAGAGGAATCCAACCGTATGCCCAGTCTGGTTTAGCACCAACGCATTTGCTCAGTAAAGTCAACACAATACGCGGACCGCCATCACGAGCAGGGTTAATCGCATAACCTGTTGTACTACCGAGACTTAAACCAACCACCCACACTAAAATTGCCACAGGTAACGCGCCGATAGAGCCTAAGCCGATTGGGGTTGCTTGTGTCGTATTTGGCAATGTGATGTGCGCATCGCCTGCGATATAGAAAATGACGAACATCAATACAAAAGTGCCAATAATTTCATTCATATAGTTTATTTTATAATTGCGAATGGCTGGCTCAGTGGCAAAACATGCACGTTTTAAACCCGCATCATCAGTGATTTTGAAATGATCATAGTAGAACCAGTAAACCAATGATGCCCCCAACATTGCACCTAAGAACTGCATTAAAATGTACGGTAACACATCTACCCACGGGAACAAGCCCGCAGTTGCTAATCCTATGGTAACCGCAGGGTTTATATGGGCACCTGAAATTGGCCCTGCCACTACAACGCCTACAAACACAGCAAATGCCCAACCCGTTGTTATGACCATCCAGTTACCGCCACCAGTTTTTGTTTCTTTCAGAACACAGCCAGCTACCACACCGTTCCCCAGTAAGATTAATAATGCAGTACTGACAAACTCAGCCATATAAGGACTCATAATTTACTCCTTGATGATTGAAAATGAAGAAATCCGCAAGAAACTATACGCTACTTGTAAATGCTTTCAATCAGGGATATTTCAAAATTTGATCGGCGTCACACAAATTTTAAATTTTATGTTAAAAATGTGATCTACTTCAAATTAGATGAGCAGAAACACTCATAAAAATGAGTGAATGTAGTGAGTTTTAAAAAGAAAAATAGGCAGGCTGGAATTTTTAAAGAAATTTTGCACAAAAAGTCCCCCAATCAGTGATTGGGGAGATTGAGCGATTAGCGACTACGGAAAATAATGCGGCCCTTGCTTAAATCGTAAGGGGTCATTTCTACGGTTACTTTGTCGCCAGTTAAAATACGGATATAGTTTTTACGCATTTTTCCAGAAATGTGAGCAGTAACCACGTGTCCGTTTTCTAATTCCACACGAAACATTGTGTTTGGTAGGGTTTCTAAAATGGTACCTTGCATTTCAATGCAGTCTTCTTTAGCCATTGATTCCTCTGTAATAGTTAAAAATTGTTTAAGATTAATTCAAAAAAACGGCGAGATTATACGCTTTAACGTCTCATTGATAAAGGGATTATTTACGCAGTTTTATTTGCTCAAATAAATGGTTTCTGCCTTTTGTAAGAATTAAGTTGGCTCGTTCTCGTGTGGGAAGAATATTTTCTTTGAGATTACGACCATTGATGTCGTCCCAAATTTGTTCCGCTGTGCGAATAGCCTCGTCCTCAGGCAGTGCTGCATAGCCTTTAAAATAAGAATTTGGATCAGAAAATGCACTTTGGCGGAATTTTAGAAAACGTTCGATGTACCATTCTTTCAACAAACTTTCATCGGCGTCGACATAAATAGAAAAATCTACAAAGTCAGAAACAAACAAAGTGCTAGCACTATTGGAGGTTTGCAGTACGTTTAAGCCTTCTAAAATTAAAATATCTGGTGCATCAATAGTTTCGAATTGATCGGGAATAATGTCATAGGTTAAGTGTGAATAAATAGGGGCATGCACATTTGGCTTAGCAGACTTGATATCCGCTAAAAATTGCAACAGCTTTTCCGTATCATAAGAAATAGGAAAGCCTTTTTTATGCAAAATGTTTTTTTCTTGTAGTGTTCGCAAAGGATAAAGAAAGCCATCTGTAGTAATTAAATCCACCTTTTTATGGGTTGGTGCATTGGCAAGTAAATTTTGCAACAAGCGAGCGGTTGTGCTTTTCCCCACTGCAACACTGCCAGCAATACTAATAATGTAGGGGACAGGTGGCTGTTCGATATTAAGAAAGCGATTTAAAACCGCTCGGCGACGTAGGTTTTCTTCAAAATAATAGTGTAGTAAGCGAATCAGCGGTAAATAAATAGTCTGAACTTCCTCTAAAGAAAGGGCATCATTGAAACCAATGAGTGGTTTTAGGTCATTTTCCGTTAAAGTTAAAGGCACAGAATTGCGCAATTTGGCCCATTGTTCACGATTAAATGTTAAAAAAGGGGTAAGTTCGTTGGCAGTTTCTGCCATTTTTTGGGAAAAATTCACGGTATAAATAGTATTTTTAGAAAAAATGAAAGTACAAATATACCGTTTATCCTTAAAAATCGCCATAAAAAAGGCGATAAAATACCACCCTAGGCCGGAATATTTACTAAAAAAACAGCACTTCGGTTATTTATCGATCGAACAATGAGAAAAACTAAAAAAAATGTAAAAAAGACCTTGTCAGGGGGCAAAATTTAAATATAATACGCCGCACTTGCTTACGACAACGCCGACTTAGCTCAGTAGGTAGAGCA
>JAHHQZ010000027.1 GCA_020026075.1 Actinobacillus sp. | reverse complement strand
ATCTGCACCTTAATTAGTTGACTGGTTAGTCCAACTTTTGGGGTGCAGATCATTTTCACAGATGGCATTTTACTTTTAACGGCAAAGTTTAAAGGACGAAATACGACGTTTTTTATCAATAATTGTCGTCGCATCCACCAGCCCAGTCTTAGGCGAAAAACAAATACCGATAGTTTTTATTCGATCGCCAGTACCAAAAATATAAGTGTAAAGATCGCCATTACGTCGAATTTCCATTTCATTCGGCTCACGCCCCCACAGTTTAATAATTTCAGCTTTTGTCATTCCTTGTTGGGTTTCAAGCACGTGAGATGGGTATTTTTGTGCGAAAGCTTTGTAGTTCGTGCAAGCAATGAGCGTTGCGGACACGGTAATCAATGCCGCAGATTGAATCAGTTTTTTCATAGGTACCTTAAAAGAGTTAATGAGCGAATAATATAAGAAAGAACATTGGAATATTCAATTTAATATTTTTTATCAATGCCTTAACTTCCATTAATTATTCGATAACGTAAGCGTTATTCTTCCGTTTTAGGCGGCGGTGGCATTTTAGGGTATTCCAAAATAAAGTGCAGATTGCCGAATAGAAAATCGCCCTGTTTTAACAGCTTGAACGATCTCTAATTTAAATGCGAGTGAATAGTTTTGTTTTCTGTGAGAAACGGCTAACTCATTGATACCAAAGTAATTATATTGAGGAACCCACTGTGCTAACGTTGTTTTTAAGTTGGAAATAGTACCTAGTAAGCGAGCGATTTTTACCATTGTTAAGATAAAACGCTATCACTTGTTTTTTGAAGTGTATTTGGTCATAAAAAATCTGCACCTTAATTAGTTGATTGTTTAGTCCAACTTTTGGGATGCAGATCAATTCCGGTGAGACATTTCTTCTTTATTTTATTCTTTAAGCAGAATTAAGAATTTGAATTTCGGCTAGCGAGTTGATTGTTTTGACTTAAACGAGTTAATCCAACGTGACAACTTTTTGCTTGAAGTGCAGGCTCGAGTTTTAAAATCTCCGCTTTGCTTGCACTTAAATCCGCTCGAATTTGAGCCAATTCTAAATGTGTCCCCGGCTGTTGTTCTGCTTGACTCACCACATCATCAACTTGTGCAAAAAATTGCTGGCAAGCTTTAGGAATTACGACACCATCGACTGCTTGTGCTGTGGTTACAAGCCCTAACGATACCATTCCAAAAACGGTTGTTGTTTTTAATAATCTTACTAGATAATGTTTCATTTAAGTGTTTCTCAACGTTTCAACTACATTAAAAAAGCATTACTGAATTATTCAGTAACGCCATAAACTCTAAAGAACCCTACGTACCATATGGTTAAGTGGGCGAAATTTAACAAAAAAACGATGAACTGTCTAGCATTTGCCCAATGTAAATTAAGAAATTTTTGCCCTACAACAAATTTTATGATTAAAAGCTCCAATCCTGACGATTCTTTATGCGTGAATATATGAATTTTTTGTATTTAAATTGTGTTTTTATAGTAAAATATCACTGTTTCGAATTTTGTTAGGAGGGGATTATTTAATCCTTTTTAAATGTTAGCCTACCTAAATTCATTTAATTAATTGCTTGTTCATTCAGGCTGTTGGGGGGGGATTGCTCGGTTATATGTTGGAATCACTATTAAATCTTGTCACTTTGCAAGGAGTTGGAGATGTTAGATATTGTAGATCTCTCTAGATTGCAGTTTGCTTTAACTGCTCTTTATCACTTTTTGTTTGTGCCGCTTACTTTAGGTTTGTCCTTTATTCTTGTAATTATGGAAACTATCTACGTAGCCACAGGCAAACAAGTTTATAAAGATATGACTCAGTTCTGGGGTAAATTATTTGGTATTAACTTTGCTCTCGGTGTTACAACTGGTATTACAATGGAATTCCAGTTTGGTACTAACTGGTCATATTATTCTCAATACGTTGGTGATATTTTCGGTGCGCCATTGGCCATTGAAGCGTTACTTGCGTTCTTTATGGAATCCACATTCGTTGGGTTATTCTTCTTCGGCTGGAAACGCCTTTCTAAAGGTAAACACCTTATCACCACTTACTGTGTAGCTATTGGCTCTAACCTATCCGCAATGTGGATTTTAGTAGCTAATGGTTGGATGCAACATCCAGTGGGTTCACATTTCAATTTCGCAACAATGCGTATGGAAATGACTAACTTCTTGGAGCTTTGGTTAAACCCAGTTGCCCAAACTAAATTCTTACACACATTAAGTGCAGCATACATTTCAGCAGCATTCTTCGTGCTAGCCATTAGCTCTTACTACTTGCTTAAAGGTCGTGATATTCCGTTTGCAAAACGTTCTTTCGCTGTTGCTGCGGTATTTGGTTTCATTGCAAGTATTTCCGTATTCTTTATGGGAGATGAATCAGGTTATGACATCGGTCAAGCACAGCCTGCAAAATTAGCGGCAATGGAAGGCGTTTGGGAAACTGAAGCAGCACCTGCACCGTGGAATGTATTAATCATCCCTGATGAAAAACTCGAAAAAAATACCGTTGAACTTCAAGTACCTTGGTTAGCAGGTATTATCGTTACTCGTTCAATCGACAAACAATTTGCGGGCTTAAAAGAAGTTATCGCTCAAAATGAAAAACGTGTTGAAAATGGTAAGGTTGCTTACGGTTTACTTCAAAAACTTAAAGCTGAGAAAAAAGCAACAGGCAGTGTGGATCCTGAAACAATGGCACAATTTAAAGCCGTTGAAAAAGACTTAGGTTTCGGTTTATTGCTTAAACGTTATGCACCAAATGTTGTGGATGCAACACCTGCTCAAATCGCAGAAGCAGCTCGCCACTCTGTTCCTCGCGTACTTCCAACATTCTATGCATTCCGTGTAATGCTTGGTGTATGGGGCTTATTGTTGTTATTAACCCTTTCTGCTTTCGTTGCTACAGTACGTAAAACCATTGGTAAAAACCGTTTCTTGCTTACTTGCTTACTTTGGGGCTTACCACTCCCTTGGTTCGCCATTGAAAGTGGCTGGTTCTTAGCAGAATATGGTCGTCAACCGTGGACAGTATTTGACATTCTTCCTGTAAATATTGCGGCCTCCAACTTATCTGCTGGCGATCTTTATTTCTCCATCGGATTATTGTGTGGCTTATACACATTATTCCTTGTGTTTGAAAGTTTCTTAATGTTCAAATTTGGCCGTCTAGGTCCAAGTGCATTAAAAACAGGTCGCTATCACTTTGAACAGTCTAAATAAGTAGGAGTTTGACTATGATTGATTATGAATTTCTCCGCTTTGCTTGGTGGGTTCTTGTTATCGTATTGTTAATTGGTTTCTCTGTGACGGACGGCTTTGATATGGGCGTTTTAAGCTTGCTACCTTTTGCGGGTAAGAAAGAAGTAGAAAAACGCATTATGATCAACACAATTGCACCGCACTGGGATGGTAACCAAGTTTGGTTATTAACTGCTGGTGGTGCAATGTTTGCGGCGTGGCCAATTGTTTACTCAGTATCATTCTCTGGGTTCTTCATTGCGATGATTCTTGTATTGGCAGCGTTATTTTTCCGTCCAGTAGGTTTTGAATACCGCTCTAAAGTGAACTCTGCTGCTTATCGCACATTCTGGGATATCGGTTTATTCATTGGTGGTTTCGTGCCAATCGTTGTATTCGGCGTGGCATTTGGTAACTTACTTCAAGGTGTACCTTTCCACTTTGATGAATTATTAAAACCAACCTACACTGGTACTTTCTGGCAATTACTTAACCCATTTGCATTACTTTGTGGTGTATTAAGCGCAACAATGCTTATCACTCACGGTGCAAACTGGTTGCAATTAAAAACTGTGGACGCTCTCCGTGCGCGTAGCCAAAAAATCAGTGAAGTTGGTGCGTTACTAACCCTTATCCTATTCGTGTTAGCTGGCGTTTGGTTGTACTTCAAAAACGGTTATGTGCTTGAAGGTGTAGTTGACCACGCAGGTCCATCTGATCCAACAGGTAAAGATGTCGTTCTACAGGCTCACGCTTGGTTTGCTAACTACTTTAACCACCCTGTGTTATTCATTCTCCCGTTACTCGTTGTAATCGGCGCACTTGGTAACACAGCGATGTCAAAAGCTAACCGTAACGGTTGGGCATTCTTCTTCTCATCAATTACCTTAGCAGGTGTTATCACCAGCTTTGCGGTATCAATGTTCCCATTCATTATGCCGTCTAGCACAAACCCAGGCGATAGCTTGCTAATCTGGGATGCAACTTCTAGCCAATTAACATTAACCTTAATGTTTGGCTTTGCATTAGTATTCACTGTTATCTTGCTTACGTACACCATTTGGGCGTACTACAAAATGGCTGGTCGTCTTGACGCTCAGTTCATTGAAAGCGGCGAAAACATTACCTACTAATAAGGAGAAAATCGATGTTCTATTTATTATGGATTCTTGGTATGGCTTTCGTCATTTCATTCACTGCAGTTATCGTGATGAGTATTGATAGAAGCGGTAAATTTGACGAATAATTCAAACAAAAAAGGACTCGCAAGAGTCCTTTTATTTTGCCTATTTTATGGCTATCTTTGCTCTCCCTTTCTATCGTTTTGCATTGACAACTGTGTCCATCAAATAAACTTATCCACCGCCGAATAAAAATATTGTGATCTAGTTCACAAAACCGCCTTTTGCACGTTGAATTTATTTTTTAAACCAATAAAATTTAGCCATCGAAACGTTTCGCTAAAATTTTATGAAATATTCCGACCTAGCCAGAATACTTGAAAGAAAAGTGATGGCTTTCTATTCGCCAAAACCTTTGGAAAAAAAACGATGAAAAAAACGACACTACTAAACGCAGACCTATCCTACCGTATCGCCACGCTCGGTCACACGGACAGCTTAACTCTATGCGATGCTGGCTTGCCCATTCCTGCGACAAATGAACGTATTGACCTAAGTCTTACTGCTGGTATTCCAAGCCTTTTGCAGACTCTTGCCGTTGTAGGCGAAGAAATGTTTATTGAGCGAGCGACTCTTGCCGCAGAAATTAAAGAAAAAAGCCCTGAAATTCATCAAGCGATCTTAGAACAACTTAAAAAAATTCAAAGTCAGCAAGGCAATACCATCGTTGTGAATTATGTTTTACACGACACATTCAAAGCTCAAACCCACGCCAGCAAAGCCATTGTACGCACAGGCGAATGCACGCCGTTTGCCAACATTATTTTGTACGCAGGCGTGCCGTTTTAAGTGCAAGGAGCCACCAATGCAACCACTTCTACATTTGCACCAAATTCACAAAGCCTTTCCGGGTGTGAAAGCACTCGATAACGCCAGCTTGAACGTTTATCCTAAGCGAGCAATGGCGCTAATGGGCGAAAATGGTGCGGGCAAATCCACCCTAATGAAAGTGCTAACGGGCATTTATCACGCAGATGCAGGTGAAATTACCTATCTCGGCAAGCCTGCGAAATTCAAAAATCCCAAAGACTCGCAAGAGGCTGGCATTGCGATTATTCACCAAGAATTAAACCTTGTGGCGAACTTAACCATTGCGGAAAATATTTTTCTCGGTCGAGAGTTCACTTATCCGTGGGGCGGAATAAATTGGAAAAAAATGTACGCTGAGGCGGACAAACTTTTAAAACGCCTGAACGTGCCATACCGTGCCAACCAGCGTTGTGGCGAGCTTTCCATTGGCGAGCAACAAATGGTAGAAATCGCCAAAGCGCTAAGTTTTAGCGCCAAAGTGATCATAATGGACGAGCCAACGGATGCTTTGACGGATAAAGAAACTGCCAGTTTGTTTGCGGTGATTCGTGATCTCAAAGCACAAGGCTGCGGTATTGTGTACATTTCTCACCGTATTCAAGAAATTTTTGAAATTTGTGATGATGTGACGGTTTTGCGTGATGGGCAATTTATTGGCGAAAAACCTGTCAGCGCCCTTAATGAAGATGAACTCATTGAAATGATGGTTGGTCGTAAATTAGAAGACCAATATCCGCACGTGGAAACAGAACACAGCGCCAAAACCCCACGTTTGCACGTGGAAAATCTCAGCGGTGCTGGCGTTAAAAATGTGACTTTCCAGCTCAAAGCAGGGGAAATTTTAGGGGTTTCAGGACTAATGGGTGCTGGCCGAACCGAACTAATGAAAGTGCTGTACGGCGTGAACCCTGCCAGCGAAGGTACGGTCGCCATCAACGGTGAAACGGTGCAATTACGCTCACCACAGCAGGCGTTAAACGCTGGCATTGTGTATATTTCGGAGGATCGCAAAGGCGATGGGCTGATTTTGGGAATGTCCGTCAAAGAAAATATGTCCTTATCCTCTCTCAAACAATTTAGCCAATTTGGGCATATTAAAAGTGTCATCGAAAACAGCGCCGTTGGCGATTTCATCAACAGTTTTAATATTAAAACGCCAACAGCACAACAAAAAATCGGCTTGCTTTCTGGGGGCAACCAGCAAAAAGTCGCCATCGCCAAAGGGCTAATGTGCCAACCGCAAGTGCTAATTTTAGACGAGCCAACACGTGGTGTGGATGTGGGGGCGAAAAAAGAAATTTACCAACTCATCAACCAATTTAAACAAGCAGGCCTTAGCGTCATTCTCGTTTCCAGCGATATGCCAGAAGTGCTAGGAATGAGCGATCGCATTCTCGTTATGCGTGACGGCAGCATTCGTGGTGAATTTTCTCGCCTTGAAGCCACACAAGAAAAATTACTCGCAGCAGCGATTTCATAAAAGGAACCATTATGCGTACTGAAAAACGTCAATCTCTTACTGATTTTCTCATTGCCCAGCGCTCTATCATCGCCCTTTTGATTTTAATCGGCGTGGTATCGACCATTAACCCTAACTTTTTTAGCTGGGATAATTTACTCAACATTTTTCGTCAAACCTCTGTAAACGCCATCATCGCAGTGGGAATGACCTTTGTTATTTTGATTGCAGGCATTGATTTATCTGTCGGCTCCATTCTTGCCCTCACAGGGGCTGTTGCCGCCAGCTTAATTGGGCTTGAATATTCCGTTTGGATCGTTATTCCAGCGGTATTACTCTGTGGATTATTACTCGGCGTAGTAAATGGCGTTATTGTCGCCAAAGGTAACGTGCAATCCTTCATCGCAACGTTGGTTACAATGGTGTTACTGCGTGGCGTAACAATGGTTTTCACAGACGGTCGCCCAATCAGCACAGGCTTTTCTGATGTATCAGACGCTTTTGCCTTTTTAGGCACAGGCTATTTATTCGGCATTCCTTTTCCTATTTGGCTAATGGCCATCGTGTTTGCCGTATCGTGGTACATTTTGCGACACACCCAAATCGGCCGCTACATTTACGCACTTGGCGGCAACGAGGCTGCCACGGCACTTTCAGGAATTAATGTCAATAAAATCAAAGTGTTCGTTTTTGCCGCCAGTGGCTTACTCGCTGCCCTTGCAGGTTTAATCGTTACCGCGCGCCTTTCATCTGCTCAGCCTATCGCTGGAATGGGCTACGAATTAGATGCTATCGCCGCCGTTGTGGTCGGTGGAACCAGCCTAATGGGCGGTAACGGCCGAGTGATGGGAACCTTAATCGGTGCCTTGATCATCGGTTTCTTAAACAACGCATTGAATTTATTAGATATTTCGTCCTACTACCAAATGATCGCCAAAGCATTGGTGATTCTCGTTGCCGTGCTTGCGGACAACTATTGGGGACGCAAACGTGTATAAAATTTCTTCAAATATTCCAGCCTGCCTTGTAGCGGGCTGGAACATCCACCAACCAAGGAGATCCTTATGAAAAAATTAACCCTTCTCGCCGCCACCTTAGGCCTTGCATTTAGCTCTCAAGCCATTGCGAAAGACGTTATCGCATTAGAAGTTTCCACCTTAAACAACCCTTTCTTCGTCACCTTAAAAGACGGTGCAGAACAAAAAGCCAAAGCACTAGGCTATGATTTAATCGTGTTGGATTCCCAAAACGATCCAGCCAAAGAACTCGCCAATGTGGAAGATGTAATGCAACGTGGCGCAAAAGTATTGCTCATCAACCCAACAGACAGCCAAGCCGTAGGCAACGCCGTACGAATCGCCAATAAACACAACGTGCCTGTGATCACCTTAGATCGTGGTGCCAATCAAGGCGACGTGGTTTCTCATATCGCCTCCGACAACACTGCTGGCGGCAAACTCGCTGGTGATTTCATCGCCAAAAAATTAGGCAACGGTGCAAAAGTGATTCAGTTAGAAGGTATCGCAGGCACATCTGCCGCTCGTGAACGTGGTGCAGGCTTTGCGAAAGCAGTGCAAGCCCACAACTTAACCTTGCTCGCTAGCCAACCTGCGGATTTCGATCGTACCAAAGGCTTAAACGTAATGGAAAACTTGCTCACCAGCAAAAAAGACGTACAAGCCGTATTCGCCCAAAATGACGAAATGGCACTCGGCGCTTTACGTGCCGCAATGGCCGCAGGCAAACCTATTATGATCGTAGGTTTTGATGGCACGGAAGAAGGCATTAAAGCGGTGAAACATGGTAAACTCGCCGCCACAGTGGCGCAACAGCCAGCCCTAATCGGTGAACTCGGTGTTGCCACAGCGGATAAAATCATCAAAGGACAAACCGTCCCAGCCACAATTCCAGTACCGCTTGAAATCATCAGCGAATAATAACAACGCCTTTGATTGCAAGATCAAAGGCGATTTTTACGAATGCTATAAGGAAAACCAATGAAAAAACTCACAATTTTGGGAAGTGTGAATGCGGATCACGTCATTCACGTGCCACATTTTTCAGCGCCTGGTGAAACGGTGCAAGGCGTGGATTATCAACTGGCTTTTGGGGGAAAAGGGGCGAACCAAGCCGTTGCCGCTGCGCGTTTAAAAAGCCCTGAACTCACCGTAGAATTTCTCGCTTGCGTGGGTGATGATGCGATTGGTGAGCGGATAAAAACCGCCCTAAGCCAAGACGGAATGGCAACACAAGGCGTGGAAAGCGTAATGGGTGCCACAGGAATGGCGTTTATCCAAGTAAACCAAGCGGGCGAAAACAGCATTGTACTCGCCGCAGGGGCAAATAATGCCTTAGACAGCGCCTTTGTGGAACGCCACGCTAACGCCATCGCTCAAAGTGCAGGCTTATTATTACAATTAGAAACGCCGTTAAAGGGCGTTCTACAAGCAGCGGAAATTGCTCACGCACACCAAGTGCCAGTGATTTTAAACCCAGCCCCAGCACGTCCTTTGCCTGACGAACTTTATCCAAAATTAACGATGATCACCCCAAATGAAACGGAAACGGCGTTGCTCACAGGTATTCAAGTTACCGATGACGCAAGCGCTCGCCAAGCGGCACAGTTTTTCCACCGTAAAGGCGTACAATGGGTTGTGATAACGCTCGGTGCCAAAGGGGTTTTCATCAGTGAAATGAACGGGCACGCAGAACGTGTAACAGGCTTTTGCGTGCAACCCAAAGACACTACCGCCGCTGGCGACACATTCAATGGTGCTTTAGTGGCAGCGTGGCTAGCAGGGGAAAATTTGAGCGCCGCCTTACGCTATGCCCAAGCTGCTGCCGCCATTAGCGTTACTCGCTTAGGCGCTCAGCCATCTATCCCAAGCCGTGCTGAAACCTTACAATTTTTAGCAGATCACGCATAAAAAAAGCAAGGCTGGAATATTCAAAAAAATTTTGAAAATTCCGACCTTGGTAAAAATACAAAAACAGTAGGCTGGAATTGTTATTCCATTTTTGGAGTTGGTTTTATGGCAACAATGAAAGACATTGCACGGATGGCAGGGGTGTCGACGTCTACGGTTTCCCATACCATTAACGGCACAAGGTTTGTCAGTGATGAAATTAAGGCAAAAATTATGGCGGTGGTCAACGAGCTAAATTATCAGCCGTCCGCTGTGGCACGTGGGCTGAAAAGTAAGCACACTGGCACGCTGGGAATGCTGGTTACCACTAGCGATAACCCTTTTTTTGCGGAAATGCTCGCCTGCGTGGAAAGTGCGTGCAGTGAGCGTGGCTATAATTTAATGCTGTGCAACACCAAAGGCGACCCTAAACGGTTGGAAAAGTCCTTGGCAATGTTCGTGCAAAAGCGTGTGGACGGCTTGCTGTTAATGTGTACGGAACCGCAAAACCTCGCATTGCCGAGCCTACCTTTGCCTGTGGTGGTGATTGACTGGTGGGCGGAGCCAATTCCAGCGGATACGGTGTATGAGGATTCCTATTTAGGCGGTCGTTTGGCGGCGCAAGCCTTGACAGCGGCAGGGCATCGCAAAGTGGCGATTATTTGTGGTGATTTGGAAAAACACCTAGCTCGTCAGCGTTTACAAGGCTTTTTGGATTATTTAGGCGAGGCTGGAATTTTCGTGCCAAAAATGTGGATTCGCCACAGTCATTTTAATTTTGAGGGCGGTGTGAGTGCGATGCAAGCACTACTGGCACTGCCTGAACGTCCCACTGCTATTTTTGCGTGCAGCGACACTATCGCTGTTGGGGCATATCAAGTGGCACAGCAAGCAGGGCTTGCCATTCCGCAGGATTTATCCATTATCGGCTATGACGATATTCAGCTCGCACGCTTTCTCTTTCCGCCCCTTTCTACCATTCATCAGCCTAAACAAGCACTGGCAAATTTAGCGGTAACAGCGTTATTAAAACGTATTCAAAGCCCAGACGATCCTATTCAAACATTCACGGTCGCCCCTTATTTTGTGGCGCGTGGTTCCATCACTCCGCCAAAACCATAATGTAATCCTAGCGTATAAAAATAAAATAACTTTCAATTCAATATATGCAATCTATTGTTATTTTTGGAACAATACACATAATACGAACTCAAATTTATAGTGATTAGGAGAAACTATGGCGCTTACACCAACAGAACCAACTTGCATCGTCATTTTCGGTGCATCAGGGGATTTAACCCATCGCAAGCTTATTCCTGCGTTATTTAATCTGTATAAATTACGCCGTTTAGATGAACATTTCAGCGTGCTAGGCGTGGCACGTTCAGCCTTAACTGATGAAAGTTTCCGTGCCAAAATGTTTGAGGCTTTGCAATCTCATTTAACCATTAACGATGCCGAAGAACAAAAATTAGCTGATGAATTTTGTCAACATTTGTACTATCAAGCCATTGATACTGCTGACACAGTAGACTACGGTAAATTAGTACCACGCATAGCAGAACTTAGCGAAAAATACCAAACCAACGGCAATACCCTGTACTACCTTTCCACACCGCCGAGCCTTTACGGCATTATTCCTGAATGCTTAGCCGCACACGGTTTAAACACAGAAGATCATGGTTGGAAACGCATCATCATCGAAAAACCCTTCGGCTACGATATGGCATCTGCCAAAGCCTTAGATTTACAAGTTCATCGCTTTTTCAAAGAACATCAAATTTACCGTATCGACCATTATTTAGGCAAAGAGACAGTGCAAAATTTGCTCGTTCTGCGTTTTTCTAACGGCTTATTTGAACCGCTTTGGAACCGCAATTACATTGATTATGTTGAAATCACCAACGCTGAAACCTTAGGCGTAGAAGAACGTGGCGGCTATTATGATGCCTCAGGTGCGGTGCGTGATATGTTCCAAAATCACTTACTCCAAGTCCTCGCCCTTGTGGCAATGGAGCCGCCTGCGATCATCAACGCCGATTCAATGCGTGACGAAGTGGCGAAAGTTTTGCACTCGCTCAATCCGTTAAGCCAAGAAGATTTACAAAATAATCTCGTTTTAGGGCAATACACAGCTGGCGAAATTGACGGAAAACCCGTTGTCGGCTACTTGCAAGAAAAAGGCGTACCCACAGATTCCACCACGCCAACTTATATGGCGTTAAACTGCCAAGTGAACAACTGGCGCTGGGCTGGCGTGCCATTCTACGTGCGTACAGGCAAACGCTTGCCAGTGCGTGTGACGGAAGTGGTCATTCATTTCAAAAACACACCGCACCCAATTTTCAGCCAAAATGCCCCTGAAAATAAATTGATCATCCGCATTCAACCAGACGAAGGCATTTCAATGCACTTTGGCTTGAAAAAACCTGGTGCTGGCTTTGAGGCCAAAGAAGTGTCAATGGATTTCCGCTACCGTGATCTCGCTCAACCGAGCTTGCTTACCTCTTACGACCGCTTATTGTTAGACGCTATCAAAGGCGACGCAACCTTATTCGCTCGTAGCGATGCCGTACACGCTGCGTGGAAATTTGTGCAACCGATTTTAGATTACAAAGCCGCTGGTGGTCGTGTTTATGACTACACGGCAGGCAGTTGGGGACCAAAAGAGGCGGACAAAATGATGGCTCGCTCAGGTCGCCTTTGGCGTAAACCCAACGGCTGCATGAAGAAAAAAGTCTAGGCCGGAATATTTGTTAAAATTTTAGAAGGACACAGGATGCTAGAAAATTTAACCATTTTTCCCAACGCACAGGCTGCCGTAACCAAAATTGTGGACGACATGCTAGCGTTGAGCAAGCAAGGGCGTGCGGTGCATATTTCTCTCTCAGGGGGTAGCACGCCAAAATTGCTGTTTAAAACCCTTGTGCAAGCGCCGTACAAAGACAGCATTCAATGGCAAAATCTGCATTTTTGGTGGGGCGATGAGCGTTTCGTTGCCGTAGAATCCACAGAAAGCAACTATGGTGAGGCAAAACGCCTGCTGTTTGATTTCGTGCCACAGGCAAATGTTCACCCAATCAACGGCACGGCGGATCACGCTGCCGAGCAAGCTCGCTACCAAGCGGAAATTGAGCAAAATGTGCCAAACGCCATTTTTGACTGGATTATTTTAGGAATGGGCGATGACGGCCACACCGCTTCGCTTTTCCCACAGCAAACAGACTTCGCCGACAACCATTTAACCACGCTCGCTCAGCACCCACAAACAGGGCAATGGCGTTTATCCAAAACGGCGAAACTTTTAGGCCAAGCCCAGCGTTTAACCTATCTCGTTACAGGCGAGGCGAAAGCGAAAGTCTTAGAACAAATCGCCAATAATGCCCCTGCCGCATTGGCATACCCAGCGGCACAAATTCACGCACATCACGGACGTACCGAATGGTATTTAGACCAAGCAGCGGCGCGTTATTTAACCCAACACTAATTTTCATTGACTCAAAAGGACTACATTATGACTACACAAGCAAAAGGCGACATCGGCGTTATCGGTCTGGCCGTTATGGGGCAGAACCTCATTTTAAATATGGCAGATCACGGCTTTAACGTAGTGGCGTACAACCGCACCACCAGCAAAGTGCAAGATTTCCTAGACGGCGCTGCCAAAGGCAACGCTCACATCACAGGTGCATTTTCCCTTGAACAACTCGTGGCGGATCTTAAAGCGCCACGCAAAATTATGTTAATGGTGCGTGCAGGTGATGTTGTAGATCAATTCATCAACGCCCTCGTGCCGTTACTTTCCAAAGGCGACATCATTATTGACGGCGGTAACTCCAACTACCCAGACACCACACGCCGTGTACACGAATTAGCAGAAAAAGGTATTCGCTTTGTGGGTGCTGGCGTATCAGGCGGCGAAGACGGCGCACGTTTTGGACCGTCCATTATGCCTGGCGGTAACGCAGAGGCGTGGCCTTATGTGAAAGACATTCTGCAAGCTATTTCTGCCAAAACCCCAGAAGGCGAGCCTTGCTGTGACTGGGTCGGCAAAGACGGCGCTGGGCATTTTGTCAAAATGGTTCACAACGGTATTGAATACGGCGATATGCAGTTAATCTGCGAGGCCTATCAATTTATGAAAGACGGTTTAGGCCTTGACTATGATGCAATGCACAATGCCTTCGCCAGCTGGAAAGGCACGGAATTAGACAGTTATTTAATCGACATTACCACCGACATTTTAGCCCACAAAGACAGCGATGGCTTGCCACTCGTTGAGCACATTTTAGACACCGCAGGGCAAAAAGGTACAGGGAAATGGACAGGGATCAACGCTCTTGATTTCGGTGTGCCACTTACCTTAATCACTGAGGCGGTATTCGCTCGTTGCGTATCCGCCTTGAAAAACCAACGTGAAACAATGGCGAAACTGTTCGGCAAAAACACTACTCCAGTAACAGGCGATCGTGCTGAATGGCTAGACGCATTACGCCAAGCGTTGCTTGCTTCAAAAATCATTTCCTATGCACAAGGCTTTATGCTGATCCGTGAGGCTTCCGAAAACTTCGGCTGGGACATCAACTACGGCGCAACCGCAATGTTATGGCGTGAAGGTTGCATTATTCGCTCCGCCTTCTTAGGCAATATTCGTGACGCTTACGCCAAAGATCCTGCCCTTGTATTCTTAGGTGCTGACGACTACTTCAAAACCATTTTAGAAAACGCAATGGGGCAATGGCGCAAAGTAGTTGCCAAAGCCATCGAAAGCGGTTTACCAATGCCTTGTATGAGTTCCGCACTCACTTTCTTAGACGGCTACACCAGTGCGTGGTTACCAGCCAACTTGCTCCAAGCACAGCGTGACTACTTCGGCGCACACACCTATGAACGAACCGATAAACCACGTGGTGAATTTTTCCACACCAACTGGACAGGTCACGGCGGTGACATTGCCTCCACCAAATATGACGTTTAGTCCAAGCAACCCTTAAACCCAGCAGCCACATTATTGTGGCTGTTTTTTTAAGACTAATTCAGGTTGGCAATTATTTGAGCCATTAGAAAAAATCTTGCAAACTAACCCTAGGTCGGAATTTTCAAAAAAATTCTGCAGTGCTACACTCTGCCCCTTAATTTTTACATCGACAACCAGGGAGATTTTTATGTGGGTTCGTAAACGTGATGGCGCAAAGCGTCCTTTTGATGAAAAACGTATTTTTAATGCAGTGAAAGCTGCCGCAGAGGGCTATGCCAGCACCCATTTAGATTTCTCGTTGGACAAATTTTGCCAAAATATTACGGCCTGCGTTGTTGCAGACTTAGCCGAGCAGCCGTTCCCTTTGGATATTGCCCACATTCAACAATGTGTAGAGAATACCTTAATGGCAAGCGGCTATCCTGCTATCGCACGTGCTTATATTGAATATCGCCACGACCGTGATTTAGCACGTGAAAAGCAGAGTCACCTTACCAAAGATATTGAAGGTTTACTCAAGCAAAGTGATGTCAGTTTGCTCAATGAAAACGCCAACAAAGACGCAAAAGTTATTCCCACTCAGCGTGATTTGCTCGCTGGTATCGTGGCCAAGCACTACGCAAAACACCACATATTACCCAAAGATGTGGTTCTCGCTCACGAAAAAGGTGAAATTCATTACCACGATTTAGATTACTCGCCATTTTTCCCAATGTTCAACTGTATGCTGGTAGATTTAAACGGAATGCTTACCAACGGCTTTAAAATGGGCAATGCGGAGATCGAGCCGCCAAAATCCATCACTACCGCCTGCGCCGTTACCGCACAAATTATCGCCCAAGTGGCAAGCCACATTTATGGCGGTACTACTATCAATCGAATTGATGAAGTGCTAGCGCCTTTCGTGGAAATCAGCTTTGCCAAGCACCTAGCCACAGCAGAAAAATGGCAGGTTCCCAATAAAGAAGCTTACGCCCAAGCACTGACAGAGAAAGAATGCTTTGACGCATTCCAATCCCTTGAATATGAAGTAAACACCCTGCACACTGCCAACGGACAAACGCCATTCGTTACCTTAGGTTTTGGCTTAGGCGAAAGCTGGGCAGCACGCTTAATTCAGCAATCCATTTTGAAAAACCGCATTTTAGGCTTAGGCAAAAACCACAAAACCCCCGTGTTCCCAAAACTGGTGTTCACCTTAAAAGACAATTTAAATATGCGACCGGCGGATCCTAATTACGACATCAAACAACTCGCCTTAGAATGTGCCAGCAAGCGAATGTATCCTGATATTCTCAATTACGAGCAAGTAGTGAGAGTGACAGGCTCATTCAAAGCACCAATGGGCTGCCGTAGTTTCTTAAACGCTTATACAGAGAATGGCGAGCTAATTCACGATGGCCGGAATAATTTAGGCGTAGTTAGCCTGAATCTGCCACGTATCGCCATTGAGGCAAACGGCGATGAACAGGCCTTTTACCGCATTTTAGACAAACGTCTAGCCCTAGCGAAAAAAGCCCTAATGACACGCATTGCCCGCCTTGAAGACACGCCTGCCAACGTTGCCCCGATTTTGTATATGGAAGGGGCGTGTGGGGTTCGCTTGCGGCCAACAGACAAAATTGCTGAGATTTTCAAAAACGGACGAGCGTCCATTTCCTTAGGCTACATTGGCATTCACGAAACCATTTTCGCCTTGTACGGCAAAGCAATTTTTGACAATGCCGATCTTCAAGCTAAAGGACAAGCTATCGTGGCGTACTTAAACGCTGCCACCCAACGCTGGAAAGCTGAAACAGGCTACGCATTTAGCCTTTATTCCACACCAAGTGAAAACCTGTGCGACCGTTTCTGCCGCCTAGACAGCCAAGCTTTCGGTGTAATTGAAAACGTCACCGACAAAGGCTACTACACCAACAGTTTCCATTTAGACGTGCAAAAAAAGGTCAATCCATTTGACAAAATCGACTTTGAAATGCCTTATCCGCCATTGGCGAGCGGCGGATTTATTTGCTACGGCGAGTTTCCTAATATGCAACACAATCTTGCCGCACTGGAAACCGTATGGGATTACAGCCACGAGCGAGTGCCATATTACGGCACCAACACACCGATTGATGAATGCTACGAATGTGGTTTTACAGGGGAATTTTCCTGCACCAGCAAAGGCTTTACCTGCCCTAAATGTGGTAATCACAACAGCGAAACCGTGTCTGTTACACGCCGAGTGTGCGGTTATTTAGGCAGCCCAGACACGCGGCCATTTAATGCAGGCAAACAAGAAGAAGTGCAACGCCGAGTAAAACACCTCTAATGAACTATATGCAATATTATCCAGTGGACGTAGTCAACGGTGAAGGCGTGCGTTGCACGTTGTTTGTCAGTGGCTGCGAACACCACTGCAAAGGCTGCTATAACCAAGCCAGTTGGCGATTTAACGCTGGCTTACCGTTTGATGATGCCATTGCACAACAAATCATCAACGATCTCAACGATCAACGCATTCCACGACAAGGGCTTTCATTAAGTGGTGGCGATCCATTTCACCCAAAAAATGTGCCTGAACTTATCCGTTTTTTAACACGTGTAAAAGCCCAATGTCCTCACAAAGATATATGGGCTTGGACGGGGTATCGCCTCGAAGAACTTACGGGTGAACAATTAACATTATTACGTTTAATTGATGTACTGGTCGATGGAAAATTTGAACAAGACAAGGCGGATCCTACCTTAAAATGGTGTGGTTCAACTAATCAAAAAATATACGATTTTCGTTCCAAATCACGATAAAAAAGATTGCAGGCGTGGCAAAATGTCGCTTATAATCACCTTCCATTTTTGACCCTTTAAGGTATTTTATGAAATTCAAATATTCTCTTCTTACTGCTGGTGTTTTAGCTGCAACTGTGGCATTAACGGCTTGTGATGATCAAAAATCAACTCAATCCGAAGTGCCAGCAACACCAAGCACTCAACAAGTGAAAGACAATACAAGCACCGAAAGCACCAGCCAAGCAGGTCAAATGCTCGACAGTGCAACACAACAAGCACAAACCACCCTTGACGCTGCCAAAGAAAAAGGCCGTGAAATGGTTGAAAGTGCAAAAACAATGGCTGGTCAAGCTGTTGACGCTGCGCAAGAAAAAGCTGCTGCCGTAGCAGAAACTGCTACTGAAGCAGCCGCTGAAATGAAAACTCAAGCGGATCATATGGCTGAAAGTGCTAGCCAAGTTGTTAGTGAAAAAGTGGATGCTGCTGCACAAATGAAAGATAAAGCAGTGCAAAACATTGATTCTGCTAAGAATCAGGCTGCAACAATGCTTGATAGCACCGCTGACAAAATGCATGAGATGGCTGACAGTATGAAAGCTGACAGCAACAACGCAGTGGATATTCCAGCCGTTCAAGAAGATGAACCTGCAGAAATCCAAAACACCTCTGAACCACAATCTCTCGGCAACGACAACATCAAAGCCGTAGAAGAGAATAACTAATCATCTCAACACCAATGACACTAACGCTGAAATTTAATAAATTTCAGCGTTTTTTGTTATTCGATCTAAAATATAAATTACTCTTTTTAAAATACCTTTCTGTCTCTTAGCCAACAAATAAAGCCAAAATCCTAGCGGATACCATAAAAGTGGAAAGTGATGCCCTTGGACGCTTTGGGCGAATGGTGAAAATTAAAAAATAGCCACGCTCACAATGCCGTTTTACATCGGTTTTAAAACGGCATTAAACCCCCTTTTATTCTGCCTTTAAAGTTAGCACGTAGCCCCGTCCTGATACCTAAATAAAGGCGGTCATTTTCATAGGCTTTAACGCTTTGAATTTGTTAACTTTCTATTGCCTTGTTGAAGTAAAGGTCAGCAAGGCTTTCTTCCTCCTATTCTAGACTTGGTTTCTAACAAGCCTTGCGTACGGTGTTTTGTTCAGTCTAGATAGCTTCAATAGGTTGTTGAGTCTGAACTTTGTCATTAAATTCCACTTCTGGCATTAATTGACTTGCTTCTAAAATGCTCATATTGCGTTCAGCTTTGGTTGCTTTTACAAATTGCTTACGATCCCTGTCGTGTTCTCGCCCTACGGCTTTATCGCCAAAGGCGTGTTTTTCACTACACTCCGCTTTACAAAGGAAGATGTCATCTAAGGTATAAACCTTGACTTCTTCACATCGCTTCAAGGGATTCCACTGAGTGAATTAGGCTTGGGTACATATCCGCTAAGGCTCTTTCGTCTTCATGCCATAGCACTTGTAGCTTTTTATCTACTGAACGCTCAATTTTGCGTTTAATGCTGGATACTGACAGTACCACCCAGCCATTAGCAGCGGCTACGATTAATAGCCTTTGGTAACAACTGCCAAACTGTGGGCGTTCTGACCTGAAATAATCTGCTTTGAAAAATTCCCACGCATCTTCACTAAAATCCGATTATTTGCCTTGGTGTTCTCGATAATTTGACAATAACGCAAGCAGGCGGTCGGTTGGCTCGAATGTTTTAAGGTTAAGTTCGTTTAACTTTCGCAGAATAAAACGACTTGTTGACATCAATGCGCATAAATCTGTCCTTTATTTAGCTTAAAAGTTAGTTTATGATCGAATTTTGGAGCTTAACGTTGGGTTAAAACGACGCTTTTCGTAACGTTGTACCCAAATAAATTCAGGCTCTACACCAATTGCACTTGCAATAACGGTTTCCATTTTTGGATAAGGCTTATCAAGAGCTGAGCGAAGCGTGCTGTAACTGACACTGTACGCTTTGGTCAACGCTCATAATGTCCAACTTTTTTTGCGCAGTGCGTAAATGGTGTCCGCTCTATCCCAATCTAGAGAGTTTTTTTAGTTGTGCGAATATGCTCATTTAATACGTCCCTTGTTGTGTATTACTTGGTTATATTAAACCGTAAAACTTAAATCAAATTAAGCGTAAAGGTTTGTTTAAGATTTACACTAATGGATGGATAAATGAGTAAAGAAAAAATATGCGATTGGAATTTGCAGAAAGAATGCAGTTCATTCTAACGTCAAAATTTAACGGTAATAGTAGCGAATTTGCGAGAAATATCGGCGTAGCTGTAACGTCATTAAAAAGGTGGCTTACAGGTGAGGAAGATCCTTCTCGTTCAAATTTAATCAAAATTGCCACCGTAGGTGATGTAGATTTGAAATGGCTTGCAACAGGTAACGGTAGTTCATTTTCATCACCAGTGGTTGCTGAACCTAAAAAAGAGATGGTCAACCTTTTGGACTCTGGTAATGCCGAGTGGGTTCGTTGTTATCGCTTTATAAACGTATCAGCAGGCTTTGGTAGCTTTAATGATGGGGTTACTAAGGCTGACGGTAAAATGCCTTATGCCACAACGCTATTCAATAAATTAGGCGTGTCTGCACATAACTGTGCCGTCTTTTGGGCTAAGGGGAACTCTATGTATCCTACGATTGCAGATGATGATCAATTGCTTGTAGATTTAACGCAAAAGGCTATTGTGGACAATAATGTTTACCTTGTTCAAAACGGTGAAAGTGTGTGGGTAAAACGCATTAAAGTGGCGTGGAATGGCATTGAGCTGATTAGTGATAATAAAGACGAGTATCCACCAATAAACATTCCTGCTACGGAGGCGGAGTATTTGCAGATCATCGGTCGAGTTGTTTATATAGGTCATTCATTGGTTTAAACGCTTTTTAAACGGTCTTAAAATACTTGCTAGAACATAACTACCTTCGCCAATAAAAAGGAATGGTAGTTTTTTTGTTGTTTGGCAGTTTGGTAAATTTCTAATACTGTTCAACGCTATGGATTTTAATGATTTTGCGAAGCTATGAAAATTTTGAAGATTACATGTAAATTTTAATGCCTTATAGTTTCAATTACTCGTTATGGTAACAAGATGACCAAAAATTCGAAAAAGTTTTCCATTATTTAAATAAAGGAATACTTTTTCGAATTTGAGGGCGTGACTTAGATATTTATATTGTTATTTAATTGTATGTTATTTTTATCGGAAATTATCGGCAATGATAGATATCTGCCCCCTTTTTTTATCACATAGAGGACAGTATGAAACTTAAATTAAATTATATCACCACCATAATCCTGCTTTCTTCAAGCACGGTTTACGCACAGCGAATTAATATTGATAAATTCGGTTATCGAGATTATTTAGATTTTGGGCAAAATATCGGAGCTTTTTCGCCACAAAATAATGGATTTACTGTAACGAGTGCCAAAGGTGGTACTGTTCAATTACCGAATATGCCGAATTTTAATTATAAAAATAAATCAGGCAATAGCACCGCTCTTGGGCGTGGTTATGTTACCACTGCTCACCACGTTGCCAATAATGCATGGAATGCGACTAGCCAAATTAAAAATGGCACTTCTACCTCTAACCAATGGGGTGATAGCACCTATATTTTCCAAATGAAAAATAACCAAAGTGGCACCATTGAAAGCCGCAAAGGCTATGGGCGGGATACGGAATTTTTACGCACCAATAAATACATTATCGAAGGGCATATTGGAGTTTCAGATGTGCAAGGTATTGGAGTTGATGTAGGTAAGCAGTTTGCCGATGAAGACGATAGCTGCCGTAAAGGAAATACAGAAGCCTGTAAAGCTGGATCTTTTTCCCCAAAATATTTTGAAATTCAGCAAAAGCTAAACGACTATTACAAGAAATTCGACATTATGTTCCAAGCAGGAACAGGGAACTTGCAATTTAGGCAAAATGGAACAGCTATTACAAAATGCCCACCGCCATCAACTAGTAACAAGGTTCAATGCGATATGTTATCCGCAGGCTATAACGGTGTTAGTGGAGCAATTTGGCAAGGATATGACCCAAATCGCATTGGTTTAATTGTAGGTTGGAATAATACTGGATTTAATGGCAAGCCAGCTGACCATCTTGGTTATCATCACGCTAATAACGCAGGTTTTGAACTAAAGGTTGAAACTTTTGGCGATTTCTTCTCAAGAATTGCTGAGGGTGATAGTGGTTCAAGCTTTGTCGCCTTTGATAAAGAAAAAAATGAATGGGTTCTCCTTGGCGTTACTTCGGGGCAAATGGCGGGCGGTAACCCTGCTATGCTTTCCCCTGTTTTAAAAGTGGATTTTGATGATTACAAAAAACAATGGGAAAAACAAATCACAGGGCAGGATACTCATAACTTAGAAGCAGAAAAAGACAATATTTTTTCCGCTGGTGGCACGCTTACCTTTGATAAAGCAATAGATCTTAAATCAGGTAGTTTAGTTTTTTCTAAAGCAAGCGATTATACGGTTAAAACCAATAATAATAGTCAAATCAACAGCATTGCAGGTTTGGATATTGAAAAAGGTGTAACCGTTAACTGGGAAAATATTAAGTGGAACGATAGTCTACACAAAGTAGGACTAGGGACGCTTAATATTAAAAATCAAACAGGTGGGAATATTCGCTTTGGCGAAGGTGAGGTTGTACTTAGTAACGATAAAGCAGTTGAAAAAGCTTATATGACAGGTGCAATGCCACGTTAAAACTTGCTAGTCAATTTGATGCTAACGGTAAAATCTTTTTCGGTAAAGGCGGTGGGGTGTTGGATCTCAACGGGCATAACCAAGCATTAGCGAATATTTCAGCGGATAATAATGCTGCTAAAATCGTTTCTAAAACGTCAGCTAATGTAACGTTAAATGACACTGAAGATCGCATTGTTCACGCTCAAATAGGGGATAAAACATTAGGTAATCAAATCAACCTCACAATTGATAACACCAGTGGCAAAAAAATGATTTTTGACGGCGGTTTAAATGTGCAAAATCTTAATGTCAGTGCGGGCAAAGAAGTAGTGCTACAGGCTCACGCCACTACTCACGCCTACCTTAAACAAGAGGTTAACCCTGAAGTATTAAAACCAAATCCTCCATCGACTGCTCACACAACTAAACCAGCCTCAGCCTGTGATGAAATGGCAACCAACCATCACGATTCATACTGGGCTCACCCGTCTACAGTTTGTGCGATTGAAATGGCACAAAAATACGACCAAATGCCAGATTACGTAGATATCACCCGCCCAAATCATATCAAGCAACCCGATTGGGATAAGCGTGAGTACCAAGCTCAAAATATTAAGCTTGAAAGTGGCTCAACTCTAACAGTTACCAATTCTACCGAGTTGCAAGGTAATGTGACTATGGATAATGCCAAGCTAAACTTTGGTACATCACTCCATTATATCGATGCGCTTGATGGCGAAAATACGCACGGTAAAGATGGCTTTGAGTTCCAGCAAAAAGTGGAAAGTGGTGAAGTTTCAACTGATGCCATTGCGAATTTTGGCGACAAACAATTTATTGGCACCCTCACAGCTAATAACAACAGCCAAATTAGTAGCTTAATTAAAAACTTTAAACCACAGGATTTAAATCTTGATAATAGCCAATTGACGGCGGAATATTGGGAGTCGCAACAAAACCAAACTGCTAAACTTAACAATAATTCCACAGTCAAGGTGAATAATTTTGATTTAACTGGCGGTAATGTCAATGTCGACGCAAGTAGTCAATTAACCATTGGTAATAGTTTCCATATGGCAGCGGGAACATTGAATGCGGGAGAGCAACAAGATAAAGCATTGCTTTTCCAAAATACCACGCAATATAGCTATACAGGTGGGGATATTAATGCGAAAAATGTTAAATTTGATGGTGCCACTGTAGCTGAGCAGCTTAAATTTAATGGGTTAACCAACTTTAATGCAATTAACAATAGTTCAGCCTATTTTGCTGAAATTGACCCAAGCAAAATTAGTGTCTCTTCAGATACGTCTTCTAATATCTATGTAGACAAACTCATTCTTGGCGAAAATGGAGCTACGATGAACGCTAATACTCACATCTTAAAAGAGCTTGCTATTAGCCAAGGCTTGAGTACACAGCTTCATAATGATAAATCTCTACAGCTTGAAGAAGGCAGTGCGGTGAATGTTACGCTTTCACAACAATTTGTTGATGAGGTTTTAGCTTCTGGGCAAGAAACTCAGGTACATATTACCTTGGATAATCTTCAAGATAACCGTGTTAATGACACCAAAATATTAAACTTAACCAATCAAGGTACAGGCTATTACTATCGTTACGCATTTGAAAATAACGGTATAACTATCGTTAAAACTACGGCAGATCCAGTAAATGTTTTGGATAAAGAATTTAACCATAACCCTATTTATAAAATTCTCAAACAAAATGCAGATCTTACTAATGCGAAAGCTCAAACCGTTAAAAATCGCTTTCGTGTTGCATTGCATAATGCCAACCTTGATGAGGGTAAAATTCAATTATTAAGTGTGATGAATGATACCGAAAGTGACTTTAAACAAATGGCAAATGCAGTTAATCGCAATGCGTTAATGAGTTTTAGCCTAGATGATCTCTATTTCCACCCAAGCTTGGAAGATTCTTCCGCTCAATGGCAGGCAGGCACGCAAACCAAACTTAAAACCGAGTACTTTAATCATAAAGCATTCATTAAACTTGTACAAAATATAAGCTTTGGTGATAACCTTGAACTTGCTGTTGGTGCTAAATGGAATAAAGATGAATACGGCGTACAGGCATTACTTGCCTATAACCAAGAAGATTGGCAATTTGGTTGGCAAAACCAATATATGCGTTTGCAAGATAATTTAGGTTTCCAAAGTCTTGCTGAGCGTAAATACCAAGAAGCCAATTACAAAACCATGGCAGTAGATAGCCGTGCTATCGCTCGCTATGCGATTTTTACTAATCAAAATTGGGCGTTATTAAGCCAAATTGATGCGGGGTTAACTTATCAAAAAACGGATAGCTATCAAACGCAAGCATTTAGAGCTGATGAAAGTACTCGTCTTTATGTGGGAATTGGGGCTGGGCTTCGTGCGAATCTAAACCTTGATCATTTCACGCTATTTAGTGCGTTAAAACTGCGTCATTTTATTGCTATTGGCGATAATACAACCAACATTGGCTTCCACCAAACCGATACTTTAGCTGTTGAAACTGACAAATCACGCTTACAATGGCAAATGGCTGTCGGTGGTGAATATGAAATCATCGATAATCTCCGCCTTGGATTAAGCCTAGAACACCGCCGTGAAGAAGGATTCGGTGGTAGTGCTGGTTTTAACTTTATGTTTTAGTAAAGAAATACCCAAACATTATGGCATGCCCCCAAAAGTTGAATATAACTTTTGGGGTATTTTTATGAGTAAATTAACGAAAAAGGATAAGTTAGATATTTATTATATCCATAAGTAAGGTGAAACATTATCGAGCTTATCTAAAATATTTGATTGCACGATATGGATTATCAAATATTGGTATCTTAGCAAATTAGATTAGGTCTTTTAGAAAAAAACGGTATCACAGTAGAAAAAACCAGAGGGAGAAAATCTACGATGAAGAAACTAAAAAACTTATGCTCAAATGACTGATGCTGAAAAAGTGAAATATTTAGAGAAGGAAAATGAGTTACTAGAAATTGAAAATATTTATTTGAAAAAGCTCGATGCCTTAATTTAAGCGAAAAAACACAAAAGAAACAGGAAGAAATGTGAAAATAATAAATGAATTAAGGCATAACAGCAAGATAATAATTGTTAAAGAATACCGTTATAACAAACCTATAAAAATCTATAAATAGCTATAAAAAACTATAAATTG
>JAHHQZ010000026.1 GCA_020026075.1 Actinobacillus sp. | reverse complement strand
TACAGAGCCCAGTCCTTAAATTAATTTAGTCTAAGTTTTTGGGGTCAGGTCAAAATTGGGGTGTGATTTTTATTTTAAATAAGTTCCAATTCCTTAATTTCCACTGATTCACATTTTCCATCAATTTCGTTTAAGAGTTTTTGAAGGTGAGCGGCTTGATTATGCGCTTCAAGAGCACTTGCATCTTGCCACACTTCATAAAATACAAATTCATTGGCATCTTTTTTATTAAGGTGTAAACGGTAAGCTTCACAACCACGCTCAGCGAGGCTTGGTTTCACCATTTGTTCGCAAGCAGTTTTGATTTCATCTCTAAATTCTGCCTTAGAGCGGACAGTTGCTATAAGTACGATAGACATAAATAATTTCCTTATTTAGTTTGAAAACTTGCTGGGCATAAAAGCCTCCAGCTTTGTGTAGACAAAGAAGAGTTGCTTTCTCGGTGCATTTTTACGAATCAGCCGAGTGGTTAATGATAATGTAATTCGAGGATTTTTGCAAATTCTTCTTGTATTGTGTGCTTAACTCGTGCATAATGTTCGCCCTTATTGGCTTAAATATGCCTTTAAGATTCGTCCCGAAAGGGTTTTTTTAATTTTAGCGGAGTACTAAGATGATCCAAGAACAGACTATGCTCGACGTAGCTGATAACTCAGGCGCTCGCAGTGTAATGTGTATCAAGGTTCTCGGTGGATCGCACCGTCGTTACGCTGCTATTGGTGACATCATTAAAATTACTGTGAAAGAAGCAATTCCACGCGGTAAAGTTAAGAAAGGTGATGTATTAAAAGCAGTAGTTGTGCGCACCAAGAAAGGTGTTCGTCGCCCAGATGGATCAGTCATTCGCTTCGATGGCAATGCCTGTGTTGTTTTAAATAATAATACTGAGCAACCAATCGGTACTCGTATTTTTGGACCAGTGACTCGTGAACTTCGTAATGAAAAATTCATGAAGATCATCTCTTTGGCACCAGAAGTACTGTAAGGAGAAGTGAAAATGGCTAACAAAATTCGTCAAGAAGATGAAGTAATTGTCATTGCAGGTAAAAGCAAGGGCAAACGTGGCAAGGTCACCAAAGTTTTACCAAATGGTAAAGTGATTGTTGAAGGTGTAAACATCATCACTAAAGCAGAAAAACCAATTCCTCAATTAGGAAAAGAAGGTGGCTTAGTGAAAAAAGAAGCGCCAATTGATGCGTCAAATGTTGCTATCTTTAACCCTGAAACAAACAAAGCTGACCGTATCGGCTTTAGGTTTGAAGACGGCAAAAAAGTCCGTTTCTTTAAATCTAACAACAAAACTATTTAACAAACTGGAGTAACGCGATGGCGAAACTGCATGATTACTACAAAGAAAATGTAGTGAATGAGTTAAAGTCAAAATTCGGCTACAAATCTGTCATGCAAGTCCCACGAATCGAAAAGATTACCCTTAATATGGGCGTGGGTGAAGCATTGACCGATAAAAAATTGCTTGAAAACGCAGTTGCGGATTTGGCAGCAATCAGTGGTCAGAAACCTTTAATTACCAAAGCTCGCAAATCTGTTGCTGGCTTTAAAATCCGTCAAGGGTATCCTATCGGTTGTAAAGTAACACTACGTGGCGAACGTATGTGGGAATTTTTAGAGCGTTTGATCACAATCGCTGTTCCACGTGTTCGTGACTTCCGTGGACTTAACGCGAAATCTTTTGATGGTCGTGGTAACTATAGTATGGGTGTGCGTGAGCAAATCATCTTCCCAGAAATCGACTATGATAAAGTAGATCGTGTTCGTGGTTTAGATATTACTATTACCACTACTGCGCAAAATGATGAAGAAGGTAAAGCATTACTCGCAGCCTTCAATTTCCCATTCCGTAAGTAAGGTTGGTGACAAATGGCTAAACAATCAATGAAAGCACGCGATGTAAAACGCGTTAAATTGGCTGAAAAATTCTACACAAAACGTGAAGAATTAAAACGAATCATTTCTGATGTAAATTCTTCTGATGAAGATCGTTGGGAAGCAGTGATCAAACTACAAAGTTTACCACGTGATTCTAGCCCAAGTCGTCAACGTAACCGTTGTCGTCAAACTGGACGTCCACACGGTTTCTTACGCAAATTCGGTTTAAGCCGCATCAAGGTTCGTGAAGCAGCAGTGCGTGGCGAAATCCCTGGGCTTAAAAAGGCAAGTTGGTAATTTACCACTTTAATTTGGAATTGGAGAAATAGCACTATGAGTATGCAAGATCCTATCGCAGATATGTTGACTCGCATTCGTAACGGTCAAGCTGCGAATAAAGTTGCGGTCAATATGCCTTCGTCCAAGCTAAAAGTGGCAATTGCCAATGTATTAGCTGAAGAAGGTTTTATCGAAAGCGTAAAAGTTTTAGAAGGCAAAAAGCCTGAGTTGGAAATTACGTTAAAATATTTCCAAGGTAAACCAGTTGTAGAAAGCATCCAACGTGTAAGTCGCCCAGGTCTACGTATTTATAAACGTAAAGATGAGTTACCTCGTGTAATGGGTGGTTTAGGGGTTGCTGTAATTTCTACATCACAAGGTGTAATGACTGATCGCAAAGCTCGTGAAGTGGGCTTAGGCGGTGAAGTTATCTGTTACGTAGCTTAATTAAGGAGTAGGAAATGTCTCGTGTCGCAAAAGCACCTGTTAATATTCCTGCCGGCGTCGAAGTAAAAATTGACGGTCAGCTATTAACAGTTAAAGGAAAAAATGGCGAGTTAACTCGCAAAATTCACGACTCAGTTGAAGTTAAGAATGAAAATAACCAGCTTACTTTTGTTCCTCGAGAAGGAATGGTTGAAGCTAATGCACAAGCAGGTACTGCACGTTCATTAGTAAATGCAATGGTTATTGGTGTTACAGAAGGCTTCACTAAGAAGTTGCAATTGGTGGGTGTTGGTTACAGAGCACAAGTTAAGGGCAACGCAGTTGCACTAAGCTTGGGTTATTCTCACCCGATTGAGCATAATTTACCTGCAGGTATTACTGCTGAATGCCCAACTCAAACAGAAATTGTATTGAAAGGTGCAGATAAACAAGTAGTTGGTCAAGTTGCCGCAGATATTCGTGCTTATCGCCGTCCAGAGCCTTATAAAGGTAAAGGTGTACGTTACTCTGATGAAGTTGTACGTACAAAAGAGGCTAAGAAAAAATAATTTAAGGTAACACTATGGATAAGAAATCAGCTCGTATCCGTCGTGCAGCGCGTGCACGTCATATGATGAAAGAGCAAGGTATAACACGTTTAGTGATTCATCGTACTCCTCGTCATATCTATGCACAAGTGATCGCACCAAACGGATCAGAAGTACTTGCAGCGGCCTCAACCGTTGAGAAAGCAATTAAAGAGCAAGTGAAATATACAGGTAACAAAGAAGCTGCAGCAGTAGTGGGTAAAATTGTTGCTGAAAGAGCATTATCAAAAGGCGTTAAAGATGTCGCATTTGATCGTTCTGGTTTTAAATATCATGGTCGTGTCCAATCATTAGCGGACGCAGCTCGTGAAGCTGGTCTACAGTTCTAATAGAGGTAATTTTAGATGGCAAACGTCGAAAAACAAGCTGGTGAACTGCAAGAGAAGCTAATCGCGGTAAACCGTGTATCAAAAACCGTTAAGGGTGGTCGTATCATGAGCTTTACTGCTTTAACAGTAGTAGGCGATGGTAATGGTCGTGTTGGTTTTGGATATGGTAAGGCACGTGAGGTTCCTGCAGCAATCCAAAAAGCAATGGAAAAAGCGCGTCGCAATATGATTAATGTTGCATTGAATGATGGAACTTTACAGCATCCGATTAAAGGTAGCCACACAGGTTCTCGTGTATTTATGCAACCTGCCAGTGAAGGTACTGGTATCATCGCAGGTGGTGCAATGCGTGCAGTGTTAGAAGTAGCAGGTGTACGTAATGTTCTTTCCAAAGCATACGGTTCAACAAACCCAATTAACGTAGTGCGTGCAACAATTGATGCGCTAGAAAATATGAAATCACCGGAAATGGTCGCAGCTAAACGTGGCAAAACCGTTGATGAAATTTTGGGGTAAATAATTATGGCAAAAACTATTAAAGTAACTCAAGTTCGTAGTTCCATTGGTCGTTTACCTAAGCATAAAGCAACATTACGTGGTCTTGGTTTACGTCGTATGCACCACACTGTAGAGTTAATTGATACTCCAGCTGTGCGTGGTATGATTAATCAAGTTTCATATATGCTTAAAGTAGAGGAGTAATAGAATGCGTTTAAATACTCTATCTCCAGCAGAAGGTGCTAAACATAGCAAAAAACGCCTTGGTCGTGGTATCGGCTCTGGTTTAGGTAAAACTAGTGGTCGTGGTCATAAAGGTCAAAAATCTCGTACAGGTGGTGGTGTTCGTCGTGGTTTTGAAGGTGGTCAAATGCCTTTATATCGTCGTTTACCAAAATTTGGTTTTACGTCAATGAAAGCCGCTTTAACTGCTGAAGTACGTCTAGGTGATTTAGCTAAATTAACTGATGAAGTTATTACTTTAGAAAGTTTACAAGCAGCTAATATCTTAGATAAAGAAATCAAGTTTGCAAAAGTAATCCTAGCTGGTGAAATCAGTAAACCAGTTGTAATTAAAGGTTTACGTGTAACTAAAGGTGCAAAAGCAGCGATTGAAGCTGCCGGTGGTAAAGTTGAGGAATAATTAGCATATGGCAAAGCAACCAGGTTATCAAAGTCGCAGTACACAAAATGGTACAGATGAGCTTAAAAAGAGAATCTTTTTTGTATTAGGTGCACTTATCGTTTTTCGTATTGGGTCGTATATTCCGGTTCCTGGTATTGATGCTGCCGTATTAGCTCAATTACTTGCACAACAAAAAGGCACCATCATTGAAATGTTTAATATGTTCTCTGGTGGTGCATTGAGCCGAGCCTCTATTTTTGCATTAGGAATTATGCCGTATATTTCGGCCTCGATTATTATTCAATTATTAGTGGCAGTGCATCCTGCATTAAGTGAATTAAAGAAAGAAGGTGAAGCTGGTCGTCGAAAAATTAGCAAATATACTCGTTATTCGACACTTGTTTTAGCGACTATTCAGGCGATTGGTATATCTACAGGATTACCAAATATGTTACCTGGGCTAGTACCAAATCTTGGATTTGGCTTCTACCTTACAGCTGTGATTAGCTTAGTAACAGGTACTATGTTTTTAATGTGGTTGGGTGAACAAATCACGGAGCGTGGTATCGGTAATGGTATATCTTTAATTATTTTCGCTGGGATTGTTGCAGGGTTACCAGCAGCGATTGGTCAAACAATTGAGCAGGCTCGTCAAGGTCAAATGCATCTTCTAGTTTTACTTCTGATAGCTGTAGTGATTTTTGCAGTAACTTACTTTGTTGTCTTCGTAGAAAGGGGACAAAGAAAAATTAAAATTGAATATGCGAAACGCCAACAAGGTCGTCAAATTGTAGGTGGACATTCAAGCTATTTACCATTAAAAGTAAATATGGCTGGTGTTATTCCTGCAATCTTTGCATCAAGTATTATTCTCTTTCCTGCAACATTAACTTCGTGGCTTGGTGAAGGGGTTGGTATGGATTGGTTGAGTGATCTTTCAATATTACTTCATCCTGGCCAGCCGTTATACTTGATCGTATATGCAGTCGCAATTATCTTCTTTAGTTTCTTTTATACTGCAATGCAGTTTAATCCACGCGATACAGCAGAAAATTTGAAGAAGTCAGGTGCATTTATTCCTGGAATAAGACCAGGTGAGCAAACTACCCGTTACATTGACAAAATTATGACTCGCCTAACATTAATTGGTGGTTTATATGTAACGTTTGTATGTTTGGTTCCATATATTTTGATGTCAACTTGGAACGTTCAGTTCTACTTTGGTGGAACGTCATTATTGATCGTTGTAGTTGTCATTATGGATTTCATCGCACAGGTTCAGAGTTATCTAATGTCAACTAAATATGAATCGGCGTTGAAAAAAGCAAACCTTACAGGTTTTGGACAATAGTCAAACCTTTAAAGAAGGGATAAGCAATGAAAGTTCGAGCTTCCGTTAAGAAAATGTGTCGTAACTGTAAAATTGTTAAGCGCGAAGGTGTGGTACGTGTATTATGTTCCGATCCTAAGCACAAACAACGTCAAGGTTAAGATATATTTTTCTTGCAAATAACAGGCTGAGTATTTATAATACTCAGCTCATTTCGTGCTTGACATACTGTTTGAGTATCCTGAAACGGGCTTTTCAAGATCAGTATGTCAAATTAATTTTATTACAATAGGAGTGCATAGTGGCCCGTATTGCAGGCATTAACATTCCTGATCAAAAACATACCGTAATTGCATTAACTTCAATTTACGGCATTGGAAAAACACGTGCAAAAGCTATTTGTGCTGCTGCAGGAATTCCAGAAGATGTAAAGATCAGAGAATTGTCTGAAGAGCAGATTGACAAACTGCGTGACGAAGTTAGTAAATTTACCGTTGAAGGTGACTTACGTCGTGAGGTAACCCTTAACATTAAGCGTCTATTAGATTTAGGCTGCTACCGTGGTGTTCGTCACCGTCGTAGCTTACCGGTACGTGGTCAACGTACTAAAACAAATGCGCGTACCCGTAAAGGTCCTCGCAAGCCGATCAAAAAATAGTCGGGGTAAATTAAATGGCTAAAACACCAGTTCGTACACGTAAACGTGTAAAAAAACAAGTTGTAGATGGCGTTGCACATATTCACGCATCTTTCAATAATACAATCGTAACTATTACTGATCGCCAAGGTAATGCTCTTGCATGGGCAACAGCTGGTGGTTCAGGTTTCCGTGGTTCTCGTAAATCTACCCCATTCGCTGCACAAGTAGCAGCAGAACGTTGTGCTGAACTCGTAAAAGATTTTGGCGTGAAGAACTTGGAAGTTATGGTGAAAGGACCGGGTCCTGGTCGTGAATCTACAATCCGTGCATTAAATGCAGCAGGATTTAAAATCACGAATATTACGGACGTAACTCCTATCCCACATAACGGTTGTCGTCCACCGAAAAAACGTCGTGTTTAATGGCGTAATAGGAAAATTGGAGAAAGAAAATGGCAAGATATTTGGGTCCTAAGCTCAAGCTAAGCCGTCGTGAAGGTACTGATTTATTCCTTAAGTCAGGTGTACGCGCGATTGAAACAAAATGTAAAATTGATACAGCACCAGGTCAACACGGTGCTCGTAAAGCACGTTTGTCAGATTATGGTAATCAATTACGTGAGAAACAAAAAGTTCGCCGTATTTATGGTATTCTTGAACGTCAATTCCGTAATTACTATAAAGAGGCAAACCGTCTAAAAGGTAATACAGGTGAAAATTTACTTGTATTATTGGAAAAACGATTAGATAACGTTGTCTACCGTATGGGATTTGCAGCAACTCGTGCTGAAGCTCGTCAGTTGGTGAGTCATAAAGCGATTGTTGTAAATGGTCGCGTAGTTAACATTCCATCTTTTCAAGTGTCTGTCGATGACATTGTAGCTGTTCGTGAGAAATCTAAAAAACAAGCTCGTATTAAAGCATCGTTAGAACTTGCAGAACAAAAAGAAAAACCAACTTGGTTAGAAGTTGATGCTGCAAAAATGGAAGGTATTTTCAAACGTATTCCAGAACGTTCTGACTTATCAGCAGATATTAACGAACATCTGATCGTTGAACTTTATTCTAAATAATAAAGTTTCATCGTAGCAAAGAGAGGATAAAATGCAGGGTTCTGTTACAGAATTTTTAAAACCACATTTAGTTGATATTGAACAAATTAGTTCAACTCATGCTAAAGTGACTTTAGAACCGCTAGAGCGTGGTTTTGGTCACACGCTAGGTAATGCATTGCGTCGAATTCTTTTATCTTCAATGCCAGGTTGTGCTGTAACTGAAGTTGAAATTGATGGCGTATTGCATGAATATAGCAGCAAGGAAGGCGTTCAAGAGGATATTATTGAGGTTCTTCTTAACTTAAAAGGCTTAGCACTTAAGTTACAAAATGATAAGAATGATGTTTTTCTTACATTAAATAAGTCTGGTATTGGCCCTGTTACCGCTGCTGATATTGCAAAAGATAACGACATCGAAATTGCTAATCCAGATCATATAATCTGCCACTTAACTGATGAAAACGCATCTATTAATATGCGTATTCGAGTTCAACGTGGTCGTGGTTATGTTCCAGCATCTAGTCGAGTTCATTCTCAAGAAGAAGATCGTCCAATTGGGCGTCTACTTGTTGATGCGTGTTATAGTCCAGTTGAACGTATTGCGTACAACGTAGAGGCTGCACGTGTTGAACAACGTACTGACTTAGATAAACTCGTTATCGAGTTAGAAACTAATGGAACAATTGAGCCTGAAGAAGCTATTCGTCGTTCAGCAACAATTTTAGCAGAACAACTTGATGCCTTCGTTGATTTGCGTGATGTACGTCAACCAGAAGTTAAAGAAGAAAAACCAGAGTTTGATCCTATTCTGCTACGTCCTGTTGATGATTTGGAATTGACAGTTCGTTCTGCTAACTGTTTGAAAGCAGAAACCATTCACTATATCGGTGATCTTGTACAACGTACAGAAGTTGAGTTATTAAAAACGCCTAATCTTGGTAAGAAATCTCTTACTGAAATTAAAGACGTGCTTGCTTCTCGTGGCTTGTCACTCGGTATGCGTCTTGAAAATTGGCCACCACCAGGAATGACAGAAGAATAATTCTTGTCAGTTGGTCTAGGTTAATCATTTTTCTAAGAAGGATAAGTTATGCGCCATCGTAAGAGTGGACGTCAACTCAATCGTAATAGCAGCCACCGTACTGCATTATTTCGTAATTTAACTAACGCATTAGTTGGTAATGAAATTATTAAAACCACAGTGCCTAAAGCGAAAGAATTACGTCGCGTAGTTGAACCGTTAATTACATTAGCGAAAGAAGACAGCGTAGCAAATCGACGTTTAGCATTTGCACGTATTCGCAACAAAGAAACTGTTGCTAAATTATTTAATGAACTAGGTCCACGTTTTGCACAACGTGCGGGTGGTTACACTCGTATTATGAAATGTGGTTTCCGTGCAGGTGACAACGCACCAATGGCTTACATTGAATTAGTTGATCGTCCTGAAGTAGCTACTGAAAAAGCTGAATAATTTAATTCATTAAATTTAATGCTGAAAAGCCCACAAGTTTTAACTTGTGGGCTTTGTTTTATAAGCCATAGAATAATTTGTAGGGCTAAGTTAAATAAAAGTTGATGGTTTGGCGTGTATTTTATGATGAAGTAAATTCCACGCTACGGATGAACTTTTCATTTTTTGTATGTTGCACCTAAAAATAAAGCTACCTATGCAGGTAGCTTGTATGTATTAATTAGCCGTTAATATAGCTATTCATCAATTTCATCTATTTCACTTTCCGAAAGAACAGGTATTGGTTGTACCGTTATTTTTCCATTGTGAATACGGTAGTTGAGATTTTGAAAATAGGCTTCACGGAACATAATGTAAGGATCTTGTGATTGTTTAAGCAATGCATCTTTATCCAGTAGTGCTGCCCTTTGATCAATTCCTTGAATGATATATTTTGCAAGCCCCGCTGGTACTGTCAGCAAAGAATAAGCTGGATAAAAGTAATCGGCAGCACCACCAATGGTCTGGCGAGGTGTTGCCGCCCCATAACCTGGCAACATCACGTAAGCCCCTGTACCTACACCGTATTTTCCAAGAGTATCACCAAAGCGCATATCACCATCTACTTGCAAATCAGGCAAATAACCTGCCCAATCAATGAGCCCTCCCAAGCCAAAAATACTGTTAAACCAAAACCTTGTGAAATGCACCATTGCTAATTTCCCTTCACCTTGTAGCAAGGCATTCACCATACTGGCAGGTTCATCTAAATTGTTTGCTACATTGACCAAACCTGTGCGGATAGGGCTTGGTACATAGTTTTTCCAGCCTTTTGCTACAGGTTTTAATAAGTAGGGATCTAGATAATTGTAATTGACGTTCCACATTGCACGATTAAACGGTTCTAATGGGTCTTTACGTTCTCCCGTTTGCGAATCAACATTGGCACAGCCAGCAAGTAACGCTGTGCCGAGCACAGTGAGGGCGAAGTAATGGTGTTTTTTCATAGCATTTCCTTGTTTATTCAAGAACGAGTTGCATTAGAATGCGGCGGATTGGCTCTGCAGCGCCCCATAATAGCTGGTCGCCCACAGTGAAAGCGCCCAAGTATTCATCGCCTAAGGCCAGTTTGCGTAGGCGACCAACGGGAATGTTTAGCGTGCCAGTTACGGCGGCTGGGGTTAATTCGGCAAGGATGCTTGCTTTGTCGTTAGGGATCACTTTCACCCAGTCATTATGATTGGCAATCTGTGTTTCTAAGGTTTCCAATGGAAGGTTTTGCTTTAACTTAATGGTAAAGGCTTGGCTGTGGCAGCGCAAAGCACCAATACGTACGCAGTAGCCATCGACAGGAATGGAGGCTGGAAATTTTCCTAAAATTTTGTTGGTTTCTACGATGCCTTTCCATTCTTCTTTGGTTTGACCGTTCGGCATTGCTTGATCGATCCAAGGAATCAAGCTGCCTGCCAATGGGGCTTGAAAAAATTCCGTTGGAAATTCCGGCCTACGCATTTTCGCTGTTACTTGTTTTTCGATGGCGAGAATTTGCTGAGCAGGGTTTTGTAATTCGTAGTGAACGGCGTTTTCCAGTTCGCCCATTTGTAAAAGTAGCTCACGCATATTTTTTGCTCCAGCACCTGATGCCGCTTGATAGGTAGCCACCGACACCCATTCCACTAAATCTGCCGCAAACAAACCACCGAGCGCCATTAGCATTAGGCTGACCGTGCAGTTTCCACCCACAAAGGTGTTAATGCCACGCTGGCGCGCTTCATCGATAATGTGTTGATTGACTGGGTCCAGCACGATCACTGCATCATCTCGCATTCTAAGGGCAGAAGCGGCATCAATCCACGCACCTTGCCAGCCTCGCTCACGCAAAGCAGAGTAAACGTTTTGCGTGTAATCGCTGCCTTGACAGGTGACGAGAATATCCAGTTCGCTCAATGCGTCTAAATCGTAGGCATTTTGTAAGGGCTTCGTTCCTTGTCCAAAATCAGGGGACGGTTCGCCCACTTGAGAAGTGGAAAAAAATTGGCAGTCCATTTGCGAGAAGTCTTGCTCTTCGAGCATTCGTTCCATCAATACGGAACCGACCATACCGCGCCAGCCGACAAAGCCGACTTTTTTGAGTGATGTTTGCATTGTGTTGCTCCTATCGAGAATGTTTATTGTTGTGTAATTGCTGAACCGCTCGGCTTGTGGTTATCCAAGTGACAAGATAGCCGAGCATCGCACTGACGATAACCAGCACCAGCCCTTCCGTGAGATTTAGATGTTGTAACTGAAAGTGGCTGTGAAAGAGTGTCGTCATTGGTTTAATTTGCTGTTCAATGTATAAAGTTGCAGCGGCGCTACTTGCCCAAGCCAGTAGTGCACTTGCCGTTAGCAAAAAGCCACCTTGCAGTAGAAAAGGCTGCAAAATAAAGTGTTTGGTCGCCCCCAGTAGTTGCATAATCTCAATGGTTTTTTGCTGGCGATACACTTCTGCACGCAGACTATTGACGATGATCAGTAAGATGCTGAGCGTGGTCAACCCCAGTAGTAAAATCACAATTTTGTAGAGAAGTTGTTGCAAGGCAACGATTTTTTGCAGGAAGTTTTCTTCCAATTGCACGCTTTCTACTCCTTTAAGGGCTTGAAGTTGCTGGCGTAGGGCAATGAATGCTGTGCTATTTTTCGGCAGATGGCGTAAATTTAAAATGATACTACCTGGAAAATCAATATCCGTTAGCCAGCGATTATCGAGTAATTGGGCATTATTTAAAGCGGCGAGATTATCTTTGGCACTGCGATACACTACATTATCGAACTGTTGATCTTTTTTGAGTTTTTCGAGTAACTGCTGTTTGTGTGTCGCTGAAATATCGCTTTTTAAGAATAAGGTAATTTGCCCAGCAATGACCTGAGTTCGTTGTAAGGATTGGGCGTTTTTCCACAAAATATAGCCCGTTGTTGGCAACGCTAGGCTTAGCCCGATGACGAAGATGATGAGTAGTGCCGTGATTTTCTGCTGGCACAGTGAACGCCAAGCACCATGCCACGCATAGGATTGTTGTGCAAAAGGGATAGTGAAAAACGGTAACATAAAAATTCCTTAACTGACAAGATGCCCATTTTTTAGGGTTAAGCACGGTGCTGGTCGGTGTTTTAGCAAGTGTAAATCGTGCGTCGCAATTAGCACTGTCATTCCTAGCGTGTTGCAACGGGCGAGCAATTCAAAAATTTCAAGTGAAAGTTTGGCATCGAGATTGCCTGTGGGTTCATCGGCTAGCAGAATTTTGGGGCGATGTACGATGGCACGAGCGATGTCCACACGTTGCTTTTCACCACCTGATAACTGAGGCGGGAATATTTCGCCATATTCTGCTAGTCCCACTTGTTCTAGGCAGGTGGTTGCTTGCTTGTACGCCTCTTTGGCGGCAGCCCCTGCAATAATGAGCGGTAGAGCTACGTTATCCAGCACGGTTTGGTTATCCAGCAGGCGGTATTCTTGATGAACCATACCAATTTGGCGGCGCAAGAAAGGAATGTCGTGATGGCTTAGGCGTGTAATATCGTAATTATCAAATAAAATCCGCCCGCCGTTAGCACGCTCTATTGCCATAATGAGTTTTAGCAACGTGCTTTTGCCAGCGCCAGAATGTCCTGTTAAATACGCAAAGCTCCCTTTCGGCAAATGAAAGCTGATACCTTGCAAGGCCGTTTTTTTGCCAAAATAAACTTTATTCACATCTTCAAACCGAATCATTGGCACTCCGAGCTGATAATTTTCTAAACAATTAAAAAGGGGGGTAATTATAAAGGATTTATTATAAAAGTGTTGTGGTTGTTGATTATTTCTCAACATAGCTAGGTCGGAATTTTTCTAAAAATTCTGGCGGTGAGTTTATTTTCACACAGTTAAAATAACGTTATAATTTTGCTGAAAACTATTTTCATTTATATTTTTATTAGGTGACTTTATGATGATTGATAAGCGGTTAATCAATACCGTTCCTGAAAGTAAAAAATGGATTGCAATTACCGTATGCTGGAACTGGCTAGCCTTAGTGGGCAGTGTGCTAAGTGCGCTGGGTTTTGCGTTTTTATTACAGCAAGCATACTTTTCTTATGCTACGCCTGAGCATTTTTCTTTGTCGATGGCGGTGGCGATGTTTGTGTTATTGCTGGTGGCTTTGGTGATTCGTGCGTATGCGGCGAAAAAGGCGGTGAATGCATCCTATTATGCAAGCACGCAGGTGAAACACCATTTGCGCCGTTTGATTTACCAAAAAATTGCCAGTATGCCGTTAAATCAAGTGCAAGCGCAGTCTACGGCTTCGCTCATTCAAGTAGCCTCAGAGGGCGTTGAACAAATTGAAATTTACTTCGGCCGCTACCTGCCACAGCTTTTTTATAGCCTGCTTGCGCCGTTGAGTTTGTTTGCGTTTCTTGTGTTTTTCAATGTGCCGACAGCGGTTATTTTGCTACTTTGCGTACCGTTAATTCCGTTTTCGATTATTGCAGTAAACAAAATTGCGAAACGTTTGCTAGCGAAATATTGGTCTATTTATGTGGGGCTGGGCAGTAGCTTTTTAGATAACTTGCAAGGCTTGGTAACCTTAAAAATTTACCAAGATGATGCCTACAAAGCGAAAGTGATGGATAAAGAGGCAGAGCATTTCCGTAACATTACGATGAAAGTGCTAACAATGCAGTTAAATTCCGTGTCAATTATGGACTTGCTGGCCTATGGTGGCTCCGCAGTGGGAATTATTACGGCGTTGTATCAATTCCAAGCAGGGGCGATTACGATTTTCGGCGTGTTGCTGTTTATTTTGTTGTCGTCAGAATTTTTTATTCCGTTGCGTTTGCTCGGTTCATTTTTCCACGTGGCGATGAACGGTAAAGCGGCGAGCGATAAAATTTTTGCTTTGCTTGATACGCCAGTGGAAGACCAAACGCAAGGCCGGAATTTTTCGCCCAAAAATGGCGTAACCATTGCTGTGAAAAACGTGCGTTTTGCTTATCCAGCGAAGGATGATGGCGAGCCAAAACAGGTGTTAAGTGACATTAATTTAACCATTAAACCGCAAGCGTTAACGGTGATTGTGGGTAAAAGTGGCTGTGGTAAATCCACGCTGGTGTCGCTTTTAATGCGTTTTTACCATCCAACAGCGGGTGAAATTTTGTTTAATGGCGAAAATAGTCAGGATTTCAACCGTGAGTCTTTCTATCGTGCTGTTGCGTTGGTAAGCCATAGCAGTTACGTGTTCAAAGGCACATTGCGTGAAAATATGCTAATGGGCGCACCGAAGGCAAGCGATGAGCAAATTTGGGCGTTGTTAGAAGAAGTGAACTTAGCCTCTTTCGTACGTGAAAATGGCGGTTTGGATATGGCGTTATTAAGTCGTGGTACGAATTTATCTGGCGGGCAAATTCAGCGTTTAGCCTTAGCACGTGCGTTGTTGCACGATGCGGATGTGTATATTTTCGATGAGGCAACCAGCAACATTGACGTGGAAAGCGAAGAAGTGATTTTGCGTTACATTGAAAAATTAAAACAGCAGAAAACCATTATTATGATTTCACACCGTTTAGCAAATGCACGTCTTGCCGATGAAATTTATGTCTTGGCACAAGGCAACGTGGTAGAGCAAGGTTCCCACGCAAGCTTAATGGCAGCAAAAGGTGTTTACGAAGAAATGTTTACGCAACAACAAGCATTGGAACAAATTAGAACGGAGGCTAACAATGCGTAGAAATGGATTTCGAGTAATGTGGGATTTGCTCGCCTTGGTCAAACCCTTAGCACATATTATGACTTTTACCATTGTGATGGGCGTTTTAGGTTTTCTAAGTGCTATTTTCATTATGGTATTCGGTGCGGTGGGGCTGGCAACGCTATTGCCTGATTTAAGTGGTCAAGTGCATTTGAGCTTTGGCGTGATCATCGGCGTGCTGGTGGCGTTGGCGGTGGCACGTGGTGCATTGCGTTACCTAGAACAAATGTCAGGTCACTACATTGCCTTTAAATTATTGGCGTTGTTGCGTGATAAAGTGTTTGGCTCTTTGCGAAAACTAGCCTTTGTGAAGTTGCAAGGCAAGCAAGCAGGGCAGCTTTTAGCGTTAGTAACCAATGATATTGAGCTGTTGGAAGTTTTCTACGCTCATACTATCGCCCCTGTGATGATCGCCATTTTAACCTCGTTAATTTTGCTCGGTTTATTTGCGCACCTTTCCCTGTGGTTTGCTTTATGGGCATTGCTGGCGTATTTAACCATTGGTTTTATTTTGCCAACTTACACCACAAAATTAGGGCGTGAAGATGGCAGACGCTACCGTGAGCTGGTGGGCGAAATGAATGATTATTTCTTAGATAGCCTACGTGGTATGAAAGAAATTCAATTATTCAATAACGAAAAATCTCGTGAGCAGTCCATTCAAGAGCGCAGTGTTGCTATTGATGAGGCTTTCCTAAAAATTAAAGCCCAAGAAAGCAAAGTGCGAGTGTATACCGATGTCGCTGTTGCGGCCTTTAACATTGGGATTATCGCTATCGGCTTAGGCTTATTCTACGCAGGTGAAATTAACTTTGTCGCTTTGCTGGTTGGTGTAATTTTACTAATGGCGAGTTACGGCCCTGTGATTGCGATTTCTAATTTGTCAAACAACCTATTGCAAACCCTTGCCAGTGGCGAGCGTGTGCTGACGTTGTTGTCTGAAAAACCTGCATTAGACGATGTGACCAACGGCGAAAACGTGCAAGATGTGCAACGTTTACAAGTGGAAAACGTAAGCTTTGCCTATGACAGTGAAACCATTTTATCGAACATTGATTTCAGCCTAGAACGAGGGCAAATCATCGGCATTCACGGACGTAGCGGTAGCGGTAAATCCACATTGCTCAAATTGTTAATGCGTTTTTATGATCCGAGTGCCGGCAAAATCTTGCTTAACGGCGTGGATTTAAAAGTAGTGAACACGCAAGCGTTGCGTGAAAATATCGCTTACATTTCCCAGCAAACTTACATTTTCAACGAAAGCATTTTCGATAATATTCATATGGCGAACCGCAAGGCGAGTCGTGAGGCCGTTATTGACGCTGCGAAAAAAGCCAATATTCACGAGTTCATTATGAGCCTACCGCAAGGCTATGATACGGTGGTGGCGGAAACTGGCACAAGCTTATCAGACGGTGAGAAACAGCGTATTGGGATCGCACGTGCGTTCTTGCTAGACGCACCGATTATTTTGCTTGATGAGCCAACCAGCAACTTAGATAGCCTAAATGAGGCTTTGATTTTATGTGCGTTGTTGGCGCAAAAAGCAGAAAAATTGATTTTACTGGTGAGCCATCGCCGTTCCACAATGGCGATTTGTGATCAAGTGATCAATATTGAAAATGGTCGCCAATCCTAATGATGACACCCTAAATAAAAAGGACGCAGAGCGTCCTTTTTTATTGTTTGTTATAAAACTACTTTTTACGCCGTTTGGCGCGAGGGTGAGCGCTGTCGTATACATTGGCTAAATGTTGAAAATTCAAATGGGTGTAAATTTGCGTGGTAGACAAATTAGCGTGTCCGAGCAATTCCTGCACGCCACGCAAATCCGCCTCATTTTCTAATAAATGGGTGGCAAAAGAATGGCGCAGTTTGTGCGGATTTAAATGTGTGCTGACCCCTTGCTGAATTGCCCATTTTTCCATTCGTTTTTGAATATTGCGCATTGAAATCCGCTTGCCATAACGGCTGACAAAGAGCGCATCATCGCTCGGCGAATAGCTCGCTCGCACCGCTAGCCATTGTTTTAAGGCACGCTCGGCGTAATGTCCTACTGGCACAATGCGCTCTTTGCGCCCTTTCCCCAGCACTTTCACTTGCCCATCGTGCCAATCTAAGTCGCTTAAATTTAGTCCTTGCAACTCCGCCAAACGCAAGCCCGCACTGTACATTAGCTCGATCATCGCGCGATCACGAATATCCAGCGGATCTTGGCTATCGTTAGCGAGCAACTGTTGCATTTGCTCGTGGTCTAAATTTTTCGGTAAATGTTTACTTTGCTTAGGGGCGTGTACGCTGGTGGCAGGATTCGCCGTGATGACCTCTTGCTGCATTAAATAAGTGAAAAAACGGCGCAAGGCAGATAAGCGCAAGGCTAAGCTTTTGGCGTTTAGCCCCGCTTTTTTGCCTTCACCGAGCAGAAACCGCACTACGTTCGGTGTGACTTTTTGCCACTCCACAATGCCGTGCCGTTCCAGTTGTTGCACGATCGTTTGGAGCTGGTGTTGATAATTTTTCAAGGTAAGTGGGCTAACTTGGCGTTCAATGCGCAGGTAGTCCCAGTATTTTTCAAGCCATTGGTTCATCGTTGGTTACTTCAAAATAAAAAGAACGCCGGAATATTTTGCAAAATTTTGTCAAAAATTCCAGCGTAGTCAAAAGGTTATAAACGGATAACGCCATCAAATACGTGCGTGGCATCGCCTGTCATATAAAGCGGTGAGCCGTCACCTGTCCAATCAATGGTGAGTGTGCCGCCACGCAAATCCACTTGCACAGGGCTTTTCAGTTTGCCCTGCATAATGCCTACGGCGACCGCCGCACAAGCGCCTGAACCGCACGCCTGTGTTTCACCACAGCCACGTTCATAAACGCGCAGGCGGATGTGGTGCGGATTGAGCGTTTGCATAAATTCCACATTGACCTTTTCAGGGAAACGCTCGTGGTTTTCCAAATAATGCCCCAGCGGTGCAATGTCCATTGCGTTGACATCGTCCACTTCCAGCACACAGTGCGGGTTGCCCATCGATACTACTGAGCAAAGCACCGTTTGAATTGGCGTGAGCAGAATGTAATTTTTCTCAAATTTATTGGCGATGAAGGGAATTTGTTTCGGTGTCCAAATAGGTTCGCCCATATTCACACGTACTTGGTCGTCATCTAGCAGGGAAAGGGTGATTTGCCCTTTGATGGTACTGGCTCGCAAGGTTTGTTTTGGGCTAAGTTTTTTGAGTTGCACAAATTTCGCCACGCAACGTGCACCGTTGCCACATTGCTCCACTTCGCTACCATCGCGGTTAAAAATGCGGTAATGGAAATCCACCTCTGGATCGTACGGCGGCTCGATGATCAAAAGCTGATCAAAGCCCACACCACGCTGGCGAGAGCTTAAACGTTGAATGATTTCAGGGGTGAAGTACACATTTTGCGTTAGGGCATCCACCACCATAAAATCATTGCCTAAACCGTGCATTTTGGAAAAGTACATAAGCGATTAAGATCAATGGTTAAATATCCAAATTCGCACGTAGTGCGTTGTTTTCGATAAATTCACGGCGTGGTTCGACTTCATCACCCATTAGGGTAGTGAAGAGTTGGTCAGCAGCCACCGCATCTTTAATGGATACTTTTAGCATTGTGCGAGATTCAGGATCCATTGTGGTTTCCCAAAGTTGCTCAGGGTTCATTTCGCCCAGCCCTTTATAGCGTTGTACCGTTAGCCCACGACGTGATTCTTTGCTAAGCCATTGCACGGCCTCATCAAAGGAATCCACTGCTTGACGGCGTTCGCCACGACTAACGTAAGCCCCTGCCTCTAATAAATTATGTAGCTGTTGCCCTAAATGCACGATTTGCTGATATTCGTTGCCAGTTACGAAATGATTATCTAGGGTGTAGCCTTTGTCGACACCGTGTTGACGGAGGTTGATGACCACATTGTAAAGGGATTGTTCTTTGTCCCATTCAATGATTGCGGTGTAAGCACTGCCGTTAGTTTCGATGTCGTTTAAGCGTACTGCGAGCATTTGTGCCCATTCACGTGCTAGGGTTTCATCTTGCATTTTGGCAAGGGTCAACGGCTCAATATAAAGCAAGTTGTTGAGCAAATGCCACGGATAATGGCGGCTATAACGGCGTAGCATATTATGCACTCGGTGATATTCTTGCAGTAATTTTTCAAGAGAATCACCACGCAACGCAGGGGCATTTTCATTAACGAATAACGCCGCCTCGTCTAGGGCGATGTTCAATTCATACTGCGCCATTGCCTCGTCATCTTTAATGTACATTTCCTGTTTGCCTTTTTTCACTTTGTAAAGTGGCGGCTGGGCGATGTAAATATGCCCACGTTCGATAAGTTCTGGCATTTGACGATAGAAGAAGGTCAATAACAGGGTACGAATGTGCGAACCGTCCACGTCCGCATCAGTCATAATGACAATGCTGTGGTAGCGTAATTTATCAGGGTTGTATTCATCACGCCCAATGCCACAACCGAGCGCTGTAATGAGCGTTCCCACTTCTTGGGAAGACAGCATCTTGTCGAAACGGGCTTTTTCTACGTTAAGAATTTTACCTTTCAACGGCAAAATCGCCTGCGTTTTACGATCACGCCCTTGTTTGGCGGAACCGCCCGCCGAGTCCCCTTCCACGAGGTAAAGCTCGCAAAGGGCAGGATCTCGTTCTTGGCAGTCGGCTAATTTGCCTGGTAAACCCGCAATATCCAACGCTCCTTTACGACGCGTCATTTCACGGGCTTTGCGTGCTGCCTCACGGGCGCGAGCAGCGTCTAAAATTTTTGATACGATAATTTTTGCATCCGCAGGATTTTCGTCTAAATATTCCAGCAGTCGCTCATTCATCACGGATTCCACCGCACTTTTCACTTCGGAGGACACCAGTTTATCTTTGGTTTGTGAAGAAAATTTTGGATCTGGCACTTTGACTGACACCACAGCCACCAAGCCTTCACGAGCATCATCGCCTTGCGTAGCAACGGCTTTTTTGTCTTTTTTATTGGAATGTTCTTCGGCGTATTTGTTTAACACACGGGTTAATGCGCTACGAAAACCTGACAAATGGGTACCGCCATCACGTTGCGGAATATTGTTGGTGAAACAGAAAACGTTTTCTTGGTAGCCGTCATTCCATTGCAAGGCCACTTCAATGCCGATGCCGTCTTTTTCGGTCGCAAGGTAGAATGGCTTGCCGTGAATTGGGGTTTTGTTGCGGTTTAAGTATTCCACAAAGGCTTGAATACCGCCTTCGTAGTGGAAATGTTCTTCTAAGTCATCACGCTTATCGATTAAGCGAATAGATACGCCGGAATTTAGGAAAGAAAGTTCACGCAAGCGTTTTTTGAGAATGTTAAATTCAAATACGGTGTTGGTGAAAATGGTTGGACTTGGCCAGAAACGCACTTCTGTACCTGTGGCATCTGTGTCGCCAATCACTTTCAATGGCGCTTCAGGTTCGCCTAAGTGGTAGATTTGTTCGTGAACGTGGCCTTGACGGCGGATGGTCAACTGCAATTTGTCGGAAAGGGCATTCACTACGGAAACGCCCACGCCGTGCAAACCGCCTGATACTTTATAGGAATTTGCGTCAAATTTACCGCCTGCGTGAAGTACTGTCATAATGACTTCGGCAGCAGAAATGCCTTCTTCTGGGTGGATATCCACAGGAATGCCACGACCATCATCACGCACAGAAACGGAGTTGTCTGAATGAATGGTTACCACAATATCCGAGCAATGCCCCGCTAAGGCTTCATCGATGGCGTTATCCACCACTTCAAAAACCATATGGTGCAAACCTGTACCGTCATCGGTATCGCCGATATACATTCCAGGTCGAGTGCGTACCGCCTCTAAGCCTTTTAAGACACGAATGCTTGACGCACCGTATTGTTCGCTAGTTTCATTGGTGTTTTCAGTAACTTGTTCAGACATAGTTTTCTCTGTGTTTTAAGATCAAAAAATTGCGGAAATTATAGCAAAATATTCCTTAAACTTCCGCATTTCTTCGTAGTTTTTATGGGATTTTTTATTTGAGCTAGGTCGGAATATTTACAAAAATTTTGTAGAAATTCCGGCCTAGCCTAAGTCTGTCAATCTTGTGGCAACGCTTGGCAATGAGGGCAGTAAAAACTGTTACGCTGGCCAATCATCACGCTTTCAATAGGCGTTTGGCAGTGTTGGCACGGTTCGCCTTTGCGACCATAAACGAACAAAGATTGTGCAAAATAGCCTGGTCTGCCATCAGGTTGCAGGAAATCTTTGAGTGTCGTGCCGCCTTGCGCAATGGCAGTAGTCAGCACTTGTTTGATCTGTTGCACCAGTTCAACGCACTGCGTTTGAGTTAACGCACGCGCTGGCAAGTTGGGATGAATGCCACATAAAAACAGCACTTCATTGGCGTAAATATTGCCAACACCCACCACAACGGCGTTCTGCATTAGGAAATTTTTCACCGCCACATTGCGACCACGACTTTTTTCAAACAAATATTCCGGCGTAAAGTTTTCGCTTAGCGGTTCAGGACCTAAGGCTTGCAAGCGGGGATGTTGAAGGGCATTCGCTGCCCAAAGCCACGCCCCAAAACGGCGAGGGTCGTTGTAACGCAGGGTTTTGCCGTTATCAAAAATGAAATCGATGTGATCGTGTTTCTGCACAGGCGTGCCGTTATCCACTAAACGCAATGTGCCAGACATTCCCAAATGCCCAATAATGTCCCCTTGATTTGTTTTTAAAATCAAATACTTCGCACGGCGAGTTACAGCCAGCACAGTGGCATTTTTGAGCTGTTGCAATGTTTCAGGCACAGCCCAGCGTAACTGCACTTGACGCACGATAACCTGCGTTAGCATAGTCCCTTCAACATAGGGCTGAATGCCACGCTTTGTGGTTTCAACTTCTGGAAGTTCTGGCATAGTCACTCCTTCGTTATTTAATTTATATGAGATAATAAAAAAGCCCGACTTAGTCGGGCTTTTAAGAAAGGAAAACCATTATTTAATTTTCGCTTCTTTGTAGATAACGTGTTGACGGATGGTGGGATCAAATTTTTTGATTTCCATTTTTCCCGGCATATTACGTTTGTTTTTGTCCGTTGTATAGAAGTGACCAGTGCCAGCACTAGAAACTAGACGGATTTTTTCACGAGCACCTTTAGCTGCCATTTTTTAGCTCCTTAGATTTTCTCGCCGCGGGCACGGATGTCAGCTAATACTGCATCGATACCTTTTTTGTCAATAATACGCATACCTTTTGCGCTAAGGCGTAAGGTTACGAAACGGTTTTCACTTTCAACCCAGAAGCGGTGAGTGTGAAGGTTTGGTAAGAAACGACGTTTGGTCGCATTCATAGCGTGTGAACGGTTGTTACCCGTTACTGGACGCTTGCCTGTTACTTGACAGACTCTAGACATATTATTCTCCAATAAAAATAAGCTCGAGCTTAGGGGCGGTATGGTAAGTTTTACCGACCTCGTCAGGTCATTCCGACCCTCCAATAATAAAGGTCGGCGATTATACAAATATTACGACGTAGGATCAAGCATAAAAAAGCAACCCTCTGCTATGAGATTTTGTTTCATCGCCGTGAAAATCATCTAATCGCCGTGTGGTTTTTGGGTTACAGGAATTCTTTAAAGCCCTTGTAGACAAAGTAAAGCATAATGCCTAAGAAAATAAACATCATTAGATTGACAAAATATATCATAAGTCCCCCTTTCCTATTTTTTTGGCGTGGTTAAAAATATAGACCGTTGAGCCATAGAATATCAATATTAAAAAAATAACGGCAATGCCTATGGAAAATCGCTCAAATGTACCACCCAACTGGTTGATATTCAACCAAAAGTAGGCAACAAGTCCGATAAAAGCACTACCGCTTAGCGTAACTAAGGTGAGGTAGTAAGAGATTACCACTTTCACCGCCTCTAATCTCAAACTGTGTTTAGTTTTTGTCATCATCTTGGAAATCCTAAGGTTAAAGCCAGCCGTTTTCTGCAAAAGAAAAATAATTCCCACGCCCAATAACAAAATGGTCAAGCACACGAATATTCATCAGCTTTGCCGCTTGTTGAATATCTTCCGTAATTTGCCGATCAGACAGGCTTGGTTCGGACACGCCGCTCGGGTGATTATGCGCCAAAATCAGTGCTGCGGCGTTGCAGTACAGGGCGGATTTGATCACTTCTCTGGGATGTACATTCGCACAGTTGATGGTGCCTAAAAACATTTCTTCTTTCTTTAACAGGCGATGTTTATTGTCTAAAAAAAGCACAAGAAAAACTTCTCGCTCACGGTGTTCAAGCTCTGCTTGCAAGTAAAGCTGGGCATTTTTGGTGTGGGTGAAATTTTCGCCAACGTGCATTTCTTGCAAAAGGTAACGGCGAGTGAGTTCCGTTGCCGCTTGCAGTTGAACGAATTGCGTTTGCCCTAAGCCTTTGACTTGGCAAAACCGCTTTTCATCGGCGCTGATTAAATTGCGCAAGGAACCAAATTCTTGCAACACCTTTTGCGAAAGTTGCATTACAGGACAATTTTTAATGCCAGTACGCAGGAAAATTGCCAGCAACTCGTAGTCTTGCAGGCTTTCTACACCAAAAGTGAGCAACTTTTCTCGTGGCATTAAAGGCGCATTGGCTGGGGTTGAATAAGGCATAGGCTGGAATATTTTCGTAAAAAATGGAGCATCAATTTACAAAATTTTGCCGAAAATTCCAGCGTTCGGTTTTGGTTTTGCGAGTGAGATCGCAAAATGAGAAAGCACTCGATGGAGAATACTATGTTGAAAAGCATAGGCGATTGGTTACGCTTTCGGGGGCTTTGCAGTAAAATGCAAACATTTTGTATCGAAAACGTAGGTCGGAATTTTCCGTATTTTTTTAGTGAAGGGATAAGGTTATGGCAAATACATTGCAGGGCAAACGGATTGTTGTGGGCATTTGTGGCGGAATTGCGGCGTATAAAACGCTGTCGTTAATTCGCCTTTTACGTCAGGCACAGGCAGAAGTGCGTGTGGTGGTAACCAAAGCGGCTACGGCCTTTGTAACACCGATGAGTTTGCAGGCGTTAAGTGGGAATGCGGTGGCGGAAAGTTTGCTGGATCCGCAAGCAGAGCTAGGAATGGGGCATATTGAGCTGGCAAAATGGGCAGATGCGGTGGTCATCGCCCCTTTAACGGCGAACAGTGCCGCTCAGCTTGCGCAAGGCTTAGCGCAGGATTTGCTAAGCACCATTTGCTTGGCGACAACCGCACCGCTTTTTATTGCGCCAGCGATGAACCAGCAAATGTTCAAGCACCCAGCGACCCAGCAAAATCTCGCATTACTGCGTACTCGTGGTGCGGTACAAATCGGTCCTGAAAGTGGCGAGCAGGCTTGCGGAGATGTGGGCTTTGGGCGAATGGCGGAGCCTGAAACGATTTTCGCTACGTTGCAAAATGCGTTTGCGAAAGGCAAAACTTACGCTGGCTTGCGTGTGTTAATCACCGCTGGGGCAACCAAAGAACCGTTGGATCCTGTACGGTTTTTAACCAACCACAGCTCAGGCAAAATGGGATTTGCACTGGCGAAAGCTTTTGCGGACGCAGGGGCAGCGGTTACGGTGGTTGCTGGCAGCGTGCAACTGTCGGCAGATTTAAGCAGGCTGCCGATTATTCGCATTAATGTGGGCAGTGCCTGCGAAATGCTTTCAGCGGTGGAAGACCACGTGCAACATTGCGATGTATTTATTAGTTGCGCTGCGGTGGCGGACTTCCGTCCAGAAACGGTAAGTTCACAAAAACTGAAAAAAGATCCGAAAAATCAAACAGAAACAATGACGCTAACGTTGGTGAAAAATCCTGATATTGTCGCTAAAATCGGACAAATGACAGAAAATCGACCATTTGTCGTAGGGTTCGCTGCGGAAACAGAAAACGTCGCCGACTACGCCAAAGGCAAGCTTAAAAGCAAAAATTTGGATATGATTTGTGCCAACGATGTATCCAACGGCAAAGGCTTTAATCGTGATGAAAACGCCATTCACCTCTTCTGGAAAACCCCACAAGGACTGGACGAAACCCATTACCCACTCACCGACAAACTCACCCTCGCCCAATACCTCGCCGAGAAAATTGTGCAGGTTTATAAAACTTGCTAGTAAAAAAATACTAGGCTGGAATTTTTGTCAAAAATTTAGGTGAAAATTCCAGCCTTTTTATTTTTGTTTTGCGAGCGTGATCGCAGAATTATTTTTTTTTAGAAATTTTTCATCCTTTGTTTTTTGTATCGCTATCGCAGGTTCCGCCTGTCGGCGGAAATTGTTACTTTTTGCTCGTGCAAAAAGTAACGCAAAAACACGCCCTTGCTTTTCGCCTTTTTCCGTGCTGAAGGTGAATTTTCTTAACGGAAAAATCCGTTGACCCGCTACGCTCTGCAACGGCATTTTTCCTAAAAATTCCCCTTCATCACGGGGCGAAAAAAGGGGATTGCGCCTGAGTCATAAGTTAGGCTGGAATTTTGGTTAAAATTTCGACGAATATTCTAGCCTTTTTATTTTTGT
>JAHHQZ010000025.1 GCA_020026075.1 Actinobacillus sp. | reverse complement strand
GAATCAAATCACAGGTGTTCAACAAAAAGTAGACGAACAGCAGAATCAAATTACAGGTGTTCAACAAGCAGTGGATGAACATCGGAATCAAATCACAGGCGTTCAACAAAAAGTAGACGAACAGCAGAATCAAATTACAGGTGTTCAACAAGCACTTGATAAACAAGCTGAGGTGAATGCTGCAAATTCACAGGCGATAGCCCACAATGCTCATCGCATTGACAAACTCGAACAAAAGCAAGAACGCCATATGGCACAATCGGCGGCGTTATCTGGTTTGTTCCAACCTTACTCCGTAGGGCGACTTAACATCACCGCCGCCATTGGTGGGTACCGTAGTGCCACAGCCGTTGCTATTGGCTCAGGGGTACGCCTAAGCGACAATTTCGCCGTAAAAGCAGGCATCTCATTTAGTACTCAAACCACGGACGATGCCGCCTACAACATCGGTGTAAATTACGAGTTTTAACGCTTACTAATCAACTAACCTCTGTAAAACCAACGCCGGAATTTTAAAAAAAATTTTGGCGTTTTTTTGTGAAAAAAGTTTAGAAGAATATGCAATTTCATTGATGTAAATCAAGGAAACTCAGAGTATGGGGAGCGTAATATGTAATTGCAAAAATCACTTAACCTTGTATAAACTCTATGGAATAGGAGATTATATGATGAACGTCAAGATAAAACGGATAGATAATCCAACCGCAGGTTTGTCCATTATGGCACATATCAGACGTACTCGACATATTATGATGCCGTTATTCCGTTCATATTTTTCTTACGCTTTCTTCAACTCTCAGCTCGCTTCTTAATATTGCTATTTCTTATTTTCTGAATAAATAGCAACTTATTCTGTTTTATTTTATACCGAATTTTTAAATATAGGTTTTATGGGGATTTTATTCTCAGGGATTTCTGTATTTAAAATAAGCCCGTATCACTAGCATAAATCGATCTGTTTTATGTTATGGGGTACTTTTATCTCTAATATAGGAGTTAACTATGTTAAATCTAAAAATCGCATACGATCCAAAAGTATCAATTTATTTTCAAACTAATCGTGAATTAGTGCCTGTCAGCCAAACAGACTTTACAGATGTTGGAGCAGTCGTATTGAGTGCTGAAAATGTTGCTCAGTATATTGATGCTGTTATAAATACAGACTTTAAAATCCCTGTATTTGTATTGATTGGAAAAGGGCAATTCCTTGATAAGTCCTATTATGACGTTGTGTATCATATTCAGGATTTAAATAGTTTCGATATTAAGTTGTATAGCCGTCAAATTGAAACAGCTGTGCAACTATATGAAAAAAATATGCTTCCACCATTTTTTAAAATGTTGAGCGAGTATGTTGAAATGGGGAACTCAGCCTTTGATTGTCCAGGACATCAAGGAGGGCAATATTTCCGTAAGCATCCCGCAGGTCGTTTCTTGTATGATTTTTACGGTGAAAATATTTTTAGATCAGACATTTGTAACGCAGACGTTAAACTAGGTGACTTGCTTATTCACGAAGGTGCCGCTTTGGATGCACAACGTCACGCAGCCAAAGTATTTAATGCGGATAAAACCTACTTTGTGCTAAATGGTACATCAGCGTCTAATAAAGTGGTTCTCAATGCACTTTTAACACCGGGCGATTTAGTTTTATTTGATCGTAATAATCACAAATCAGTTCACCACGGAGCATTGATTCAAGCAGGTGCAACACCTTTGTATCTTGAAACGGCTCGTAACCCTTTTGGCTTTATTGGTGGTATTGATGCTCATTGTTTTGATGAAGATTATTTGATTTCTCGTATAAAAGAAATTGCACCAGAAAAACTCAATCAAGAGCGTCCATTCCGTTTAGCGGTGATTCAATTAGGTACTTATGACGGAACTATTTATAACGCACGTCAAGTCGTAGATAAAATCGGGCATTTATGTGATTACATTTTATTTGATAGTGCGTGGGTAGGTTATGAGCAGTTTATTCCAATTATGCGTGATTGTTCGCCGTTACTTTTGGAATTAAATGAAAATGATCCTGGTATCATCGTGACGCAATCTGTTCATAAACAACAAGCAGGTTTCTCACAAGCAAGCCAAATTCATAAAAAAGATAAACATATTAAAGGACAAGCACGTTATTGTAACCATAAACATTTTAATAATGCTTTTATGTTACACGCTTCAACCAGTCCGTTTTATCCATTATTCGCTACACTTGATGTAAACGCCCAAATTCAAGGCTCCGCAGCAGGTATCCGCTTGTGGGATGAATGTATTAAGATTGGTATTGAATCTCGCAAAATGATTTTAGATAGCTGTGATTTAATTAAACCATTTATTCCACCTGTGGTGAACGGTAAAAAATGGCAAGATTACGACACCGAAGAAATTGCAAGAAATCTTGAATTTTTCAAATTCCACGCTAATGAAACTTGGCATAAATTTGATGGTTATGTAGAAGATCAGTATTTTGTAGATCCTTGTAAATTTATGTTAACTACACCAGGTATTAACCTAAAAACAGGTGAATATGAAGAGTTTGGTGTTCCTGCAACTATTCTTGCTAATTATCTACGTGAAAATGGCATTATTCCTGAAAAATGCGATCTAAACTCCATTCTTTTCCTTTTAACACCAGCAGAAACGCTAACCAAAATGCAATCACTTGTTGCGCAAATCACAGCGTTTGAACAACACGTGAAAAAAGATTCATTATTAAAAGACGTACTACCAACAGTCTATAAAAATAATGAAGAACGCTATGCAGGCTACACCATACGTCAGTTATGCCAAGAAATGCACGATCTTTATGTCAGTCGTAATGTGAAAAAACTGCAAAAAAATCTATTTAGGGAAAAATATTTACCTGAATACGCAATGTTGCCACAAGCCGCTCACATTAAGTTTGTACGCAATCAAGCAGAACTTGTTCCATTAACCGATATTGTTGGACGCATTGCCGCAGAGGGGGCATTGCCTTATCCTCCAGGTGTGCTATGCGTGGTACCAGGGGAAAAATGGAATACCACAGCGCAACAATATTTCCTTGCATTAGAAGAGGGGATCAATCTTTTCCCTGGCTTTGCACCGGAAATTCAAGGGGTTTATTTACAAAATGATCCTGATGGTCGTATTCGTGCTTATGGTTATGTATTAGAACAATAGTGTTAATCATCGTGCGGTATTCTTGCCGCACGATGAAACATCGGAGTTAGTATTATGACAGCAAATACCAATAAAATTGGCGTAAGCCAACTGACCATTCTTACAATGGTTAATATGATGGGCTCAGGCATCATTATGTTGCCCACCAAATTAGCGGAAATAGGGACTATTTCTATCGTATCTTGGCTTGTTACCGCCGTTGGCTCAGCAGCGCTTGCTTATGCCTTTGCTCAGTGCGGAATGTTCAGTCGCCATAGTGGTGGAATGGGCGGCTATGCAGAATATTCTTTCGGTAAGGCCGGTAACTTTATGGCAAATTACACTTATGCAGTGTCTTTGTTAATTGCGAATGCAGCGATTGCGATTTCAGCAGTGGGATACGGTACACAGTTTCTCGGTATCACATTAACCCCATTTGAAACCGCCTGCTGGACAATTGCCACATTATGGCTTGCCACAGTGCTTAACTTTGGTGGTGCTAAAATTACAGGAAATATTTCGGCCTTCACGGTTTGGGGTGTGATTATTCCAGTGGTTGGATTGTGTTTGATCGGTTGGTTCTGGTTCAGCGGAAAATTATATATTGACTCTTGGAACCCGCATCACGTACCAACCTTCGAAGCGATTAGTAGCTCAATCTCAATGACATTATGGGCGTTCTTAGGTCTAGAATCCGCTTGTGCGAATACCGATGCCGTAGAAAATCCAGAAAAAAATGTGCCAATTGCCGTTTTAGGTGGAACACTTGGCGCTGCGGTGATTTACATTGTATCAACCAATGTTATTGCAGGTATCGTACCAAATGCTGAATTAGCAAGTTCATCTGCACCATTTGGATTAGCTTTCGCCTATATGTTTAACGAAACCACAGGTAAAGTGATTATGGGGTTGATGGTAATGTCCTGTTTTGGCTCCTTACTCGGATGGCAATTTACGATCGCACAAGTATTTAAATCATCAGCCGAAGAAGGCTATTTCCCAGCATTTTTCAAGAAAGTAACCAGTCGAGAAGCACCAATCATTGGTATGGTTGTCATTACAATTATCCAAACACTTCTCTCATTAATGACAATTAGTCCATCACTTTACCGTCAATTTAATATTTTAGTTGACTTAGCCGTAGTAACCAATGTTATCCCATACTTACTCTCAATGGGGGCATTAAGTGTATTACTTCAAATGTCTAAAGTATCCACAACAAAAGTAAAAGTAACAACGTTGGTTGCATTAATTGGCTCAATATATAGCTTGTATGCCCTATATGCCTCGGGTCAACAAGCAATGTATTACGGTGCATTGATCACATTCCTAGGTTGGACTTTATACGGTTTCGTCTCTTATCGATTTGACTGTAAAAAAGCGTAAATATCCGTTATAAACGTATTAAACACTCCAAGATAGATGACTATTTTGGAGTGTTTTCTATTTCTATCTTTTAGGCTAAATAGTCTAGGCTGGAATATTTGTCAAAATTTTGACGAAAATTCTGGCCTTTATTCTATTTCGTTATTATTTAGTGATATAAATTTTCCTGCTCATTTGGGCGAGTTTTAAAGCGGCGGTGCATCCACATATATTGGTCGCACGCTTGGAGAATACTGTGCTCGATAATGTGGTTCATTTCTGTAGCGACTGTTTCAGGGCTTTCGCTTGAGTTTAGGGTTACTGGTGGCTCGATGGTTAAAAGATAGCCTTTGTTATTTTCTAAACGGCGTGGCACAAAAGGTATGATGGCACAATGTGGCACGGAGCGTAGCAAATAATAGCTGCCTGATGTGGTTGCCGCTTGTTGAACGGCAAAAAATGGTGCAAATACCGCATTTTTACGACCATAATCGTGGTCAGGGGCGTACCAAATCATCTCGCCTTGTTTTAGGGCTTTTATCATTCCGCGCAAATCTTTACGATCCAGTAGCATTTTATTGGAACGCATCCGCCCACGCACTTGCAGCCAATCAAACACAGGGTTGTCATTAGGGCGATAAACGCCAATACCTGGACGGCTTAGACCAATAATTCTTGCACCCAATTCAAGGGTTAAAAAATGGACACCAACCAGTAAAATGCCACGTGGTTCACCCTTTTGCGAAAATTGTTGCAAATATTCCGACCCTATTGTTTTGCTCCAACGTTGAATACGTTTGTCCGACCAAAACCACGCCATTCCTGTTTCAATGATCGCCATTCCCACACTGCGTTGGTTTTCTTGGAGCAAGCGTTGAATCTCTGCTTGTGACAAGTGTGGGAACGCCAATTCCAAGTTCCGTTTTGCAACCTTTAAGCGTTTTTTCCCTACGCTCAAATGACCAAATAGCCAGCCGAGCGCACAACCAATTTGCGTTAAAACTGGATAGGGAAGAAGCAAAATACCACGCCAAATACCAATACCCAGCCATAAAAGCCAGTAGCGTGGGGCGAGAAAAGCGAGTTTAAAACGAGGGATTTGGGTTACAGCCATAAACTTATCTTTTGTGCAAAAGTGAACATTTTACCGTTGTTTGTGGTGAATACCTAGTTTTCAGGGAAAAATTTGGTGATTTTTGCCGCAGAAAATGAATAATTTGATCGTTTTTGTGTGCATTTTAATGGCTAGCACATAGCCGTTGGTTAGGGGACTGTAACCTTTTGTGTAATATGTTGGATAATACGAACAATTGCGTCAATAAAGAGTTTCGCTTTGCTGTGGATTTCAAGCTTGTATACGGGGAACGCCTTGAGATTATGTTTTGTCAAAAACTACGAAATGAGAAAAAATTTCCGAATTTTGAGATGTTAACTGAGCAAATTAAGCAAGAGATTAACGCCGTCAAAGATTTTTTGCTAAGAATGAATATTAAGCACCGCTCTTAAGCCTTGCACCTTGCCATTCTGCTCAATGTTTTCCAAATGAAATTGGTAATGATGAAGCTCGGCAATTTTTGCTACAATCGAAATCCCAAGCCCGCTACCTTTTTCGTTTTGCCCCGCTGGGCGGTAGAATCTTTGTCCTAGTTTATTAAGATCTTCAGGCAAAACTCCATTGCCATTATCTTCTACAAGAATAGCGTCCGTTTTTAAAATCACCGTAACTTTCGAGCCTTTCGGGCAATATTTAATCGCATTATTTAGCAAATTCTTTAAAAGCTGTTTAAGCAAAACAGCTTGAGCAAGTTTAGTTTTTGGCTCGCCTTGGTTGATAAATTCCAAATGAATATTTTTTTCCTGAGCGGGAAGATAAAGTTCACTTATCACGTCTGTGATTATTTTAGGGAAATTGATTTCTTCTAAATTATCCAGCTCTTTAATGCTATCCACCCGAGAAAGTGTAAGCAGCTGATCGATTAATTGTGTGGCACGATCAATGCCTTGGGTTAAATTGCTTAATGCTTCGTTGCGTGTTGTGGCATCATCACTGGCAAGTTGTGCCACTTCGGCTTGAATTCGTAAGGCGGTGAGCGGGGAACGAAGTTCGTGAGCGGCATCTGAGACAAATCTGCGTTCTCTTTCAAGACGTTCGGACGTGCTTGCAAAAAATTGATTTAAGTTTTTAACCAACGGCAAAATTTCGGTTGGGACATTTTGAGTCGTGAGCAATGACACATCACTCGCACGGCGATTTTGTACATTTTGGCTAAGTTGGCGGATAGGTTTTAGGATTTGGTAAAACACTAAAAAAGACACCAAAAGTAAAAATGGTAAGCTTGCCACCCAAATGCTAGACTGGGTAAAAACCATTTTGCGAATTAAATCATTGCGATATTGCAAATCTTGCCCAACTGCGATAATGAGTTCCCCTCGCCAGACGGGGAACCAATAGATTTTCCATTGGTTTTTGGTGTTATAAATTTTCTCTTGTCTAAACCCTGCTTGATGTTTTTCTTTGCTGAATTTATCAAAAACAAACTGATCGCCTTTATGCCCATCAGTTAGTAATTTTTTTCCATCAGCGGAAAAAATCGCAAAGGCTAGTGCGTCTTCATCAATATCATCGTATATATTTCTAAAGCCACCTGGGCAACAATCGTCTACATCATTTAACAGAATCTTTTTTAAATCAGAACTTGCTAAGCGTTTTGCAAATAAAATTTGTTGTGCGTCAAAAACATAGTTGACTTCTTTCTTCACCGCATACCAAGTTACCGTCGTCGCAATCGTCCATACGATAAGGGCGACAAGGGTTAAGCCCAGTATTAAATGAATGCTCAATCGTTTATTTTTCATCAATTTTTCCAAGTGCATAGCCAACCCCATGCACAGTATTAATCACGGTTTTGCCAAGTTTTTTGCGTAAATTATAAATATGCACATCGAGTGTACCCGAACGTAATTCTTCGTCCCAGTTTACTAATTTTTCATCAATAAATTCACGTGAAAGCACTCGATCTTTGTTGAACATAAAAAGTTCGAGCAGTTTATATTCTCGCCCTGTGAGTTTTATTTCTTGATCATTTAACCAAACTTTATGCAAAGAGGGATCTAATTTTAAACCGCTATGCTTAATTATGGGGCTTGCCTGTCCGTGGCTTCTGCGAATTAAGGCTTGTAGGCGTGCTACTACTTCTTGCAAGGCAAATGGTTTACAAAGATAGTCGTCCGCACCTATTTGCAAACCTTGAATGCGATCATCAAGTGTTCCTCGGGCGGTTAAAATTAACACTGGTACATCATAATTATTTTGCCGCCATTTTTTTAATACATCTAAACCGTCTAATTTAGGCAAGGTTAAATCTAACACCACCGCATCATAAGGAGCGGAACTTAAAGCTTCATAGCCTTTTTGTCCATCTAAAAACCAATCCACTAAAAAGCCCGATTTCGTTAAACCAATTTGTAAACCATTACCTATTAGCTGGTCGTCTTCAATTAATAAAATTCGCATATGTTTGCTAATCAAGTTCAGAATTAAACACAAAAAAGTGGTGGGATTATCCCACCACTTTTGAGCTATTGTAAAAACAATTATTGTACTTTTTCAATGCTAATTACTTCAACTTCAGTACGATCCCATGGCTCCATAAGATCATTATCAACTTTACCATAAATGCGAAGTTTATCGTCTGGAGTAACAGTTAATCCGTTCCAAAGACGATGTTTAATTTCGATTTTAATTGCACCAGTACCATCGGTAAATAAATAATCATCGTTACCAATTTGTTGAGTGATGCGACCAACTAAAGTTACCATAGAGTCATCACGTGCTGATAAAGCTTGTTTAACTGTCATATTGGTACCTTGGCTACCACCTTGGAAACCACCACTGTAATTTACGGTTTGTGTGTTTGTAAATCCACCGTTATTACCGTTATTGTAATTGTGGTGATGATCTGCAAAAGCAACAGAAGTAGATAAAGCTGCAAGAGTTAAAACTAATTTTTTCATAATTACATTCTCCTAATTGATATTAATGATTAAATAAGCTCACCGCTTTGTTGGGATGTATTAAACCGAAAATTTCTTAACAAAATCTTAAGAAACCTTAAAAAAAAATTAAATTTATTTTTCACGCTTCAATTTTCAGAAAATGTTTCCGACAACAAAGTCATAGCCTTTTGATCTATCTAAAAACCAATCCACTAAAAATCCTGACTTCGTTAAACCAATTTGTAAATCATTACCTATTAGCTGTTCGTATTCAATCAATAAAATTCGCATATGTTTGCCTAATTTTTCCCAAAACTAAAACGCAAAAAAGTGGTGAGATTATCCCACCACTTTTGAGTGTTACCATAGAATCATCACGTGCTGATGAAGCTTATTTAACTGTTATATTGGAATCCACCACGGTGGTTTACACTTTGATTGTTTTGAAAACCACCGTTATAGTTGCAGTGACGAGCCCCATAATTACCGCCATTGCAGTCATGGTTACGAGCCACATAATTACCACTATCGCAATTGTGGTGGCGAGCCGCAGAATTACCACCATTGTAATTGCGGTGATGTCCCGTAAAAGCAACATTACTACCATTGTAATTGTGGTGATGCCCCGCAAAAGCAACAGAAGTAGATAAAGCTGCAAGAATTAAAACTAATTTTTTCATAATTACATTCTCCTAATTAATATTAGTGATCAAACAAAGCTCACCGCTTTGTCGAGATGTATTAAACCGAAAATTTCTTAACAAAATCTTAAGGAACTTTAAAAAAATTAAATTTATTTTTCATGCCTTAATTTTACTCACAAAATGCCTAAAGCGTTTTTTGAGTAATTTGGAGATGGAAATCTTAATTACGTTTTGCTTGTTGTAATTTCGTATAGGCTTTTAGAAGTTGTTTATGTACTTTAAAAGCTTCAAGGTTTTCATCATCTACTACAAGATCAAAAATAGGTTTTCTGCACCGTTAAAAACGCCCAAACTTTGTTCACCAATAATTAAAGTCAACAGCGTGCAAGCCACTTTGCGTACAGGGGAGAGAAAGGGCAAAAGTTTTGACCAACCCCATTGGTCAATCTGCAATTAAATTACCGCTGGTAAGACATAAAGAACCCCAAAGGCATTAACCTTTGGGGTTTGTTTTTACTGAAATGCTGGGCGATTACAATGCTTGGCTTGGTTTAATGGCTAGCAAATTGCAGTGCAGGCGGCTAACCACGTGTTCTGCGGTGTTACCCAGAAATGCCGCTGCTAAACCTCGTCGCCCTACGGTGCCGAGTACAACTAATTCTGCATCAATCACTTTGGCAACCGCTGGAATGACTTCTTCTGGGAAACCTTCCACAATGTGTGTATGGTCTTGGGCTATGCCGAAATATTCCGCTAATTTTTGCATATTTTGGGTGTGCAATAGGCACTCTTGGTGTTCGCTAGCAGGCGTATTAAATTCAGGCATATCGATTTTTAAATTCACTGCCGAAGGCGGATAGGCGGTAACCAAATGCACGTTACCACGATTTAAATTTGCAGCCATTTCCATTCCTAATTTCACTAGCTCGTGGTTAAAGCTTTCGTGGGCATCATCATTTTCTCCCGTGTTTACCGCAATGAGAATACGGCGTTTGTGCTGCCATTCATCATTACGCACCATCATAATTGGTGCTGGGCATTTGCGTAGTAATTGCCAATCTTGCGGCGTAAAAATAAGTGCTGCCAGCCCTTCATCTTTCGCTTGGGTGTTTTTCACCACGAGATCGAAATTCTCAATTTGCACGACTTCCGTAATGGCATCGGATTCGTTGTTATTCCACACGACAATAGTGTCAAACTCTACATTTGGCGTGTCATATTGGCGAAGTAGTGAGGTTAAATCTTGGCGGCTGTGGCTAATAATATGTTGTTTCATCGCATTGCCTTGATCGGCGGATAGCAATTCGGACATCTCGTAAGCAACATCGTACACTGCCATAAACAGTGTGATTTTCACAGGTGTTTTCAGCTCATCTTTTTGCTCTTTGACGAGCTGGATAGCACGTTCCAATGCAAACTGTTTTTCTTTGTGCGGATCCAACACAACAAGAATTTTTTTGAATAACATAACGATCTCCTTTGTAGGCCTTTGTAGAATTGGGAGACTTAGAATAACAAAAAACGTGGCAGAAAAATGTGATCTTCCCCACGTTTATAGGATTTTTTACAAAATTTTATGAAAAATTCCGGCCTACGGATTTAATCGCAATTATTGTGGCAGTGTGAACTGCCAGCGAGAATGGCGAGATGGCGTAAGTCATTGATAGCAATGTATTTTCCTTGCACTTCTAAAATACCCATCTTTTGAAAACGCCCTAAAAGGCGGCTAATGGTTTCTACAGTTAGCCCCAAATAGTTGCCAATGTCGCTACGTGTCATCGTTAAACGAAATTCTCGTGAAGAAAAACCACGCACGGCGTAGCGTTGAGAAAGGGTGTGTAAGAACGTGGCAAGACGGGCTTCGGCGCTCATTTTTGACAGTAGCAAGATCATATTTTGATTGCTTTGAATTTCATCGCTCATTAAGCACAGCACCTTGCGGCGTAGGGCAGGAAAGCGGCCAGTGAGTTCATCTAAAATCTCAAAGGGAATTTCGCAAACCATTGCCGTTTCCAATGCTTGGGCAAAACTTGGGTGAATGCCTGTGGCAATGCCGTCAAAGCCTACAAGATCACCAGGCAAATGAAAGGCGGTAATTTGTTCATCGCCTACTTCATTTAGGGTATAGGATTTCAGTGTGCCAGATCGGATAGCATAGAGAGAGGTTAGTGGATCGCCTGCTTTAAATAGCGTACGGTTTTTTTGTAACGGTTTGCGACGCTCGATGATGTTATCTAATTGTTTTAGCTCAAATTCACTGAGTGTGTCGGGGATGCAAAGTTGGCTGATACTACAAGCTTGACAATGAATAGCGCATTGGCTGCTACGAGAAAGAATTTTGGGTGGTTCAGGCTGCATAAATAGTCCTAGCGACGAACAAAATTGATCTAACTCAAATAATAGCATTATAAAAATTAATTAAAAAGAGTAAATTCTTCTCTTAATCTGTTTGTTTTTAGAATTACGGCAAAAGTTGTTAAACAAGGGTTAAATATTCCAATAAAAACCGTTAAACTACGCTGGCAACTTCGCTACTCTTTTAATTTAAGGAAAATTATGCCTGCTGAATTACTGACTAAAAAACGCCTCTTCCAATTGATTTTCTTACTTTGCGTGTTAATCGGCGCATTTGTTTACCGCTCTTGCCATTACACGCCCATTGTTCCGCACTAAATTTTCATTTTTTATGGAAATATTCCAGCCTAAGTTTATTTTCATAAATGCACGGAAATTATTTTAAAGATCACCCAGACAAATTAACTAAGACTAGTTGCATTGCCTTTACTTGCTGTTAGAATGGCGAGAATTTTTGGTCTAATGCATTAGCTTAGGCTTGTATGTAAACACTGATAGGAATCCCTATGACCGAATCAACCCTTATTGAAACCGTTGAAACGACTGATGCTGTTGAAAGTACTGAACCAACAGTCGCTGAAACGGAACATTTAACCAACCTAACCGACATTTTAGCTTTTCTGGCTGAAACCTTTCCAAACTGCTTTACCTTACAAGGTGAGGCTAAGCCGCTCAAACTAGATATTTTTGATGATTTGACTGTGGCATTGGCTGATAATCAAACATTAAGCCGTACGCAATTACGCCGTGCATTGCGTGCTTATACTTCAAATTGGCGCTATTTACACGGTTTCCGTGAAGGTGCGTATCGCATTGATTTACAAGGTGAAAACGTAGCACCTGTGGAAGCTGAACATATTGCTTACGCCCAAGAACGTTTAGCAGAAGGCAAAGCGAAAGTCGCACTTAAGCGTGCTGAGGATGCCAAGGCTAAGGCAAAATCGAAAAAAGCCCGTCAAAGCAAGCCTACTAATCCTCGCCGCCCACAACGTAAACCACAAACGAAACATCAACTGATTGAAGTTAGTCAACTGCGTAAAGATTTGAATGTTTTTGTGCAAGTAGGCGAATCATTTAACCGTGCTACGGTGTTGGATGTTGAAAAAGATGGCATACGTGTTCAATTACAAAACGGTTTAACCTTGACCGTTCCTGCAAATCGTATTTTTGGTTAATTTTCTTTGAGATGAAATTTTCTAAGCTTTACTCAGCATTATTTTTAACCTGTGTTGCTGCTGGCGTTATTGTATCGCCTGCCCAAGCCCTTACGCCAACGATTTCAGCAGATAAGATCGTGATGCCCAAGGCGACAGAAGATAATCAACTGGCGACGTTTCGTACAACGCAACGTTTTCAGCATAATCATTATCGCAAAGTGGTGCTTGATGATGCCTTTTCGATGAAAGTACTACGTCGCTATTTGGATGAGTTGGATCCAAGACGTAATACTTTTTTACAAAGCGATATTACGGCTATCGAACAAAAATACGGCGATGTTTTTGATGAACAGTTGAAAGCAGGATTTACCAATGCGGCTTTTGATATTTATCAGCTCTACGCCAAGCGTCGCTATGACCGCTATGCTTATGCCCTGTCGTTGCTAGATAAACCGTTGGATCTAACGGGTAAAGATACGATTGAAAAAGATCGTAGCGAGTCGGCGTGGCCCGTGAATCAAAAAGCAGCGGATGCCTTATGGCTAGCGCGAGTTAAAAATGATGAAATTAGCCAAAAGCTTAAAGGTAAAACTTGGAAAGAAATTAAAAAGAAACTGGCTAAGCGTTATAACTTAGCCATTCGTTATTTAACCCAAACCAATGCAGATGATATTACTCAGCTTTACTTGAATGCCTACGCTCGTGAAATTGATCCACATACTTCTTACTTTTCACCACGTAGTCAAAAACGTTTCCGTGAAAGTTTAGATTTATCTCTTGAAGGCATTGGTGCTACCTTGCAAATGGATGACGACACGCTTGTGATTAAATCGCTTGTTAAAGGTGCTCCTGCTGCACGCAGTAAGCAACTGAAAGCTGGGGATAAAATCATTGGCGTGGGGCAGAGTCGGAATAAAATTGAAGATATTGTCGGCTGGCGAATGGATGACGCCATTGACAAAATCAAAGGTAAAAAAGGGACGAAAGTCTATTTGGAAATTGAGCCTGAAAAAGGCGGGAAATCCAAAATTGTCACATTGGTGCGTGATACGATTCGTTTAGAGGATCAAGAGGCTAAATTATCTTTCAGCAAGGTCGATGGCGAAAATATTGGCGTAATTGAAATTCCAAGTTTTTACATCGGAATTAGCAAAGACGTTCGTAAATTTTTAGCCGAGGCCAAAGAGAAGAAAATTGATGCGTTGGTGATTGATCTGCGCAACAACGGCGGTGGTTTACTAAAAGAAGTGATTGAGCTAAGTGGCTTGTTCATCACCGATGGCCCCGTGGTGCAGGTGCGTGATGCTTATCACCGTGTGCGTGAGTACGATGATCCTGATCATCGCATCGTATACGCAGGGCCACTGGTGGTAATGATTAACCGTTACAGTGCCTCAGCCTCTGAAATTTTTGCCGCTGCAATGCAGGATTATCACCGAGCGTTGATTCTAGGGCAGAATAGCTTTGGTAAAGGTACAGTTCAGCAAAATGTACCGCTTGACAGCATTGCCGATAGCAAACCAAAAGAGCTAGGCAGCGCCCAGTATACGATTCAGAAATTTTATCGAATCAATGGCGGCAGCACGCAGTTAAAAGGGGTGCAGCCGAATATTGCATTCCCTGAAACTATTGATGCCAAAGAAAATGGCGAAGAAAGCGAAGATAACGCATTGCCTTGGGATCAAATATCCCCTGCATTTTATGTGCCGAATCCTGCTCTGATGCCGTACATTGCTAAGCTTGATGCGAAACATAAAGCCAGAATGGCGAAAAATTTTGAGTTCGTTTATCTCAATAAAAAGTTAGCCGAAGATAAACAAGAAGATGCTAAGAAAACGCTGTCGCTTAATTTTGCTGAACGCAAAGCTGAATACGACAAAGACGATGCTGCTTATTTGGTGCATTTAAACCAACGCTTTAAAAAAGAAGGTAAATCGCCATTGAAGAAACTAGACGATTTGCCAAAAGACTACGAAGCCCCTGATTTCTACTTAAGAGAGGCAGAATTTATCGCAGCAGATTATGCCAAAATGCTGCAAAGACAAGCAAAGAAGGACGATTAAATGTCAGAACAGCACATTAATGTGGAATTACTGCCTGTAACGGCCTTTCAGCAAAATTGTAGTTTGCTTTGGGACGAAGATAAAAATGCAGCCATCATTGACCCAGGTGGTGATGCAGAAAAAATCATTCAGCGAGCCGATGAACTAGGGCTAAATGTACAAGCTATTTTGCTCACGCACGGACATTTGGATCACGTGGGAGCTGCGCAAAAGCTGAAAGCCCACTATAAGGTTCCAGTACTGGGCTCTGCTCACGGCGATGCGTTTTGGTTTGAAAATTTACCGATGCAGGCGCAACAATTCCGTTTACCTACGGTTGAAACCTTTACCCCCGATCGTTGGTTAGATACGGATGGCGAAATTTTAGAAATTGGAGCATTGCGTTTAGAAGTGCTACATCTACCAGGTCATACACCAGGTCATATTGGCTTTATTGATCGTCAACATAAAGTTGCGTTTACAGGGGATGTTTTGTTTCAGGGCAGTATCGGGCGCACGGATTTTCCACAGGGGGATCACGCCACGTTACTTAAAAGCATTCGTGAAAAATTATATCCGCTCGGCGATGAGATGATCATCATCGCAGGTCACGGTCAACCAACGACCATTGGCAAAGAAAAAATGCACAACCCTTTTCTAAGCTAATTGCCGATCACTGAAAAAAATGAAGGCTGGAATATTTGATAAAATTTTGTCAAAAATTCCAGCCTTTTTATTTGGTTTTGCGATGATGATCGCACAATGGTTTTTATCTTAATCGCTTGTGTTGCGGTTGTTTCGTCTTCGGTGAAAGTCATTATTTTTAGTCGTAAAAACGCAATCAATAACCCCCTTGTAAACTATGTTACCTGCGATAGTGAAAAGTTTTCTAATAGAGAAAGCCTTGCCTTAGCCTAGTCAAACATAATTTTGCGATCACACTCACAAAACCAAAATAAGCAGGCCGGAATATTGGTTGAAATTTTGGTAAATATTCCGGCCTTGTGTTGTGTGGTTTATTGTGATTGTAGTCCGCATCGACCTGTGGCAGTAGCGCATTGGTTGACGGCACTGGTACGTGGATATTGACGGTTACCGTGGCGGCCATTGCCTTCGCCGGTACAGTTGTTTTGTGAAAACGTGAGTACCAACGGGTTAAAGTAACGGCGTTCTACACGGATGAATTGGGTAAATTCTACACGGTAGCGACCGTTGTCGGTTAAGTAATTTTCCACCTGTTGAACGCTGTTTAAAGGACGATTTAAACGTCGTCTAAATTCGTCTAATTGAATATCCGGCGCGTTGGTGGTGAGATACACGAGGCCATTTTCTGTGCGGAGGACAGGCTGGGCGTGTCCGCCGAGATCCCCAGTACCGTCGGCATTTCTGGTGTAGATGAAGTTAATCCAAATAGATCCCACGGGAGAATGTAGCACTTGGTCTATGCCGTTTCGCATTTGGGCGGCGTTCATCATATTGGTGCCAGATAATATATAGTTTGGCAGGAATGCCGCAGCCATTCCGTAGGCACTGTGACCGATGGCAGTTTGCATTTGTTCTGGTTCACGTAGGGTGTTTTCTTCAAAGTCACCCATCGCTTGTAAAACGGCAGCTAAGCCAGGGTAGCGTTGGCGGAATGAAATGAATGGATCGGTGTAAGCCGCAGTATTGAATAAGTAGCCTGTTCCGTCACGGCGTGGCTCGAAGTCGTTCATCATTTCTAATGCCATTTGGAAAGTATGCAGTAAGCAGGTGCCGCATACGCCAATGCCTTCTTCTGGGTTATGGCTGCCTGAGCGTGCAATTTCCCATAGTCGCTGTGTCCAATTTGGATCGGTGAGTGAAAAGTAAGGCGAAACATCACGTTTTACACGTTTTTTGGCAACGTCGCTTTGTCCAGCGGGGCATTGAGTGAGTTCATCACTGTAATTGGCGTTGACGAAACGGTTCCAGTTGCCGATGTCCTTGGCGAAAAGGAAATAGTCTTTTTGATTTTTGTAGGTATCTTTGCGAATAGCCGCCGCTGTTTGAGTGTACGGTACGCCCCAGTTGGCACCATAGGCGGATACTCGTAGGAAATTATCCCAATAATCACGTAAATAGCCTTGGTTGTCGTTTAAGGCGAAAAATTCCCAGTAGTGCTTTTTGTCGCTATCTTGCATTGTCTGTGGCACGTCATCGGTGCAGTGTTCCCACGTTGCCCAGTTCCATTCTTGTCCTTTTTGGTGCTTGGTGGTTAAGCAGTAAAGCTCGCCGCTTGCTGGGTAGTATTGGGCGATGTGACCGTTGGCTGGATTGTAGTAAAGCTCGGTGATCTCATCAGGGGCTGATTTGTTATTTTGTAGGTAATATACCGCCCACTGGGCTTGATCTCGGTATTCCCAGCCGATGGGCGTTTTAATGGTTAGCGTGGCGGGCTGAGCTTTGGTATTTGCCCATTCCGTCATTCGTTTTTGTAGGTGGTGATTCTGTTTGTGATCAGGATTTTTTGAAATGTAGGCGTAATAGTTAAAGTTTTTAACACGATAATTTCCTTGGTTAGTGTAAATCCCACGATCCACAATACGGAATTTCTGGTTTTCATCATTGAGTGCGCAAGGACGTAATGTTAAATAGTCCCACGTTTCGTGTGCCGTGCCATCAATGCCAGTAACGCTGGAAGGTGCAGTTATGCAAAGGGCATTACCGTTGACGGTAAAACTTATGCGACCGAAAACATCATAGCGTGCTTTGGGTGTGCTGCTTGAACAGTCTTGTAAATAAATATAGCCTTCGCCTTTTGTGAAAACGGGATGATAGCAAAGGGTTTCACTGTTTGGGCCCATAATCACGCCAAGGACTTTATCTTTTGGTAGATCTGCGGGTACCTGTGAAATGGCGCTGTCTGCTATTGCTACAGGTGATAGCAATAAGGCTGATGCGATTGAACATTTAAATTGATTAAAAGACATAATGCGTAAACTCGATGGTAAAAATAGGGAAGCGAAATTTACGGTAAAGTTATTTTTTAGGCAATAAAATAATGCGGTTTTGGTGGTCAAACCAGTTAGCTGGTTCTAAATATGGGAGGAATAAAAGATTGGCTAGGCCGGAATTTTTGACAAAATTTTGGCGAAAATTCCGGCCTAGCTTGAAACTGCTTAAAGGCATTTGGCGGGTTTGGGTAAGCCAGCAAGTTTAGTGGCTTGTTTGGCTACGCCAGCGGGGAATAGCCGTTGCAAGTAGCGGCTGTTGCCTTTTTCAGCACCGTGCTGCTGCGCAACGGTTTTCACCAGCATTCGGATTGCGGGCGAGGTTTTGTAGGTTAAATAAAATTCGCGCACTGTGTGGATAATTTCCCAGTGCAATGGGGTGAGTTCAAGGCTTTCACGCTCGGCGATGGCTTTGGCAATGGTTTCGTTCCATTCTTTGTAGTCGAGCAAATAGCCTTCGCTATCGGTAGCGGGTATTTCAAATGTTGTAGTCATTGTTTGTGGTTTCTTAAAAAGAAAAACTGCCCAAGCAGGGCAGTTTGTTAATTAAAACATCAGGTTAATCATCACGGTTGGTAATGCCAAGAATGTTGAGCAAGCTGACGAAAATGTTGAAAATTTGTACGTATAAGTTGACGGTTGCACGAATGTAGTTAGTTTCACCGCCACGCACGATTTCGCTGGTGCCGTATAAAATCGCCATCGCAGAGAACACGATAAAGAGCGAGCTTAACACGATCACAAAAGCTGGCTGATGGAAGAAGAAACTGGCGATCATTCCAAGCACTAACACTACGAATAGGGCAAGCATTGTGCCGCCAAGAAACGACATATCACGTTTCGTGCTTAACACATAGCCAGAGCAAGCAAGGAAAGTAAACGCTGTACCAGCGAAGGCGTAAAAGACTAAATCGCCTAAACCTTGTGCAAGGTAGAAATTGATAATTGGCCCTAAGGTGTAGCCCATAAAGCCCGTTAAAGCGAAAGTAGAAAGCAAGCCCCAACCGCTGTTGGATAAGGCGTTATTTAAGAAAAGTAAGCCATAAAAGCCGATTAAAATAACCCACGGACTTAACGGCGGTGCTTGAGTGACCACAGCGAAATAGGCTGTGAGTGCAGAAAATGCGAGGGTTAATGAAAGTAGGAAATAAGTGTTGCGTAACACTCGGTTGGTTTGCAAAACAGAAGAACCATCACCAGTGAGGTTATCTGTATCAATGCGCATACGCATAATAAAGCTCCTTCATAAGGTTTTTGTGAATAAAAAAGTGGTGCTACGTTACTCATAGCAACCCAAAAAGTCAATGGCTTAGGTTGGGGGAAATGGGGAGATTTTCAAGCCTGAGTGGCTTGTGCCTTGTAATTTTTTAAAAGCACAGGCTGCTCAATAGCTAGGGCATAAATGTTTGCAATAAAATGCGTTTGCTCACTGTGTGGCACTGCAAAAGGAATGGCTTTCAGCAACTGCTTATGAACGGCAAGCACTTGTTCAAATTGCGGTGCTTGCTCAATTTCAGCAAAAAACTCTGCGTGCAACGGCAACACCTTATAGCCACGCCGAATCCGCCCCAATGCCATTGCCAAATGAAACAACATAAAATTCACCTGCGACGTTAAAGTATTCACACCCCATATTTTCAACCGCTGTTCACAAAATAACGTAACATCCACAATTTCTTGATCAATCATCTTACGCTGCTGCTGCGATTGTAAGCGTTCGTATAAGTGCATAGCTATCTCCTGAATGTGATGGGTGAATTATAAAGCACAGTTTTTATAAGGCTGGAATATTTTTTTAAAATTTGTGATCGGTAATCACTGTTTTTTAAGCGTACCACGATTGGTGGAGGTGTTTAGTATCTGACTCTTTTGTTGTTATTTTAACTAATAAGAGTAAGTCATTATGTCAGTGAAAACTCCATTTATCGTTACTGTTATGTCTACCAAAGGTGGCGTAACAAAATCTACCAATGTCGCTAATATCGGTGCATTCTGTGCAGAATGCGGTCTAAAAACTTTAATGATCGATACCGATGTTCAACCTACGTTATCCTCTTACTACCCACTGAAAAAAAACGCTCCGCAAGGCTTGTTTGAATTTCTTATTCAACAGCAACTGGATGCGGATAAAATCATTTCTCAAACCGTGTTTGAAAACTTGGACATCATTCAGTCTAATGATCCGATTGATGCTATATCTAATCATCTCCGTAATGCCCCTGATGGAATGCTAAGATTTAACGATCTCATTCATCGTATTCAAGGATATGATTTAATCCTTGTGGATACTCGAGGTACTCGAGGGATTACAGTTGATATGGCTTGTCTAGCCAGTGATCTCATCCTTTCTCCACTCAAACCTGAATTGTTATCTGCTCGTGAATTTATGCGTGGCACGCTGGGACTGTACAAACAGTTAGCGGTATTTACTCGCCACGGTTTTAAATTGCCGCCAGTTAAAGCCGTGATTAATTGGTTAGACAATACCAATGATGCTAGAGCGATGGTTAGTAGCTTGCAGCAATTATTCGATGAAGCCGATGATCCGAATTTACAGCTACTTGATTTAACCATTCCATCAAGAGTGGCTTATCGTGAAGCGGCAAGCCTCGCATTACCTGTACATAAACACTCTTGTAAAGAAAAAGACACCATTAAAGCATTATGTCATTTGCTATTCCCTCAATGGGCAGACAAATTTAATGCGATTTAGGGGTGTAGTAATGAAACAAAGAAATTATTCATCTTCAGATGAAGTAACCATTTTAGGTAATTTGTTCTACGATCTTGATTTACTTGATGATATACCTGATTTACAACCGATACATTTTTATGTATTCGCTCATCAAAAGGTTTTTCAAACCCTTTTAGAGATGCATAATCAGCAAATTTCAGCAGATTTAACGACAGTTATCCGCCTGTTAGAAGAGAAAAAACTTTTAGCTAAAATTGGTGGCAATTCCTATATTTACGAGATTGCCAATAAAAGTGGGCGTTTTACTACATTAAAAGCATACGCCGAGCGTGTGATTCGTGATTATAGAACTCGCCAATTATTTTCTATTGGTAAAAAACTTACCGCAGAAACCGCAAGTATTTTAAGCGAAGAACAATTTGATACTTTGCTAGAAAATACAGAAAAATCTTTAACGGATTTGGCATTAAATCAAACCGATAAAGAAACGAATAGCGATTTAAAAGAGGTGTTAAATCAATGGATGCAAGATGTTGAAAAACAAAGTACCAGTAATGGTATTGCGGGGACACCAACAGGATTAACCCGACTTGATGAAATCACATCAGGTTATCAAAATGGTGATCTCATTTTACTTGCGGCTCGCCCATCAATGGGTAAAACCGCACTCTCTCTCAATATGGCTCGAGCAGCTTTAGAACAAAGCTCCGCACCAGTGCAATATTTCAGCTTGGAAATGCCAGCAAAAAAAATCTTAGAACGATTCATCGCAATGCTTTCAGGTGTGAACACCAGTAAATTAACTCGTCCCAACTTACTTGCGGATTACGAATGGGGCAAGTTAATGCACGCAGTATCAACGATAGGTCAAGACTGGAAAGATCGTTTATTGCTTGATGACTCCAGTTATCTCACACCACAAATGCTTAAAAGCCGCATCCGCCGCAATGTGCGGAAATACGGTAAACCAGCCTTAGTCATTGTAGATTACTTACAGCTCATTGCTGTGCCTGAAATGAAAAACGGTAACCGCAACCTAGAAATCAGTCAGATTTCTGCAGCATTAAAGCAAATTGCTAAAGAAATTGATTGTCCAGTCTTGGCTCTATCCCAGCTTAATCGCTATTTAGAACAACGGGCAGATAAACGCCCAATGAATAGCGACTTACGAGATAGCGGAGCATTGGAACAAGATGCTGATCTCATACAATTTATTTACCGTGATGAAGTGTATCATAAAGATACTCAGCAAAAAGGTATTGCCGAAATTATCGTTTCTAAACACCGCAATGGTGAATGCGGAACGGTTCTAACCCGTTTTAATGGCGCATTGTCATCATTCACTGATTTATAAGGAGTTTCAAATGGAAATTAAAGAAATCATTTGTGTATCGAAAGTTAGTTTTTACTCAACTAATAAAACTATTCGGCTTAGATTAAGATATAAAAATAAAGCAAAAATACTTCCTTTATATAGAGGTATTCATTCTTTAGATATGGAATTAGCCTATGAAGTAATGCTGGCTTTTTATATTAACGAAACGGTTGGTGATTTTATTAATAATTTAGAGAGTTTAAAATCTTTAGAAGAAATTGAACTTCGCTTAGCTTAGATTGTGGAGAATAAAAATGAGAAACTTAAATAAAGAACAACGTAAAAATCAATTATTACAAGCATTACAAACACCAACGATTCAAAATAATAATACGATGTATCATCAACTGGCACAGCCGCAGAATATGGGATTTGATGAAACTAAAACGCAGTTAATAACTGTTAATTTAGATCAGCTTAAACCCTATGAGGGCAACCCACGTCGTACGAAAAATCCAGCGTTTGAAGACATCAAAGAGAGTATTAAACAACGTGGTTTAGATCACGCACCTAATATTACGAAACGTCCAGGTGATGATTTTTATACCATTCTAGATGGTGGGAATACTCGCCTACAAGCATTAAGTGAGTTATTTAAAGAAACCCAAGAAAGTCGTTTTTACACTATCGAATGCATTTATAAACCGTGGCAAAATGAAGATGAAATCACCAATGAAGTGAATATGCTCATTGGGCATCTTGCAGAAAATGACTTACGTGGTGAACTATCCTTTATTGAAAAAGCACTCGGTATTGAAAAAGTGCGAAAACTCTACGAGAAAAAATATAATGAATATTTTTCACATCGCCAGTTATCTGAAAAATTAAAGGAAAATGGCTATCCAATTTCAAATAACCAAATATCTAGAATGTCTAGAACTATTGAATACCTGTATCCTTTCATTCCTAATGTATTATTTTCAGGTTTAGGTCGTCCTCAAATTGAAAAACTGCTTACGATGCATACCAATAGCGAGAATGCTTATGAAATGCACAAAGCTGAATTTACACCGAATAAAATCTTTTCGAGTTTATGGGGCGATGCCTTAAAGTTATTTGATACCTTCCCTGATGAATTTGCCTTAACGATATTTCAAGATGAGCTACTTGGTTCTCTTGTAGAGAGTTTCGATAATCAAGTGAGTTACGACACCTTGAAATTAGACATCTCGATGAGTCCTGCCCAACGTAAGAAGTTGCAAGAACAAGTTCAAGCTCAACTCATTTCAATGGACGTGGTAGCCGATGAAAAAACACAAGAAACTCCACGCCGTAAAATTTCACAAAATGCCGATCAAAATTCCAGCGTAGAAGAGGAAGAAACAAGCGTTATTGAAACAGTTGATAGTGTTGATGAAACTACGCCAGCCGATATAGATTTTAATTTAGAGTCGATTGCTCAAAGTGTAGATAGCGAGGTGGATGCAGAAAGCATTCAAAATATGCTTGATCGAGCTAAAACAAAACTTGATGGCTTTGCAACACAAGAAGAATTGCAACAACTGGCAGAAACTAATGGGCTAGGTTTTACCAATGTTGGGCGACAAAATGTCGCCGATATTTGGGCGGTTCACGCCAACCGTAAACCATTGTTAGAAATGTATAGTTTAGCCCTAGACATTGCCGATGAGTATGGTTTTACAAATTGCATTGAGAAAGTGGATGCCGATTATCATTTTGTCGTGAATGAATGCACGCAACTTCATTCGCCACTGGCAGAGCAAGTACACAGTTTTTTAACCGTGCTAGAAACCGCCGATTTATCCTTAAAACGTGAAACGATTATTGAATTATCAACCGATTTACTGAAAGAAATTTCTGATTGTGTGTTGGTGAAATTAATGCGACTTATCCGCTTACATCGATATGTTGCTGAAAATTTATTTAGGGGCTAACAATGAGTAACAATCAAATCAATCAAGCGGTAGTCGATACTGTACTTCGTAATTTACGCAATGGCGATTTTCACCAGTGTCAAAAGCTAGGTTTTACCGAAAACGAGTTAATAACGCTATCAAAACTTTCCCTAACAGAAATACACGACCTGTGCAACAACGGTATTAGTACTTTTTTAGACATTCGTGTAAATCATCAAATGTTTTTTAATTTACTCAATGTTGCTCGTAATAGAGCTAAAGAATTAACCACGATTGATCGAGCATTGGCATTGGGAATCTCAGGTGAAATGCTAAGACATCGATTTGGGTGGAGTTCAGCTGAAGTATCAGCTAGGCGAAAATTACTGGGGATTAGCGAATCCATTGGACGAAAAACCAAAGCCTCATACGAAGAAGAAACCAAAGTATGGGAGCTTTGGAAAAAACATCGCCCCGGCGACACCAGTCAATTAGAAGATTCGTCTGAGGGCTTGGACTTACTCATTTTTATAGCAGAAGAAACTGGAATCGCCATTACGGAAATATGGCGATTGATTTCTCGTTGGATTGAACAATAGAGGCAATTATGGAAATGCAAGAAAAATCCCCTAAAAAAGCCTTTAATAGCCTAATCAGTATTGGTGAACGGCATCATAGTGTGCCTGAGCAACTATACACAGATGACCGTTTAACCAATCGTGCAAAAATGCTTTGGCAAATGCTAAAAGTCGATTCAAGCCCGTATAAATCTCAATTTTTCCCGAGCTATGAGCAAATGCAAATTTGGCTGAGTGAACAGGCATTTCTAGGGAAAAAAGTTTCTCGTAAGATTGTTACACAAACCTTACAAATTCTACGCTTAACTCGTTGGATAACGCTGTGTGAGACGGAGCGTGATGCGTTAGGTCGTATCGTGGGCAATGTGTATGTTATTCACAACACCGCATTAACCGTGCTGGATACAATGCAGATTTCTAACGACTATTTTGAGTTTGTAGAGAAAATGGCAAAAAGCAAAGATAACTTTGTGAAAGCGGTGGCTGAGAGCGTGATTGATGAATTGATTAGTGAAAATACCTACCACACCGTGTCGCATTTAGAAATGTATAGACAGGCTTTTGAACGCAAGCAAGCCTCAACTATTCAATTAACCACGCCACAAGAGCCATTACCACAAGATTTAGCCACAGTAACAAATAACGTTAAACATCGAGTACTGAATCAACCCCAAAACATTATATCTGCTTCACAAGAAATGAAACCAAAGCTTAGTTCCGTTAAGGAACTAAGTGAAAAACAGCTTAGTTCCATAAAGGAACTAAGCCAAGAGGGGCAAAAATTACTGAGTTCCATTATGGAACTTGGTGAAAATGACGTAGAACTTAATGGAACTAAGCAAAACAAAAAAGCTAACTCATTGATTTACCACTTAGTTCCATCAGGGAACTCATATAGTACTAATATAAGTACATATAGTACTTGTACTGTACTCGATGAATTTAAATTAAACAAAACTGAAAAAGGAAATATGGTTGAGTTACTGAATCAACTTGACGACAATCTTCGCTCGCAAGTGTTAGATGCGGCTCGTTTAAGTATTAAGGCTCGAAATGTGCAAAAGCCAGTAGGTTATTTATTTGCAATGGTTCATCGTGCGTTACAAGGTAATTTTAAACCTTATTACATTTTACAAGGTGGACAATCGCAAAATAGCCACGCCGAAATTTCACCAAAAATTCCAGCGTATGAACCTAAGACGACAGAAACACCTAATCCTATGACCACTGAAGAGCGTTTGGCTTGGATAGCAAAATGCCGAGCCGTTTTGCATTAAAACAAATATACAAAGTGTTAACAGTGTTAACAGTTAGTACAGAAAATATACAAAGTGCGACCAGTGGTCGCAGTTAGTGCAGAAAATATACAAA
>JAHHQZ010000024.1 GCA_020026075.1 Actinobacillus sp. | reverse complement strand
CCTACGACCCACTGGTCCCAAACCAGTTGCGCTACCAAGCTGCGCTACTCGCCGACGTCGTGGGGCGCATTATAGATAGCTTTTTCTTTTAGTCAACGCTTTTTTATGATTTTGTGAGTGAATGGCGATTTTTTGGCTTTATTGAGAAAGTAATGAGCTAATCTTACTTTTTTAATCTTTTTTTGCGAAAATAGCCCCTTGCTTGGCTGATTTTATGAGGAATTATGGCAAAACTGCTTTCTGGACTCGCTTTGAGTGCAACATTAAAACAAGAATTAAAACAGCGTATTGATGCCCATTTGGCTAAGGGCGACCGTATGCCTGGCTTGGCGGTTATTTTGGTGGGCGACGATCCCGCATCACAAATTTATGTACGCAACAAACACAAAGCCTGTGCAATGCTCGGTATAAAATCTCGTGAAATATTCCTGCCTACGTCAACGAGCCAAGCGGAACTCATTGAGCAAATTGAACAGCTCAATAATGACTCAACCATTGACGGCATTTTAGTGCAACTGCCGTTGCCTGCCCACATTGACGAAAGCGCCATCATTGAATGTATTGATCCCAGCAAAGACGTGGACGGCTTTCACCCCTACAACGTGGGACGACTTTGCCAACGCACCCCTGCACTTCGAGCTTGCACCCCTTATGGCGTGATGAAATTGCTCGAAAGCACAGGAGAAAATCTGTGCGGCAAGCACGCTGTCATCGTAGGTGCATCCAATATTGTGGGTCGCCCAATGGTGCTGGAGTTATTACTCGCTGGCTGCACCGTTACCGTCACGCACCGTTTCACCCAAAACTTAGCAAGCTTTGTTAAACAGGCAGATATTTTGATTGTCGCCGTTGGCAAAGCGAATTTAATTTCAGGTGACTGGATAAAATCAGGGGCGATTGTGATTGATGTGGGCATAAATCGCGTCAATGGCAAACTGGTTGGCGATGTCAACTTTACAGAGGCCGAGCCACGAGCCGCTTTCATCACGCCAGTACCAGGCGGCGTAGGACCAATGACCGTTACAATGCTAATGACCAACACCGTTCAAGCTTACGAGCAACATCTCGCATAATCATAAACATACTGGGCCGGAATTTTCGTCAAAATTTTGAAAAATATTCCGGCCCTGCTTTATAGGACGATTCATTGAGTTTAAGCGACCTTTTCGCTAGAATAGTGTGTTTTTATCTATTCACTCGCAAGGATGCACAATGGCGCAAATTAAACTCATCGTAGGGTTATCCAACCCTGGCTCAAAATATGCCGATACTCGCCACAACGCTGGCGAATGGTTTGTGGATGCGATGGCTCGCCGATATAGCTTTTCATTAAAAGAAGAAAGCAAATTCTTTGGTCGCACCGCTCGCACAATGATCGCAGGCAATGAAGTTCGTTTCTTAGTTCCAACCACTTTTATGAATTTAAGCGGAAAAGCGGTGGGTGCGATGGCGAAATTCTACCGCATAGCCCCCGAAGAAATTCTTGTCGCCCACGATGAGCTAGACTTACCTGCCGGAGTCGCTCGCCTAAAACTCGGCGGTGGACACGGCGGTCATAACGGCTTGCGAGATATTATCAGCGCCTTAGGCAACAGCAAAAACTTCTACCGTTTACGTATTGGTATCGATCATCCGGGTTCAAAAGATTTGGTGATTTCCTACGTACTCGGCAAGCCTGTTGCCAGCGAGCGTCAAAAAATTGACGCTGCCATTGATGAGGCCTGTTCCTGTATGGATATTTTATTCAAAGACGGCATTGACAAAGCAATGAACCGTTTAAATGGCTTTAAAGCTTAATTTTTACTGTAAATTTAAGGATTTTTTATGGGATTCAAATGTGGAATCGTTGGTTTGCCGAATGTAGGCAAATCTACTCTTTTTAATGCACTCACCAAAGCGGGAATTGAAGCCGCTAACTATCCGTTTTGTACCATTGAACCAAACACTGGCGTGGTACCAATGCCTGACCCTCGCCTTGATGCCTTAGCGGAGATCGTTAAACCTGAACGTGTGTTGCCAACCACAATGGAATTTGTGGATATTGCGGGGCTTGTGGCAGGTGCGAGCAAAGGCGAAGGTTTGGGCAACAAATTCCTTGCCAATATTCGTGAAACAGACGCGATCGGGCACGTGGTGCGCTGTTTTGAAAATGACGACATCGTCCACGTTGCAGGACAAATCAACCCGTTAGACGATATTGAAACCATCAACACCGAGCTGGCTTTGGCGGATTTAGATAGCTGTGAACGTGCTATTCAACGTTTACAAAAACGTGCGAAAGGCGGCGATAAAGAGGCGAAGTTTGAGCTTAGCGTAATGGAAAAAATTCTTCCAACCTTAGAAGAGGCTGGAATGATTCGCTCCGTTAAGTTAGACGCTGACGAGTTAAAAGCCATTAAGGGCTACAATTTCTTAACCTTAAAACCAACAATGTACATCGCCAATGTCAATGAAGATGGTTTTGAAAACAACCCCTACTTAGACAAAGTACGTGAAATTGCTGCCAAAGAAAACGCCGTTGTGGTACCAGTTTGTGCAGCTATTGAAGCTGAAATTGCTGAATTAGACGATGAAGAACGTGATGAATTTTTAGCGGATCTTGGCATTGAAGAACCTGGTTTGAACCGTGTAATTCGTGCTGGTTACAAATTATTAAATTTACAAACCTATTTCACTGCTGGCGTTAAAGAAGTGCGTGCGTGGACAGTCGCTATCGGTGCAACCGCACCCAAAGCAGCGGCGGTTATTCATACCGACTTTGAGAAAGGCTTTATCCGTGCAGAAGTTATCGCTTATGAAGATTTCATTCAGTGCAAAGGCGAGGCTGGTGCTAAAGAGGCTGGGAAATGGCGTTTAGAAGGGAAAGATTACATTGTGCAAGATGGCGATGTGATGCACTTCCGCTTTAACGTGTAAACAACAACCCTCTCAATAAAATAAGCCACGCTAACAACGTGGCTTATTTTTTTATTATTGTTGGTTGGTCGGTGCAAATTGCCCTGTTTTCATTTGACGTTCAACTGATGTCATATCGTCCATTTTTTCCTCATCTGCAACGGTAATATCCGTGCTGGCACAGCCTGATGCACAAATAATACGGCCGCCTTGACCTGAGCAAGCAGCGACAACACTAGCAACGATACCAAGTAGAAGGTAAGTTTTAAGTTTGTTCATTTTTCATCCTTTAAGTTGTTCGGTTAGGGGTGCATTTTACAAAAAAAACATTTGTATTTCATCATATCCTTGCACAGGGAATAAGAAAGGTTACAATGCCCTTATTTTTTGCTTGGAGAGAATAATGCAATCACTCAATGACAATGATTTGCTGGATATGGCATTTCAAATTTTCCTCGAAATGGCCCCTGAAAATTTAGCCAACGCTGATATTGACCGTTTTAATCAAAATTTTGCACAGTATGGCGAAATTGCACTGTTTGATACCGCTGAAAATTGGGACGAAGAAATTGGGGTTTTAATTGATCCTGATAAATTTGTGGAAGTTTGGATCGGTTTAGCGGAGCCGCAAAACACTGATGAAATGAGTTATCTTTTTGCCAAATGTTTAATTGAGCGTCCGCCCTTTGTTGGTGAACAGCCTGAATTTCATATGATTTGGCAATAAGTTTAACATTTCACTAAAAAAACAAAGGTCGGAATTTTTACGAAAATTCCGACCTTCTTTTTTAGGCTTTCTTAGCAAAAAATCGTTGTTTATTAGATGCTAAGTACAGCAAATGCAGCGATTACAGAGTAAAGCCCTGCTAAACCGTAGAAAATTGCACCACTGCCTGGTAAATGGATTTTGAAATCGTGTAAGCCGTGATGAATACGGTGACACGAACCCCATACTGGGAAAATCAATATCGCTAATAAAATTAGCTTACCGATAATGGAGTGGCTGAATACGAAAATTGCAGGTAATGCCGCTGGGCTTAGTAAACCAAATGGTAACAAGAACCCTAAGATTAAAATAAGCACTGGAAAAACGATTGCACTAATGGTTGTACCAGCACCGAATAGTAACCAAACAACAGGTTCGTTAGAACGTTTTACATCTTTCATTGGACTCTCCTAAACAATGTAAAGTAGCACAAGTGCAACAATACTAACGATAATGGTGATCACCCAAAGCAATGCAGTAATGACCATTGGATTTAATTTGCTGTCGCCAACGACAATATTCATTACTTTTGGCGTCATATTAAAATACGTGAATGTATTCAATATCGCCGCACCTAATGTGATGATATTTAAAATCACCACAATAGGGTTTTGTAAGAACGTGACAAAGGATCCAAATGCTTGCATAAAGACATCAAAGGAAAAACCATTATTTGTATGTCCTGTTGCAATCCCTGCTTGTGCAATGCAAATTACGCCATATAAAAGTACCAAGCTAAACCATAAAGTTGGAATAGCTGTCATTTCACGAACAATATATAGTTTGTAGAAACCATTCTTTTTCCACCAGCTCGCTTTTACTTCACGCACATATCTTTTGCGTTTAGTAGTTGGTTCAGTCATTTCCTGCTCCTTATTTACTCGGTTTCAACATCGCAATCACAAAGTCTTGTGCGCTTTCTACTTTACCTTGGTTCACACCGGATGCTGGATCAACGTGTTTTGGACAAACTTCTGAACAGTAGCCAACAAAGGTACAGCTCCAAACACCATTTTCGCTGTTGAGTAGTTTCATACGTTCTTCTTGACCGTGATCACGGTTATCCAAGTTATAACGGCGTGCTAAGGTGATTGCAGCAGGTCCTAAAAATTCAGGATTCAAACCAAATTGTGGACAAGCGGCATAACATAAACCACAGTTAATACACATAGAAAATTGACGATATTTTTCTAATTGATGTGGCGTTTGTTTAGTACGACTTTTCGCTAGTTCTTCAGATGGATGTGGTTTGCCATCTAGTTCAGGGGCTTTGTTACCAATAATGTACGGCTTGATGCTTTCCAAACTTTCAATAAATTGTGTGAGATCCACAATTAAATCACGCTCAATAGGGAAATTAGCCAATGGCTCAATACGCATATGCCCACTAAAATCTCGTAAGAACGTCTTACAGGCTAATTTGGGTTTACCATTAACCATCATTCCGCACGAACCACAAATCGCCATACGGCAAGACCAACGGTAAGAAAGTTCTGGGTCAAGTTTATCTTTAATGTAGCCTAACGCATCTAATAAAGAGGTTTGACTATCGTAAGGCACTTTAAATGATTTGAGGTACGGTTTTTCGTCAACTTCTGGGTTGTAGCGCAAAACTTCAACGGTCATCAAATTATCTTTAGCCATTGTTTTGCTCCTCTTTTTGTTCTTGGATAGCGTGTTCTACTACTGCTTTTTTTTCAGCAGCTTCCATTTTTTCTGCTTCTGCACCGTAAACTCGTTTTGCAGGTTGAGAAGTGGTAATTTTCACATCGCTATATTGAATGGTTGGGGCTCCATCTGCATTGTAGAAAGCAAGGGTGTGTTTAAGGTAATTTTTATCATCACGTTCGGTGTAATCTAAACGTTGATGAGCACCACGAGATTCTTTACGTTCAATCGCAGAATTTGCAATAGATTGTGCAACGTCAAGAATATAGCCTAATTCAATAGTATATAAGGCATTGGTATTAAACACATTGGAATGGTCTTGAATTTTGATTTTTTTATAGCGTTCTTTGAGTTCTGCAATTTTATCTACCGTTTGTTGCATACTTTCTTGCGTACGATAAATACCACAGCCTTCTTCCATTGAATCGCCCATTTCATCACGAATGCTTGACCAAGACTCATTCCCTTCTTGTTTATAAAGTGCTTCTAGGCGACTAACCACATCTTTCGCTTGTTTATCAATCGCAGCTTGGTTTACCAATGGAGCTTCCATTGCACGTTGTGCTGCTTGTTCCCCAGCAACACGGCCAAGAACAACTAATTCTGCTAATGAGTTAGAACCTAAACGGTTCGCACCGTGCAAGCCCGAAGAGGCACATTCACCCACCGCAAATAAGCCTTTAATACGAGTTTCACAGTTGAGGTCCACTTCAATACCGCCCATTGTGTAGTGAACCACTGGACGCACAGGAATTGGAGCCTTAACTGGGTCAACGCCTTCATAAGCTTGTGCTAATTCACAAATAAATGGTAAACGTTCGTGCAAGTATTTCTCACCTAAATGACGTAAATCTAGATGAACAACGTCTACGCCTTTGGCTGTTTTGAGCGTATTACCTTTACGCCATTCTTGCCAAAATGCTTGGGATACTTTATCGCGCGGCCCCAACTCCATATATTTATTTTCTGGTTTACCGATTGGAGTTTCTGGTCCTAGACCGTAATCTTGTAAATAACGATAGCCATCTTTATTCACCAAAATACCACCCTCACCACGACAACCTTCAGTCATCAAAATACCAGTATTTGGTAGACCTGTTGGGTGATACTGTACAAATTCCATATCACGTAGTGGTACACCGTGACGATAAGCCATAGATAAACCATCCCCAGTTACAATACCGCCGTTGGTATTGAAACGGAAAGAACGACAGCCACCACCAGTGGCAATAACTACAGCTTTCGCATTGATTTGAACAAGGCGACCTTCCATCATATCAATCGCAACCACACCTCGTGCTTGGCCATCATCAACTAAAATATCTAACACAAAATGTTCATCAAAACGCTCAATTTGTGGATATTGCATTGAAGTTTGGAATAGCGTATGAAGTAAATGGAAACCTGTTTTATCCGCCGCAAACCAAGTACGTTCAATTTTCATACCACCAAAACGGCGTACGTTTACATCGCCATCTTGTTTACGACTCCACGGACAGCCCCAACGTTCAAGCTGTGTCATTTCTACAGGGGAATGTTTTACAAAATATTCCACCAAATCCTGTTCACAAAGCCAGTCACCACCAGCAACGGTGTCGTGGAAATGTTTTTCATAGGAATCTTCAGGTTTAATAACAGCAGCTGCACCACCTTCCGCCGCAACCGTATGGCTACGCATTGGATAAACTTTGGAGATTAAAGCAATTTTTAGATTTGGATTTTCAACGGCCGCGGCAATCGCAGCTCTCAAACCACCACCACCGGCGCCCACAATCGCAATATCGACATTGACAGTTTCTTCGATTTGCACGATATCCTCCAACAAATAGATAGATAAAAAGAAAGTAAAATTTGCTCCTAAAAGCCCCATTATTTTGCCACTTTTCGCCTAATTCGTATAACAAAAATTACCTAAAACGCCCACGAATGTTTAAAAATGTGATCTACTTCAAATTTCACTAACAAATTAAAAAAGAATAATTATCAATAGTTTAGTATTCTTAACATTTTTATAACGTTTATTTCATAATCATCTTTTTCTAAGTTTACGCCAGCAAAAAAAATAATGGTAAAATACACGTACAACACGTTTATAAGCTGCTTATAAACGTTATTTTTCAACCAATAAAAGATGAATTTTTATGTTAAACAAAAACGACTCAACCATTTTTTTTGACCCAACCCTAGCCAACACCCAAGATCAATGGCGTCCGTCTGCCCCTATTAAAAACCTACTGGCACGAGCCAAAATTACTGAAGTTATCCGCCGCTTTTTCCGTGAACGTGGATTGTTGGAAGTATCAACGCCTATTCTTAGCCATTACGGTGTGAGCGATGTGCATATTCAAAGTTTCTCTACGCAGTACATCGCACCGTTCAAAAAAGATCCTGAAACATTGTTCCTTTCCACCAGCCCTGAATACCATATGAAACGTTTGCTTGCGGCGGGGAGTGGGCCAATTTTTCAGATTTGCAAAGTTTTTCGTAACGAAGAAGCGGGCAAAAAACACAACCCTGAATTTACAATGCTGGAATGGTACCGACCATTTTTTGATATGTATCGCCTTATCAATGAAGTAGATGACCTACTCCAAGAGATTTTGGACTGCCCTGCGACTGAAATGGTGAGCTATCAGTTCATTTTTGAGCAATGTGTCGGGTTAGATCCGCTCAGTGCAAGCGATGAGGCACTTTGCAAACGCGCCCAGCAAGCCAATTATATGGACGCTGAAAATTCCGACCGTGATACCTTGCTGGAATTTTTATTTAGTGAAGTGGTCGAGCCACAAATCGGTCAAGAACATCCAGTGGCCGTTTATCACTTCCCTGCCTCGCAAGCTGCGCTTGCCCAATTAAGCTCAGAAGATTTACGTGTGGCGGAGCGTTTCGAGTTTTATTACAAAGGAATGGAGCTCGCAAATGGCTTTACGGAACTAACGGATTACAAAGAGCAAAAACATCGTTTTGAAGAAGATAATAAAATGCGTGCGGCATTAGGCTTACCTGAAAATGCCATCGATGCTCGTTTCTTGGCTGCCTTGAAAGCAGGGTTACCGAACTGTTCAGGGGTTGCGTTAGGAGTCGATCGTTTAATGATGCTCGCACTTGGTGCGAAAAGTATTGACGAAGTGATTTCTTTTGATATTGAAATTGCCTAAAAAGCAAGGCCGGAATTTTCGCAAAAATTCCGGCCTTACTTTTTATATGCTTTTATACGTATCGATTAAAATACGTTGATGAATGGCTTAACGAACACATCACCATACACACCAGCCTCTACATAAGGATCCGCTAACGCCCAAGCGTGTGCGTCCTCCCAGCTATCGAATTCAGCAATAACCGTAGACCCCGTAAAGCCTGCTTTACCATCGTTCTTACCGTCAACAATAGGGTTTGGACCTGCGGTAAGCAAACGCCCTTCCGCTTGTAGTTTTTTCAAACGTTCTAAATGTGCTGGTCGAACCGCTAAGCGTGCGTCTAATGTGTCGGGGCGATCACAAGCAAAAATTACATAATACATTGTTTCCTCCATTGATTTTACTGGTTTTACAAACTGGCTAATCGAATCGCCTCTGCTAATTCGTCATTATTTTCTCTCGGCACTGGGCGAGATTTACCGGCCTTATCCACTGCCACATATTTAAACACCGCTTCTGTCACTCGAAATCGCATTCCAATCGGATCTGTAGATACTTTTTTTACCCAAACTTCTACTTGAATTTCAATAGATGAACGTCCAAGTTTCAATAGCTTACCGTAGCAACAAACCACGTCCCCCACCGCTACAGGCGAATGAAACACCATATCTTCCACTGCTACCGTTACGACACGCCCTTGTGCAATTTCTTTTGCCAAAACCGCACCGCCTAAATCCATTTGCGACATAATCCAACCACCAAAAATATCCCCATTGGCATTGGTATCCGCAGGCATTGCCACAGTGCGTAAAAGCACATTTTGCTTAGAGGGAAAACCTAAAGGTTGCGCCTTTTTATCCTTAGAATGATAAGCTTCATAAGCAGGTGTTATAATCGTTTCAAAAGTCATAGTGCCTCTCTTATTGTTTGTAGGATTTAGTGAATAAATAAATATATACACCAGTACATAATGTTGCTAATAAACTTAATCCGAAAATCCCAAATGTTTTAAAATCCACCCATACATCATTAGAAAAATTCAAACTTATATAAATATTCAGCAGCATACAACCAATAAAGAATATTGCCCAGCCTAAATTGATCTTATTCCAAGCATTTATTGGTAAAGTTAACTCTTTACCCAACATTTCTTTAATTAAATTTTTCTTAAACCCCCATTGGCTAATCAATAAAATTAATGCAAATAGTGCATAAACAATACTGACTTTCCATTTAAGAAATTCTAAATCATTAAAATAAGCTGTTAGTGAGCCGAAAAATACAACACTCACCCCCATTATCCACGCTTGTTTATCTGTTCGCTTATAAATTAATTTAAGTAAAATCAACTGAATAACTGTTGCAATAGCAAGGGTTATGGCTGCTTCACGCACCCCTACCATTTTATAAACAATAAAGAATAAAATTAGGGGGATAAAATCAAGTAATGGTTTCATAATAGCCTTATACTAAGTGAGTTTAAGATTTACTATTTACAAATAAACTATAAAAACGGTATGTAAATATCCAAGAAAATACGCTAATAAAAGCATTTAGCCAAGTTACGATCGTCAACATAACAAAGTTATTATGTGGAATAAGTAAGAATAAATTGCCTAAGTAACTAAAAAATAAATAGTTAATCAAACAAAATAAAACAAGTTGTCCACTTTGACCAATACCTAATATCCATTGCGAACGAAGAGATTCAGCGAATTTTCGGTTACTGACTAAATAATCTAATGGCGTTAAATTAAAACGGACAAAAATAATTAAGCCAATAATTAAAGAAAATAGTTCACCAAAACTTACCGCTTGGCTAACCACCCCTAATACGACTTGGGCAAAGCCCATCATTAAAGGTATGCCCAATAGCACGATAATCAGGAAGAAACCGCCCAAACGTGGTAAAAGTTGAGAAAACAATTGTCCCCAAGATGTAACACGCTGGGTGCTAATTTGATGAATACGGGAAAAACCAACCGCATAAATAAGAAAGGTTGCAATAAGATAAAAGAGAATGACAAAGAGCCATTGTGTAGGGGATTGTAGTTCGGATAGGTTTTCAAAAGGAATTGGCGCCCCGTTGGCAAGCAATCCAGCTAAAGCTGGGGGCATGTATTCACGCAGTAATAGTTGACTGATGAGCGTTACAAGAGTGTAGATTAAAGAAATTTGCATCGCAAAACGCCACTGATTTCGCACAAAATTAACACTGTCTTTAAACAAGGAAGTGAAGTTGTACTTCATAAAATCTCCAAAAATTTAGCTAAAATGCGTGGCATTATACCTGTTTTTTATTAGTGAAAAAACGCATTCTAGCGATAAAATTTTCAGCAATAGCATATAAATTAAAGGCTAGAATTTTAGAAAAAATTCCAACCTTCATTTATTTAAAAATATTCCGTATTTTTTCACCTCGCTGGATTGGTGAAACAATCGTAACTACTGTAAAATTATTCTCTTTTCTTCGCTCAGTTTATCTAGATCAGCTAACCCATCTCAACAAAACAGACACTAAGATGCCCAAGCTTTATATACGGATTTTCCTTAATATTGATTAAGGGAAGCTGCTTGATTATTTAGATCTCACAACAGAATATCTTTTAAACTTTCCTGAGCAAATACTGTAATAAAAAAGAGTAAAGTCAATTTAGATAAATAATTCCTCATTACTAATCGAAGTATCTACTAAACAACGTAAGTAACCATAGCCTTTTTCTACCATTTCATTCAATGGAATAAATAATAAAGCTGCACTATTAATACAATAACGTAATCCCCCTTTGTCTTTTGGTCCGTCGTTAAATACTGAACCTAAATATGCTTGTCCACAACGACTGAATACCGCTGTTCTTAAAATATTAAATCGATTATCTTGTTCATAATAAACAACTGTATTATTAATCGGTTTTGTAAAACTAGGATACCCTCGTCTTGAATCAAATTTATCCACGGATAAAAATAATGGTTCCCCCGTTGTTATATCTACATAAATACCTGCATCAAAATGATCCCAATAAAGGTTGCGGAAAGATAATTCTCGTTCTTGATTTTGCGTTACATTATATTGCAACGCTGTTAACTTATATTTTAATGTATCATCATCTGGCCTAGGATAATATTTTTGCTCAATAACGATATTATTACTCATTATTTCTAAATCAACAATTTTAATTCATTATGTTTAATATTTGACACTTTTCTATTTCCTATCCACCCTTTCATTGACAAAAATAAAAGGGTGGTAAATGATATTTAATTTATATTACTTCATCATCATTTTTGACGGCATTTGTATATCCATTTTATGCTGTATTTTTTGCATAGACATTTTGTCTTTCATATTCTGCATAGACATCTTGTCTTGCATTTTCTGCATAGACATCTTGTCTTTCATATTCTGCATAGGCATCTCATCTTGCATTTTTTGATCGTTCATTGTATTTTCTTTGCCCATCATTTTATCCATAGAACACGCAGATAATGCGATGGTAGCTAAAAGTGCAACAGTTAGTTTTTTCATTTTGATTACTCCTAAATCAATCAATATTTAATAAATATGGTTTACTGAAAATAACATTATGTTTTATTCAGGAAATTGACTAATATGTAGTAGCTTCCTACTACTACAAGTTAGTCGAAACAACACCGATATACTTACACTTTTTTTATAATTTTTTTCAGGAATTAAAATGCTCTTAGAAAAACAAAATGAAATCAATAAGTTATCTAATAAACAAATTGAGGAAATTCGTCTGCAAATGTTAAAATTTGCTCATTTACAGATCAATAATGCTGATGTTGCTGAGGATATGGTGCAAGAGGCTTTAGTCAGTGCTTTGCATAATATTCATCGTTTTAAACGACAAGCAGCACTTAAAACTTGGATTTTTGCGATTCTAAAAAATAAAATTATTGATTATATTCGACAAAAAGATCGCTGGGTTTTAGCTTCAGATTTAACCAATGATGATGAAGAAAATACGTTCTTTGACAATACTGGGCATTGGAAATCTCAATATAGCCGCGTAGCTTGGAATGAAAATGACGAATATATTTATTCCTCACAGTTTTGGGTTATTTTTGAGGCTTGTTTAACTTATTTACCAGCAAATCAAGCACAAGTTTTTATGATGCGCGAATATTTAGAAGTATCCTCAAAAGAAATTTGTAAAACGGTAAATATTACAACAAGTAATTTGCATATTTTGTTATATCGTGCGAGATTACAGCTACAAAATTGTTTATCTAAAAAAATTGTAAGGGAAAATGAATGATGAGATGTTTGCAAGTCACGAAACTGATTTCTCAATCACAAGAGAGAAAATTAACATACGCAGAAAAACTGGGAATGATCCCCCACTTAGCTATTTGTTTTCACTGCCGTAACTTTAATAAAAACTGCAGGACATTGCGTAAGATGATGCAAAAATTTGCACAAGAAAATGAGCAATAAATCATATTAAAAAAGCCACGCCGAAATATTTTCAAAAATTCCGGCGTGGCTTTTTTATTATTTAAACTTAATTGAGTAACCAAGTGGTTGCATTAACATCTTGATATTGAATGAGTTTGATAAATCCGTAAATCAAACGAACCAAATACCAAATAGAAATGGCAAAGCTCATTATCATCAACGCAAAAGCGTACAACTGCCCAATAAATGGAATCCAAAAGAGTAGACCAAAACTAAATAGCATCAAAATAGCACAAACAATCGGCACCCAAAAGGTACGAATCAACCAGCAACAATGGTTATAGTAAATGGTTCCCCATACGCTTTGGCGTTTCATATAAACCATTACGATCCCCACTAGCGAGCCGAGTAGCGGCAAGAATGTTGCCCCAATGAAAAAAGCGATATAGGCAATGATTAAATACGTGCGATCGCTATCGTTTACCATTAGTTGATTGTTATTTTCCCAGTTCATTATTTTACCTCCAATGGCTGTTCATCATCTTTACTTTGGTAGAACCTTGCACAAATTACGCCAATTTCAAATAGTAAACAAATTGGAATAGCGAGCAACGTTTGAGAAATGGCATCAGGCGGCGTTAAGATCATTCCCACAAAAAATGCGCCGACAATAATATATGGTCGTTTTTTACGTAAATCTTCCGGCGTAGTAACACCCGCCCATACCAATAGCACAATGGCCACTGGTACTTCAAAACAAAGACCGAACGCTAAGAAAATAGTCAAAACGAAATCTAAGTAGCTACTAATATCTGTTGCAATAGCCACGCCGTGCGGGCTGGTTTTGGTTAAAAAAGCAAAAACCAGTGGAAATAGCACGTAGTACGCAAAGGCTACCCCTAAATAAAACAGCACAGTGCTAGAAAAAAGTAACGGATAAATTAAGCGTTTTTCCTTTTTATACAACGCAGGGGCTATGAATGCCCAAGCTTGATACAGTAAGTAAGGGACTGACAGGAAAATCGCCACGACACCAGTTAATTTTAACGGTGTAAAAAATGGCGTAACCACACTGGTCGCAATCATCGTTGCGCCTTTCGGCAACTCGTTAAGCAATGGTGCTGCGATGAAGTCGTAAATGTCGTTGGCAAAATACACCAAACAAAGAAAAACCACTGCAACAAAAATTACGCAACGCAAAAGGCGATCACGTAACTCTAATAAGTGGGTAATTAAAGGCTGTGTTGCATCAACACGAGATTGTTCATTATCCATTGCTATAACATTTTTATAAATGGGTTAAACCGTTGGCTTGTGGGAAGTGTCCTTTGTACTTTCAGGCACATCGGCTAGGTCATCTTCGGTGAAATAGGCACTATTTAACACGATAGGATCAGCCTTTTCAGCTGCTGTATTAGGACTTTCCTGCGGTGTATCATTCGCCGTTTCTACCACTTCTGCCGTTTCAGTTATATTATCCGTTTTGCCTTGTCGCCCAATCGGACGAGCCACAAAATCAGGATGAATATTTTCATTCACGGCACTTTCCACAAATTGTGTATTCGGCGCATTATTGAACGGTTCCACCGCAAGATCCTGCAACGGTGCTTCGACTAAATTGTCTGCCTCTGCTTTTTCTAACGCTTGCTCTGCGGCTACGCTTTCAGGCGTTGATGAAACAGGCTCGGCTGGCGTTTCATTTTTCGTTGAGCTTTCCGTGCTTTCAGGTGTTAGCATTTCAGCGACTTTTTGAGTTTCCGCATTAACGGTTTTTTCCGTATCTGCCAAGCCTTTATTTAAATCCGCCTGGATTTTTTGTGCCGAAGCCCTCAAATCTTTCACCGTTTGATTTAATTCAGGCGAAAGCTTATCAATGTTGAATTGTTCGGCTTTTTTGATACTTTCTTGTAACTCTTGCAGTTTAAGCTCTTGACTTAACTCATTTTGTACTGTTGTTGCCATATTACGTACCGTGTGAACCCAGCCCATTACGGTGCGAATAGCCACAGGTAAACGTTGCGGCCCAAGTACAATTAAGCCAATGATGAGCAAAAGTAGAATTTCAGAAAAACCGATGTCAAACATATCAAAGGCCTATTGTTTGGTTTGTTCTTGCTGAGTGGTTGTTTGTTGTGTTGCCACTTTTTCTTCGCTGATTTTCTCAGCTTGTGGGGCTTGGGTATTTTGTGCGGTTGGCGCCTCTTGATCCGCATTTAAGTTTTTCTTAAAGCCGTTAATGGCGCTACCTAAGTCAGAACCGAGATTGCGGAGTTTTTTTGTACCGAAAATCAATACAATCACAACAAGTAAAATAATAAGTTGCCAAGTGCTAATGCCCATAATGTTCTCCTTAACGAACAAAAATAAAAAATCATTTCAGCGAACGACTCCGCTGAAATGCTCTAAAAAATAACGGCGTGTAGTATACGCTTTTTACAGCCATTGAAAAAGCACTTACACACGCCACCCTTTGAATTTATGCAAGCTTATTCTTGCCAAGAAGCCCCAAAATTACGCTAAAAATTCCAGCGGTGCCAAAAAGGCTTGCCCAGCCGTAAGCGTTATTCGCTCCAAACCATACTGCGCACAAACCAAGTGCGACCGTACTAACGCCAAATAACACGTTACGCCACCAATGCTGTTGGTGTAACAACTGCCTATGAATATCCGTTAGTTGCTGGTTGATCTGCTTTTGTTGCTCGAAAGCGTCCAATAATTTTTTGGGTAGCTGTGGCAATTCTTCTTGCAGTAATGGCCATTGTTGCACCATTTTTTGCAACATTGTTTTAAAGCTCATCTGCTCTTTCAGCCAATTTTGCAAGAACGGTTGCGCCGTTTCCCACAAATCTAATTGTGGATAAAGCTCTCGCCCCAAGCCTTCCACATACAACAAGGTTTTTTGCAACAACACCATTTGTGGCTGTACTTGCATATTAAACTGGCGTGCCACGTTAAATAAATTCATCAGCACCAAACCGAAAGAAATTTCCGATAAGGGCTTAGCGAAAATCGGCTCGCACACTTCACGGAATGCTTCTTCAAAGGCATCAATGTCGGTGTTTTTCGGTGTCCAGCCTGCATCCACGTGCATTTGCGCCACACGGCGATAATCTCGTTTGAAAAATGCCACAAAACTTTCCGCCAAATAACGTTTATCCGAGTCGTTTAGCTGCCCCACAATGCCACAATCAATACCGATATACTGCGGATTTTCAGGGTGTTCTGGGTTCACAAAAATATTCCCTGGATGCATATCTGCGTGGAAAAAATTATCTCGGAACACCTGGGTGAAAAACACCTGCACGCCACGCTCTGCCAGCAATGGTAAGTCCACTCCAATTTTATTGAGCGTTGCCACGTCCGACACGGGAATACCGTAAATGCGTTCTTCTACAATCACATTTTGCCGTGCAAATTCAGGGTACATTTTTGGCACATACAGCTTTTCGCTATTTTCAAAATTTTGGCGTAAGCGAATGGCATTTTGCATTTCACGGCGTAAATCCATCTCTGCTCGCAAGGTTTTTTCGTACTCGACGACTACTTCCCTAGCACGCAAGCGATACCCTTCACGACTTAGTTTTGGTACAAGATCTGCCAACTGATACATCAAACTTAAATCGGCGTTAATTTGATCCTCAATATCTGGGCGCAACACTTTAATAACCACTTTCTGCCCAGCATCTTCTTGATCGTCATTTAAGGTTGCCGTATGCACTTGGGCGATGGAGGCTGAGGCCAGCGCCGTTTCATCAAAATCGCAAAACCACGTTTCCAGCGGTGCGCCAAGCGCTTGTTCAATTTGTTCTCGTGCAAACTTTCCTGAAAATGGTGGCACTTGATCTTGCAAAAGCGCCAGTTCATCGGCGATGTCTAAGGGAAATAAATCACGGCGAGTGGATAACATTTGCCCAAATTTTATCCACACAGGCCCTAAATATTGCAAGGCCTCACGCAAACGCACGCCATAGGGCAAACTTTGGTCAATTTTATGATGGCGATAAAGGCGGTTACCCAGCCAAAAAATTGGCCGAGTATACGCATTTTGGGGAAATTTTTCTGTTAATCCGTAAGCAAAAAACGTACGGATAATGTGGTGTAAATGGCGGAGATTTTTTAATTTTTTCATAAGTTAACGTTCATTTAGCCAACGCTGGAATTTTTCTTCAAATTTTGTTGCATCCGCCGCCAAAGCATTCACTTCATCACAAAAATTCGTAACCGCCAATGGGGCGGCGGCAATCGGCAGTTCATCGGTTACACGTTGCTGCCAAAACTGCCCACTTTGAGCAAAATTTTGCTGAAAATTCCGGCGTAGGCTTTGGGCGGCATTGACCAAAAACTGTGCTGGCACGTCCCCTAAATAGCGTGAGAGAATTTCCGCAGGATCCGTTTCTAAAAAAGCCACCAACGCATTGAAATCTTCCAGCACTTGCACATTGCCTTCCACGATAACCAAGCGTTCGTTTATTAAACGAGCCAACTGGCGTTTATCGCCCAGCTCACGCAATGCATTGGGTTTTAAGGTTAAACTGCAATCCACTTCGCCTGCGTAATCTTGTAAAACATCAATCTGCTGAGAACTGAAACATAAAAAACGGCTCAAGACCTTGGGTAGCAAGGCATCTGTTGTTACGGTGATGCGTAGCACTTGTCCGCTAAGTTTACCAAGGGGCTTATCGCTGTGCAGTGTGGTTTGAATGAAATAATTTAGCACCGTTTCCAGTGTGGCACTGGCAAGTTGGGGCAAAAGGGTTGTATTCATTGCCATTCCTTAAAATTTATAACCACGATGCAAGGCCACAATGCCGCCCGTTAAGTTGTAATAATTCACTTGCTCAAAGCCAGCCTCTTCCATCATTTGCTGTAACGTGGCTTGATTTGGATGCATTTTAATGGACTCTGCTAAATAGCGATAACTTGCGCCATCGTTCACCACGACTTCGCCCACTTTCGGCAGAATGTTAAAAGAATAGAATTGGTAAACCTGTGAAAGTGGCTCAATCACGGGCTTGGAAAATTCTAACACCAACAAGCGACCGCCGGGCTTTAACACACGGAACATTGAGCGCAAGGCTTTTTCTTTGTCGGCCACATTGCGCAAACCAAAACTTATGACAATGCAATCAAAATAATCATCGGCAAAAGGCAATTCTTCCGCATTGGCTTGCACGTATTTCACATTGCCTACCACGCCAAGATTACGTAATTTTTCCTTGCCTACTTCGAGCATTGATTCGTTAATATCCGACAAAATCACTTCGCCACTGTCGCCCACTAAACGAGAAAATTTTGCCGTGAAATCCCCCGTGCCGCCAGCAAGATCCAACACTTTCTGCCCTTTGCGAACGCCTGAACAGTCAATGGTGAAACGTTTCCATAAGCGATGAATGCCGAATGAAAGCAGATCGTTCATCAAATCATATTTTGCCGCCACAGAATGAAAAACCTGCGCCACGAGCTGTTGCTTTTCTGATTTACGCACAGTTTGAAAACCAAAATGCGTGGTTTCTTCATTGATTTCAGTAGGTTGAATGCTAGTTTGAGACTGATCGTTCATCGCTCGTTCCTTTGTTACGGTTGCACGTAGGCTGGAATTTTTGACAAAATTTTGCAAAAAATTCCAGTCTAGGTTAGTCGGTTAAAAATAGGGTTAAAAGTTCGTTTAAAAATAACTTGCCACGTTCGGTGACTTGCCAATGTTGTGCCGTTTCATTGATGTAACCTTGCTGTTTTGCTTGCTCGATGGGCGTTTGAATGCTGTCTAACGAGCAACCTGTAAAGGCGGTAAATTCCGCTTTGGGTACAGGTTCAAGCAAACGAAAACGGTTCATAAAATATTCAAAAGGACGCTCCGCCATTGGAATAATGTGGCGTTCAGCCTCGTAATGGCCTTGCAAATAGCCACGTGGGTGCTTGGTTTTGCTAAAACGCTGAATTTCGCCATTGAGCAAGGTTATTTTGCCGTGCGCACCGCAGCCAATGGCTAAATAATCGCCAAATCGCCAATAATTCAAATTATGCTCACACTGAAAACCCGCTTTGGCGTAAGCGGACGTTTCGTATTGCTCGTAGCCGTTGGCACGCAAAAAAGCATCCCCTGCCTCAAAAATTTCCCAAAGGGTGTCGTCCTCTGGCAAGCGTGGCGGACGTGAACCAAATAACGTGTTCGGCTCAATGGTCAGTTGATACCACGACAAATGGGGCGTTCTCGTAGCGACAGCTTGGGCAAGATCCTGCAAGGCTTGGGCTTTATTTTGATGGGGCAAACCGTGCATTAAATCCAAATTAAAGCTTTTCAACCCGTTACCAAGCAAATCTTGCGCCATTGCAATAGCACGTTTCGCTTGCTGGCCATCGTGAATGCGTCCGAGCGTGATAAGTTTGTCATCCGCAAAACTTTGCACGCCCATTGAAAGACGTGTAACCCCAGCTTGCACAAAGCCTGTAAATCGCTCGCTTTCTGCCGTACCAGGATTGGCTTCCATTGTAATTTCCGCATTTTCTGCCACAGGTAAAATGGCACGTACGCCTGTTAAAATCTTGTTAATGCCTTCGGCTGAAAAAAGACTTGGCGTACCGCCGCCAATAAACATCGTTTGAATGGGGCGATCCGCCAGTGCGTGCTGGTATTGTTTGACATCGTGCTGCAAATCCCTGAGTAAATGCTGAATATAATCCTGTTCAGGAATTTGCCCCTTTTGCTGGTGCGAGTTGAAATCACAATAAGGACATTTCTGCACGCACCAAGGGATATGCACATACAAACTTAACGGCGGCAGCATTTTAATCCGCTTCGTAGCCTGAATTTTCTTGCAATTTTGCCATCTCAAATTCCACTAACATCATCAAAATATGAATGACTTTAATGTGAATTTCTTGAATGCGATCGGCGTAACCAAAGTGTGGTACACGAATTTCTACATCAGCAATGCCTGCCATTTTGCCGCCATCTTTGCCTGTCATTGCAATGACTTTCATTCCTTTTTCTTTGGCAGCCTGCATTGCATTAAGGATATTTTGGGAGTTGCCTGATGTGGATAAACCGAATAACACATCGCCAGTTTGTCCTACGGCTTGCACGTAGCGAGAGAACACGTATTCGTAACCGAAATCATTGCTCACACAGCTTAAATGGCTTGGGTCAGAAATAGCAATCGCTGGGAAACCTGGACGGTTTTCACGGTAGCGCCCTGTTAACTCTTCGGCGAAGTGCATTGCATCGCAATGGGATCCGCCATTACCGCAAGACAACACTTTGCCGCCATTTTTGAAACTTTCCGCAATGATGAAAGCTGCTTGCTGAATCAATTCAATATTTTTTTCGTCATTAACGAAATCATTTAGCACTTTTTGTGCTTCTTGAAGTTCAGCTTTGATTTGTTTTAAGTACATATCTACTCCTTGCGATACGCTAAAAAATAGGTCGGAATAAAATTTGAAAAAATATTCCGACCTTCGATAAGAGAATTAATATTCTAAGGATAACAATAAGTTGGCAATGGTTTGAACGCCGATACCTGTGGCACCCACGCCCCAAAGATCGCTAGCAGCTGGGCGGAATGAGGCACTTAAATCTAAATGTAGCCAGCCATTGGCGTATTCTTCTACAAAGTAAGATAAAAATGCCGCAGCGGTACTCGCTCCTGCTGGGGTAGCAACGGCGGCTGTGTTTGAAATATCCGCAAAATCAGATTTGACTTGTCCACGGTGAAGTTCTGCAAATGGTAAACGCCAAAACGGTTCGCCCGTGTCTTCGGCAGCATCAAACAAAGCGGCGGTTAACGTATCGTCTAAACTCAATACGCTGTGGTAATCGTTACCCACGGCGGCTTTCGCAGCACCAGTTAAGGTAGCGGCATCAATAATCAATGCAGGCTGTTGTTGGCACGCCCAAATTAAACCATCGGCAAGGACTAAGCGCCCTTCCGCATCGGTATTACGTACTTCAACGCTAACGCCATTGGAATACGTAATGACATCGCCTAATTTCATCGCATTGGCGCTCACCATATTTTCCGCACAGCACAACACTAATTTCACACGTTCTTGCAAACCGTTAGCAATGGCTTGTGCCAAAGCCCCTGTTAGCAATGCCGCACCGCCCATATCCGTACGCATATTGACCATTGAATTGGTCGGTTTAATACTGTAACCACCGCTGTCAAAAGTAATGCCTTTCCCCACTAAACAAGCAAGCACAGGAGCGTTTTCATCACCTGTTGGGTTGTAGTCTAATTGCAACATCGCTGGCGGATTGCTACTTCCTTTGCCCACAGACCAAATGCCGTTAAAGCCTTCTTCAAGCAATTCATCACCTGTGATGATGTCGTAGGCGATCACCGCCTCTTCTGGTGCGTAATCGGCGGCGATGTCGGTAATGAATTTTGCGGCGTTTTCCGCTAGTGCCTCTGGGGTAATAATATCCGCAGATAAATTGGTGATTTCACGAACAAAGTCGCCACATAAAATACGAGAAAGCAAGGCATCTTGGCTTTCTTCATCTAATTCTGGCAGGATGAGTTCATAGTCTTGCTTAGCACTGTAAAAGCCTTGATAAAATGCCCAGCAACTTGCAAGATTCCATTCTTCGCCAACCAATTCGCCATTTTTTACACCTTGATCACGTAACTTACGTGCAGCACGTTGCACTTTTAACTTGGTTTCTTGGCTATCGCCATTTTCATTTAGGTGAATGACCGCGCCCTGATCGTTAAAGGTCAGCAACGCATTTTCGCCCCACATTGGGTCGGCGTTTTGGTAAGAAAGTTGAATTTTCATAATGACTCCTTAATCAATAGATTTGGGAACGGTTTAACCTAGGTCGGATTATTTTTCCAATTTTTGGAAAACGAGTGCAGCGTTTGTGCCGCCAAAACCAAAGCTGTTAGACATTACGGTTTTAAGCTGTGCATTGACTACTGGTGCGGTAACAATGTTCATATTTTCAGCGGTTTCATCAAGTTGTTCAATGTTAATACTTGGCGTGATGAAATCATTATCGAGCATTAGTAATGAGTAAACCGCCTCTTGAGCGCCCGCTGCACCAAGTGCGTGACCAGTCATTGATTTGGTTGATGAAATGGCTGGTTTTTTATCGCCAAATACAGCTTTAATCGCAGCGAGTTCTTTCACATCGCCTACTGGCGTGGACGTGCCATGTACATTGATGTAATCAATATCGCTATTGACAGTTGCCAACGCTTGTTGCATACAGCGTTCTGCGCCTTCACCACTTGGAGCAACCATATCAAAGCCATCGGATGTAGCGCCGTAGCCCACAATCTCTGCATAAATTTTCGCACCACGAGCAAGGGCATGTTCTAATTCTTCAACCACTAACACAGCGGCACCGCCTGAAATCACAAAACCATCACGGTTTGCATCGTAGGCACGAGAGGCTTTTTCTGGGGTTTCATTATATTTGGTCGAAACGGCACCCATTGCGTCAAATTCTGATGCGGATTCCCAAGAAAGCTCTTCTGCACCACCAGCGAAAACCACATCTTGTTTGCCTAATTGAATTAATTCAACGGCGTGACCGATACAATGTGCAGAGGTTGCACAAGCGGAGCTAATACTGTAATTCACGCCTTTAATTTTGTAAGGGGTTGCTAAGCAAGCGGACACGCTGGATGCCATTGTTTTCGTTACGGCGTAAGGACCAATGCCACGCACGCCACGTTTGCCGTGTGCTGCCTCGCAAGCGATACGCTGGTTGTGTGCAGAACCTGTACCCGCACCAATCACCAAGCCTGTGCGTGGGTTGGATACATCCTCTGGGGACAAATGCGCATCATCAATAGCCTGCTGCATTGCTAAAAACGCATAAGCGGCGGAATCGCCCATAAAACGCAAGACTTTGCGATCAATGTGTTCCGCTGGGTTAATTTTTAATGTACCAGCCACTTGGCTGCGCATTCCAATTTCAGCAAATTCAGGCACAAATTCAATACCTGATTTGCCAACTTTCAATGCGCTGAGTACTTCTTCTTTATTGTTACCAATGCTGGAAATAATCCCTACACCTGTGATGACGGCTCTTTTCATTCGTGTTGTATCCTTTAAATGTAAAAATAACTTGCACTAGGCAAGCAAAAACCCCCGCATTATACCCAATTTAAAATCAAGGTAAAAGGCAGGGGCTAAAAAAGCCACGCCGGAATTTTTGCCAAAATTTTGTAGAAAATTCCAGCCTAGCTTGTCATTAAAAATTATGCATAAAGCTGTACTGGCAACAGCAGTAACACAATAGCAATAGCAAGTAGTACACCGATCATCGGCATAATGAATTTCACCCATTTGTTAAACGGAATGTACAACATTTGCAAAGTCACCAAAACTAACCCTGTTGGCGCAAGGAATAACATTGCGTACTGCCCCCAGTTGTAAGCGGATACCACAATATCTCGTGGAATGCCCACTGTATCCGCAAGTGGCGACATAATCGGCATTGAAAGCACCGCTAAACCAGATGATGACGGTACAAATAAGCCCAAAATGATAAAGACGAATAATTGCCCAATGATAAACACGCTCGCTGGCATATTCGCCACCATTTCGGATAACAAAGCTAAAATAGTGTCCGACACCATTCCTTGCTCTAACACGATATTTACGCCACGCGCCAAGCCAATAATTAACGATACACCCACTAATTCTGCCGCACCTTTGGTGAACGAGGACACAATATCTTCTTCACTTAATTTGGAAATGAACATTATGACGATAGTGATGGTTAAAAAAGAGGCCGCCATCGTTGGGAACCACCAGCCGCCCACCATCACGCCCCAAATCATAATAGGAAATGCGATACAAAATAAGGCTAAGATGAGCTTACGACGTAAGGTGAATGATGGAATATTACCGTGATTGGTGTCCTGATACATTTCCAAGAATTTATGACGGTCGTCCCAAACGATGGATTTTTTCGGATCCGCTTTTATGCGCTTAGCGTACCAGTATAAATAAGCAATCACCGCTGCACTGCCTAGCACAAGACCAATGGCACGGAACACAATCCCTTCAGTAAACGGAATGCCCGCCGCATTTGAAGCGATGACCACAGAAAATGGATTGATGGTAGAAAATGCCGTTCCCATTGAGGCTGCAAGAAAAATCGCCCCAACGGTGATGATGGCATCGTAGCCTAAGGCGATAAAGACAGGAGCGAGAATGGGGTAAAACGCTACCGCCTCTTCTTCAATGCCACACATTGTGCCGCCCAGTGCCATTAAAATACACACGATGAAAACAATAGAAAACTCCTTGCCCTTAGTGCGTTGTGTCAATGCAGACAAGCCTGCGGCGAAGGATCCCGTTTTATTGATCACGCCGATCATTCCGCCTAGCACAAAAATGAACACCATAATATCCGCAGCTTCAATCGTACCGTAAACCATACTTTCGGTAATATCCATCAAGCCTTTTGGATTCTGCTCCACACGATGATATGAACCAGGGATAGCAATGGGCTTGCGGATTTTACCTTCAGTAAAACTACTCAGGTCGATTTTAATATTGAGATCAGAAAGGGCTTGCTGGGTTGCTGGAAGGATTTTATCGTTGGCTTTATAAGAATGAATAACAAAGCTATCCGTTTTGGCGGAGTAGGTTAGCTTATCGTAGGATCCCGCAGGAATTATCCACGTCAGCCCAACGGCGATGATCATTATGATAAAAAGAATAGTAAATGCAGTGGGAAATTTAAATTTACGTTTTGTCATAGCTGACTCCTCATATATTTCAATGAAAATGGTATTTAAACGGCGTTAAACACAACATTTATGTGCCTTTGAGCAGTCAGTATGCTATTTCCAATCGGTTAAAATTTATGGGCAAGTTAAATGCCTATTTTGAGTTGTTTAAACAATAATTCGCTAATATTTAAGCGTTTTATTCAACTTTTTTATACAGATTTCTACTATACATAAAAAAACAAAAGCAATGAATCTCTGAGGAAGTTGAAAAAATACTAGGCCGGAATTTTTCACAAAATTTTGTGGAAAACTCCAGCCTGTCGATAACAATAAATAACTTGAACGTTACTTCATTTGTTGTTTTTCACGCAAGCGGAATGCGCTAACAGCGTTTAGGAATAACGCAAGAAGTACACCTAAAATACTGCCGCCAAGCGTACCACCAATGACGATGAGCGAGCGTTTTGGTTTAGTGCGTGATTCAGGATAGCTTGGTAAATCCAAGTAGCTGTACGTTTGATATTTTGCTTGTGCTGTATCGGTTAAGATTTCCTGCAAACCTTGTGCCATATCTTTTAATTGATAATAGCGTTGCGGGTAAACGATAGCTTGTTTTTTGAAGGTTGCGATTTGAGCTTTTAAGTAATTCGTACCCAACATAAATAAGAATGGGCCATTGTATACGGTATCTGCGGTAATCTGTAAGCTACCAAACCCTGGCATTTTACTGTTGTGTGTGTAACCTTGCGAATAATTGAAGTCTATAATTTTCGCATTTTCTGCTGTTTGTAATGCGGTCATTAAGTTCGTTAAACGTTCTTCGTGCAAAGCTTTTAGATGGCTTTCAATGTTATGAATTTCTGTTCGCAACGCCAATAAACGCACTTCCCCTTGAGTAAAGGTATTTTTACTCACGGTAACTTTCGTTTGGTCATTTACATACTGAATAAAATCCTGCAAGGTTTTTTGTGCTAGAGCTGGATTTTTTGCTTGGAAAGAAATATCCAATGCATCAATGTCCACTGGCATTTTATCTTTATCCGCCTTGGCGATGGTTAAACGACGCAACAATATGTCCATTGCTTTTTCATGGGATAGCCCTTTATCTAGCAATTCTTGATACATTGGTGTCGTTTTCAAAAATTGGATCTGGTTATTTTGATTAACTAAATTTAATGCAAAAATATTAAATAACCGCTGAGCACGTTGTTGCGTTCGGTTAGTATTTTGGGCTTGGTTATCGTTAGGATTTTGGTTTTGTAAAGTGTCATATTTTTCAATGATTTTCAAATAATCACCAATCAAAAATGTACTTGGTTTCATTACTACCGCTTTACTCGTCCACACTTGTGGCGCAAGCAGTGCATAGCCTAGACTAATTGCAAGAAAAATGGTAGTCGTAATAATGATCGTCCATTTACGACGCCATAATGAAAATAATACTTCAATGAGATCAATTTCATCGCTATCGTTCGCCATAGAAAACGACGAGGGTAGGTTTTGTTGTTGCATAATTTTCCTTAAAAATTACTTAGTAGTAAGTTAGTTCAAAATGGGCGAATTTTACCATTGAATGGTGAGTACCACTAGATTTATGTGAATACAGTAGGCTGGAATTTTTGCAAAAATTTTGTGGAAAATTCCAGCCTAGCGTTGCTCTCGCTTAATATAAAAAACCGCTACACGAAGGTGATCTGCACCCCAAAAGTTGGACTAACCAGTCAACTAATTAAGGTGCAGATTT
>JAHHQZ010000023.1 GCA_020026075.1 Actinobacillus sp. | reverse complement strand
AATACAGAGCCCAGTCCTTAAATTAATTTAGTCTAAGTTTTTGGGGTCAGGTCAGTTTGGGTGGTTTCCATTTTATTCTTAATAAAATTTATTTGGGTTGGTTAATTTTACGAGAAAACGGCGAGAGTGAGTGTCTTCGCCGTTTATTTTAATGGGTAGCTTGTATAGAATGCTATGCCAATAATTCCTATTTAGTCAATCTAAGGATACGCTATGCAACATTTGATTATTTTTGCTCACCCTAACCGTACGGACAGTTTCAATAAAGCAGTATTAAATGCTGTGGTCAACGCCAGCGAACAGCAACAAGTTTCAGTGGAAATTCGAGATTTATATGCGTTAAATTTCAACCCCATTTTAAGTGAAAGCGAATTAAAAAACGCCAGCCAACATACGCCAGCAGACATCGTCGCCGAACAGCAGTTAATCGATCAAGCGGATTTCATCACTATCATTTATCCTCTTTGGTGGATGGGCTTTCCAGCTATTTTAAAAGGTTATTTTGATCGCATTTTAAGTCACGGCTTTGCTTATAAAACCGAAAACGGCAAATCTGTTGGCTTGTTGCACGGCAAGAAAATGCAACAGTTCATCACCTTAGGTAACAGCGCAGAAAAATACCAATGTATGGGATTTGACCGTTCACTAAAAGATTGCTTAGTGGATGGCTTATTTAATTTCTGCGGAATCACCGACATTGAACACCGCTTGCTCGGCGATGTACACGGCGTACAGGATGCCGAGCGTCAAGCGATGCTGGATCAGGTTTTCCAGCAAATGCAAAAACGCTTAGCGGAATAAGCAATAAAAGGTAGGCCGGAATTTTTGCTAAAATTTTGTATAAAATTCCAGCCTAAGTGGTAACGAGCAGAAGGAAAAGACAATGAACAAAGACATTCTGAATGTGGATAAAAATGAACTGGCAAAATTTGAGAAAATGGCGAAAAGCTGGTGGGATCCCGAAGGGGATTTTAAACCCATTCACCAGCTAAACCCTGTGCGTTTGGCGTATATTCAACAATATGCCGATGGTTTAATGGGGAAAAAAGTGCTGGACGTGGGCTGCGGCGGCGGCATTTTGGCGGAATCAATGGCGAAACTGGGCGCGAAAGTGACAGGCATTGATATGGCGAGTGCGCCGCTGGCGGTAGCTCGTTTGCACGCCAAAGAGGCGGAATTGGCGATCGATTACCAAGAAACTACCGCCGAAAAATTTTTACAAAATATTCCGACCTACCCTAATCTTACCGTAATGGATCAATTTGATGTGATCACCTGTATGGAAATGCTAGAACACGTGCCTGATCCAGCCTCAATTATTCAAGCCTGCCAAGCCTTGCTGAAACCCAATGGCGTGCTGTTTCTTTCTACCATCAACCGCACATTGAAAGCCTATGCGTTTGTGATTGTAGGGGCGGAATATGTGTTAAAACTCTTACCAAAAGGCACGCACGAATTTGATAAATTCATCAAACCTGCGGAATTATTGAACTTCACCGATCAAACCAATCTCACCTGTGAAAGCCTAGATGGCTACCATTACAATCCGCTGACAGGGCGTTTTTGGGTGAATAAGGACGTGGGGGCAAATTATATAGGCGTTTTTAAGCACGCCTAAGGGGAAATTATGCGTAGAAAAATTATTTTAGACTGCGATCCAGGACACGATGATGCCATTAATATTCTATTGGCCTTAGCCTCGCCAGAGCTGGATGTGCTGGGCATTACGACCGTGTTCGGTAACGTTGATTTAGCCAAAACCACACAAAATGCCAATGTGGTTTGCTCGCTGGTCAATAAAAACGTGCCACTGTTTGCAGGGGCGAGTGAGCCGTTATTAAACCCACGCATTAGTGCAGAATCCTGTCACGGTGCAAGCGGTTTAGAAGGGCCAGATTTACCGCCGCCGCAATTAAAAGTGCAGGATCAGCACGCCGCTTTATTCATTATTGAAAGCGTGCGTCAGTATCCTCACGAAGTGACACTCGTTCCCACAGGCGCTTTAACCAATATCGCCCTTGCAATGAAAATGGCACCTGACATTGTGCCGTTGATCAAAGAAATTGTGCTAATGGGCGGCAGCACGGATAACGGCAACTGGACACCAGCGGCGGAATTTAACATTCTTACCGATCCACATGCTGCGCACATTGTGTTTAACTCCACCGCCCCTGTAACAATGTTCGGTTTGAACGTGACCCATCAAGCCATTGCTAACCCCAAAGTAGTGGAATTGTTCCGTCAACTGCACACCCAAACAGGGGATTTTGTCACCGAACTGCTGGTATTTTTCAAAAAGCACCACGAAGAACGCTACGGCTGGGACGGTGGTGCATTGCACGACCCAATGACGGTGGCTTATTTGCTCAAACCTGAATTGTTCGAGTTTAAATCAATGGCGGTAACCATCGATACCAGCCAAACCGACAATATGGGACGCACTAACTGCGATGTATGGGGTGTGTTAAAAGGTAAAGGTTTAAAAGAAACCAAAGTCGCTGTAAAAGTGGATGCGTGGGGATTTTTCAAACTCATCGCCGAGCGGATAAGCGTTTATCCGTAAAATTCATAGAAAAAACCAGCATTCAATGCTGGTTTTTTATCTTTTACTCACCTTGTGGGGCTGATTGTGGCTCGTTTTGAGGTTCGGTTTGAGAGGCGGTTTGCGGTTCATCGAGGGCATTATCCTGTGTTTGTAGCACGGCGAAAATTTCCTCAGCGCTGGTAGCGGCTCGAATTTGTTTGATGAACGCTTTATCGCTGAACAGGGCGATCAATTTCGGTAGCAGAGCAGAGCAGTCTTCACAAAGGGAGGCCGGAATAATCAGTGAAAAAATTAAATCGACTTCACGGTTATCATCAGCATCGTAGTCGATTCCCTGATTCAGTTGTAAAATCGCACCCAGTGGTTTATCACCCACTTCAACACGACCTTTCGGCATTGCAACACCGCCACCTAAGGCAGAGTTACCAATTTTTTCACGAGCAAATAAGCATTCGGTGCAAGGATTTTCTTGGGCTTGCGTGTCGGTTTCTGATGCCGTTTCATCGGTAAACTCATTGCATAGAATTTCTCCGATGAGTTCAAATGCACGTTTTTTACTCGCACAGGCGATGCCTTGACGAATGTGGTTGAGTGGAAATAAATCAGTAAGTTTCAAAAGTTAGTCCTTATTAAAGTTTAAATTGTTCACCAAGATAGACACGTTTTACTTGCTCGTTTTGCAAAATATCTTTTGGTGAGCCTGTGGCGATCATATGCCCAGCACTGACGATATAGGCACGTTCGCACACATCGAGGGTTTCCCTTACGTTGTGATCCGTAATCAAAACCCCTAACCCACGGTTACGCAAGGTCAGAATAATTTCCTTAATATCGTTGACCGAAATAGGATCCACGCCTGCAAAAGGTTCATCAAGCAGAATAAATTTAGGATTTGCCGCCAAAGCTCGGGCAATTTCCACACGGCGGCGCTCGCCCCCTGAAAGTGCTTGCCCTAGACTGTCACGAATATGCCCAATATTAAATTCTTCTAACAAGGCCTCCGCTTTTTCGTGGCGAGCTTTTTTATCTAAATCTTTGCGCACCTCCAAAACGGCGATAAGGTTTTCATACACCGTTAAATGGCGGAAAATCGAGGCCTCTTGCGGTAAATAGCCCAATCCTTTTTGGGCACGTTTAAACATTGGTAAGTCGCTTAGATCCGTATCGTCAATGAACACTGTACCAGCATCGTTTTCCACTAAACCCACGACCATATAAAAAGATGTGGTTTTGCCTGCACCGTTAGGACCAAGCAAACCTACGATTTCATTAGAATGAACTTCAAACCCCACATCGGAAACAACTTTGCGTCCTTTGTAACTTTTTGCTAAGTGTTCTGCTTTTAAAATAGCCATAAAAATCCTTATTGATTGCTTGATTTAGGCGGAAGTTCAGTGAACGGTTTGGCACGTGTTAAGGGAGCGCTGCTATCGAATTGGGTTTCGATGGCAGGTGAATTGGCGTTTAATTGTGCAGGAATTAAAATCGTACGCACACGTTTTTTTGGTGCACCATTGGCGCGCAGTTGCTCATTCTTTACATCATAAACGATTTTTTCACCTTGAATTTCACTGTCTTGCTGGCGCAGTTTGGCTTTGCCGACCAAGGTAACGATTTCTTGGTTTAAGTCATAATGTAGTTTATTTGCCTCGCCATAAACCGTTTTACCGTTATCCAACGTCTGCTGAAAATGAACAGGCGAACCTATGGCATCAAGGGTTTGTGGGCCTCCACTGTCTTTTTGAGCACGCACCACGACCACTTTATCTGCCTGCATTTTAATAGAGCCTTGCTCCATTGAAACATTTTTCGTGAAGGTTGCCGTTGATGTATTCATATTGACGGTTTGCTCGTCCGACAATACGCTAATGGGTTGCTTGGTATCGCCTTTCATCGCCCAGCTCGTTTGGCTAAGTAAACCAAAGCCGACAAGACTCAGCAAAATGGCACGTTTTGTGTGGTTTGAAAAACATAATTTATAGGGTTGGTTGAACATCATAATGGGTTTGAACCTGATTTATTAGAGTGGCAATTTTTTGTTTAAAATTCCCGTGTAGCCCTTGGCCAACGGAATACCATTGCGGGCCAAAAAGTTCTACGGTGCGGTTGGATATTACATCGCCACTGCGTAAATTAACTTGCGCAGCGACGGTCTTGAGTAAAGAAAAATGAGCATTTGGCGAGAGATTCGTAATCACCACATTTTGTGTAAGGGAAAGTAAATGTTGCTTTGTTAAGGTCGCATCATTGGCTGTTAAACGCCAGCTAGGTAAGGTTTTATCATCCGCTTGCGTGTAAAGTACAATAATTGGTTGCTGAAAATCTGTGGTATCTGTTTGATCAAAATGTAGCACACGCTTTGCCTTTGCCTCGTATTGTAAATCGCCTTTTTCATCAAACACTAAACTTTTGAGGTTTTCACCAGCGTAGGTTGGCGTACTAGGCGAATGTTGGGCAGATTCTATAATTAAGCCGGCACTTACTGCTGACTCATTACGCAACTGATAAAGCCAGCCGAGTAACGCAAGTGCGATAATAGATAAAAAAATCGTCCAACGATTGAGCATAAAATAAAAATCCTTACTAAGCCTAATTTGGGCAGAAAAAAATTGGGACGATTATAACATAAGATTATTAGGGTAAAAACCGCTAAAAGGATTGCCCCTCCCCTTTGAAATCAGTAGAATGTTGCGTTTTTGGCGTTATCTAGCGCCTTTTTTATGCATATAGCAAATAGAGTAGATTATGAAATTTATCGTCAAACTTTTCCCTGAAATTATGATTAAAAGCGACAGCGTGAAAAAGCGTTTCGTGAAAATCCTAACCAGCAATATTCGTAATACATTGACTAAGTATGATGAAACCGTAGCAGTGGTTCGACACTGGGATTACATCGAAGTTCGTCAAAAAAATTCTGAAAATTCCGACCTAGTGCAATCCTTGTTGGCAGATATTCCAGGCATTCATCACATTTTGGTGGTGGAAGAAGTACCGTTTACCGATCTACACGATATTTTTGAAAAAACCTTAGCCTATGTGGGCAATATGTTGAACAACAAAAGTTTTTGCGTGCGAGTGAAACGTAAAGGGAAACACGGTTTTACGTCCATTGAGGCTGAACGCTATGTGGGGGGCGGCTTAAATCAGCACCTTGCAACGGCTCGAGTGCAGCTTAAAAATCCTGATGTTACCGTGCGTTTAGAAATTGAAGACGATAAATTATTGTTCATCAAAGAACGTATTGAAGGCTTGGGCGGTTACCCACTCGGCACGCAAGAAGACGTGTTATCCTTGATTTCAGGCGGCTTTGACTCGGGCGTTTCTAGCTATATGTTAATTCGTCGTGGTTCGCGCGTGCATTATTGTTTCTTCAATCTTGGTGGCAGCGCCCACGAAATTGGCGTTAAACAAATGGCATATCACATTTGGCAACGTTTTTCCCTCTCACACAAAGTACGTTTTGTCGCCATTCCTTTTGCAGGCGTTGTCGGTGAAATTTTAGAAAAAGTCGAAAACGGTCAAATGGGCGTCATTTTAAAACGAATGATGGTACGTGCGGCTAGCCAAATCGCCGAAAAATATGGCATTCAAGCCATTGTAACTGGCGAGGCGTTAGGGCAGGTGTCAAGCCAAACCCTAACTAACTTACGCTTAATTGACGAGGCAGCCGATGCACTGGTGTTACGTCCATTGATCACTCACGATAAAGAACAAATTATCGCCATCGCTAAACAAATTGGCACGGCGGATATTGCAAAATCTATGCCAGAATTTTGCGGTGTGATTTCCAAAAAACCGACCGTTAAAGCGGTGAAAACAAAAATTTTAGCGGAAGAAGGCCATTTTGATTTTGCAATTTTAGATCAAGCGGTTGCAGACGCTGAAATTTTAGACATTCGCCAAATCGCTGAACAAGCACAAGCGGAAGTGAAAGATGTTGTCGCCAGCAGTGAAATTGGTGAAAACGATGTGATTTTGGATATTCGTTCCCCAGAAGAAACGGACGAAAAACCACTCGAAATGGCAGGCGTTGAGATTATTGAATTGCCGTTTTACAAACTCGCTAGCCAGTTCGGCACGCTTGATCAAAATAAACAATATATTTTGTATTGCGAAAAAGGCGTAATGAGCAAACTACAAGCACTTTATTTGCAAGATCAAGGCTTTAATAACGTACGGGTGTACAAAAAAAGTTAAGTTTGCACTGAAACAAAAAAGATAAAAATATTCCAGCGTCGGAATATTTTGAAAAATTTTGTATTTTTTAACTATTTAGGCTCGCATTTTAGAACTTTTTCAGTATAATTGTGCGACCCTGTTGATGAGCGGATTCCCACCGCTCATTATTTTTGCCTAAGGCTACTCGAAGGGGTGTGCTGGCTGGCACTGGATTGTATCTATTTTAGATACTGGGTTTAACAAAAATAATTGGTATTTTATTCATGAAAACATTTGTAGCAAAACCAGAGACCGTAAAACGTGACTGGTACGTTGTAGACGCAACAGGTAAAACCTTAGGTCGTCTATCCACTGAAATCGCGCGTCGCCTACGCGGCAAACATAAAGCGGAGTACACACCACACGTTGACACTGGTGATTACATTGTTGTTATTAACGCTGAAAAAGTAGCTGTAACTGGTAAAAAAGCATCTGACAAACTTTACCACTGGCACACAGGCTACGTTGGCGGTATCAAACAAGCGACTTTCACTGAAATGCTTCAACGCCGTCCTGAATCTGTGATTGAAATTGCGGTAAAAGGTATGTTGCCAAAAGGTCCATTAGGCCGTGCAATGTTCCGTAAATTAAAAGTGTACGCGGGCGATAAACACGAACACGCAGCACAACAACCACAAGTTTTAGATATTTAATCACGAGGATTTTAAAATGGCAGAGAATCAATACTACGGCACAGGTCGCCGCAAAAGCTCTACAGCTCGTGTATTTATTAAAGCGGGCAGTGGTAACTTAACAATCAACGGTCGCCCATTAGACGTTTACTTTGGTCGCGATACTGCTCGTATGGTCGTTAAACAACCATTAGAGCTTGTTGAAATGTTAGAAAAATTAGATTTATACATCACTGTTAAAGGTGGTGGTATTTCTGGACAAGCTGGTGCTATCCGTTTAGGTATCACTCGTGCGTTGATGGAATACGATGAAACCCTTCGCCCAGCACTTCGTGCTGCAGGCTTCGTTACTCGTGATGCTCGTCACGTTGAACGTAAAAAAGTGGGTTTACGCAAAGCACGTCGTCGTCCACAATTCTCCAAACGTTAATCAACGTTTCTTGTCGACAAAATTGCAAGCCTTGTGCTTGCAATTTTTTTATCCAAAATTTTCCCATTTATTCCAGCCTAGCCAATTCCTTTCCTTTTTTCTTTCAGATTTTCTGCACGCTTTGTTACAATCCGCACTTTATTTTTATTTGAAGGACAGAATTGTGGCATTGCTAAACTTACATCAAGGCGAATTGAGCTTTGGGAATAATTTTTTATTGGAAAAAGCAGATTTTCATCTAGAACCGAATGAGCGGGTTTGTCTTGTGGGGCGAAATGGCGCAGGGAAATCTACCTTGATGAAAGTGCTGGCACAAGAGATCCCCCTTGAAGACGGCAGTTTAACCTTTGAGCAAGATCTTGTTGTGGCACGGCTTGAACAGGATCCGCCACGCAATATTACAGGCACATTGTTTGACTATGTGGCCGAAGGCGTGGGGCATTTGGCGAGTTTATTGAAAGAACATCATCGCATTACCCACGAATTGGCTCAGCCGAATGCGGATGCCGATAAACTTTTCAAAACCCTAACCAAGGTTCAAGAAGAATTGGATCACACAAACGGCTGGCAACTGGAACAAAAAGTACAGGAAGTTTTGCAAAATCTAGGGCTTGATGGCGATGTGGAGCTAAGTAGCTTGTCGGGCGGTTGGTTGCGTAAAGCGGCTTTGGCACGTGCATTGGTGAGCCAGCCTGATGTTTTATTGCTGGACGAGCCGACCAACCACCTAGACGTGGACACTATCGAATGGCTGGAAAATTTGTTGCAAAATTTCAGCGGTAGCATTGTGTTTATTTCCCACGATCGTGCTTTTATTCGCAATATGGCAACACGCATCGTGGATCTCGATCGTGGAAAATTGCACAGTTATCCTGCGTCTTATGATGAATATCTCGTGCAGAAAGAAGAAGATCTGCGTGTGGAAGAAATGCAAAATGCGTTATTTGACAAACGGTTAGCACAAGAAGAAGTGTGGATTCGTCAAGGGATCAAAGCACGGCGCACTCGTAATGAAGGGCGAGTGCGAGCTTTAAAAGCAATGCGAGAAACGCACCGCCAACGCCGAGAACGCACAGGCAACGCCACAATGCAATTAGGCGAGGCGGCACGATCAGGGAAAATCGTGTTTGATGTAGAAAATTTAACCTACGACATCGAAGGCAAAACGCTGATCAAAAATTTCACCACTCGCATTTTGCGTGGCGATAAAATCGCCTTAATCGGCGCAAATGGCTGCGGAAAAACCACGCTCATCAAGCTGTTACTGGGCGAATTGCAACCAAGTAGCGGTTCCGTGCATTGCGGAACAAAATTAGAAGTGGCGTATTTTGACCAACATCGTGCGGCATTAGATCCTGAAAAAACTGTAATGGACAACGTGGCAGACGGCAAACAAGACATCGTGGTGAACGGCGTTACTCGCCACGTTTTGGGTTACTTGCAAGATTTTCTCTTTCCGCCACAACGTGCGAGAACGCCCGTTAAAGCCTTGTCAGGCGGCGAACGCAACCGCTTACTTTTAGCGAAAATTTTCTTAAAACCGTGCAATTTATTGATTCTGGACGAACCAACCAATGACCTTGACGTGGAAACGTTGGAGCTTTTAGAAGAACGCCTAAGCGACTATCAAGGCACGCTCTTGCTCGTCAGCCACGACCGCCAATTCGTGGATAATCTTGCGACTGAATGTTTTATTTTTGAAGGAAACGGTAAAATCGAAGGTTACATTGGCGGATTTTTTGACGCTAAACAACAGCAAGCACAAGCTCACGCCGTGCGTGCTGCTAACCAAGCGGTAAAAGAAACACCAGCCCCTAGTGCAGAACCCAAAGCCGTGAAACAGAAAACTGCTAGCAAAAAACTAAGCTACCGTGAGCAACGTGAGCTAGAAAGTTTGCCCGCCCAACTGGAAGAGTTAGAACAAAAAAACGCCGACTTACAGACCGAAGTCAGCGACCCTGCTTTTTTCCAACGTCCACACACCGAAACGGAAAACACGCTGCGAATTTTAACTGAAACAGAACAGGCCTTCGAGCAAGCTTTTGAACGCTGGAGTGAACTCGAAGAAAAGCAAAATAATCTTTAAGTGTAATAAAAACAAGGCCGGAATATTTTCAAAAATTTTGATAAATATTCCGGCCTAGGTTTTATTTAAAATTTGGGGCAAACGATAATTTCAATAAATTTAATACTGGCATCCTTTTTTTGACAGCTGGCGAGCAGTTGATTGACTTTGCTTAGCAGCAGCATTCGTTCGCCCGCTCGCATCACTTTAATCACAAGTTTATCTCCGTTACGTTGTAAATGAAAAAATAAGTGAGCAGGTAATAGGGTTGCGAGATAGCTTTTTAGGGCGATGGTATCGCTATTTTGTGGTGTTGTTGGCTTGGTGGTTTGTAGCGGCAGCCTATCTAATACCGCTTGAACGGAGAGAGGTTTATTGTAACGATTCATAAATATTCACCTGAATGAGTAAAACTTGCGAAATACACGCAATCCTTATGACATACTAGCAAAATTCCGCTACAATGTGCGGGTTTTGTCAAATAAAGGAAAAGTTGTGAAAAAAGGAACGAGCTATTTTTGGTCGCCGTTATTTTTGGGGTTAATCACATTATTTAGTTTCCCCGTGAATACACGTGCCAACTCGACAGATAGCCACCCAACGATTCAACTTTTGGTTCGCTGTCAGCAAGCTTTACGCCGTCAACGAATTATTCAACAAATTGCTCAAATTGTAAAAATTCGCCCTTATTGTGTTAAATCGGAGCGTATCCAACCTGAGCAACCAGCCTTTCATTTTCGTCCATTTCTTTCCATTGCCCCCATTCGAGCAGGGCCAGTCGGTGCATAATTATTCATTATTTTGCAGGTCTTAGCGTACAAAAAAAGTACGTTTATTTTATTTATTATTTACAGTTTAGAAGAAAAAATTATGTTAAACGCTATTGTAACCAAAGTTTTTGGTAGCCGTAATGATCGCATTTTGCGCCGATTAAACAAAAAAGTGAATGTGATCAATCAATTAGAAAAAGAATTTGAAGCCCTAACAGATGAACAACTGAAAGCGAAAACCGCTGAATTTCGTCAACGTTTAAAAGAGGGTGAAAAACTTGAAGCCATTTTGCCAGAGGCGTTTGCCACTGTGCGTGAGGCGAGTAAACGTGTGTTAGGAATGCGACCGTTTGATGTTCAGTTGATTGGCGGAATGGTACTAAATGGTCGTTGCATTGCCGAAATGCGTACAGGGGAGGGGAAAACCTTAACTGCAACCTTGCCTTGCTATTTGAACGCATTAACTGGCAAAGGGGTACATGTGGTAACGGTGAATGACTACCTAGCTCGCCGTGATGCACAAACCAATCGCCCACTGTTTGAATTTTTGGATATGACCGTTGGTGTGAATGTGCCTGGTTTATCACCTGAAGAAAAACGAGCAGCGTATGCGGCGGATATTACCTATGCCACAAACAGCGAACTCGGTTTCGACTATTTGCGTGATAACCTAGCGCACAGCAAGGAAGATCGTTTCCAACGTGAATTGCATTACGCCTTAGTGGACGAAGTTGATTCTATTTTAATTGATGAAGCTCGCACCCCGCTGATTATTTCTGGTCCTGCGGAAGATAGCTCAGAGCTTTATATTGCCGTGAATAAACTGATTCCACATTTAACCGCACAGGAAAAAGAGGATACAGAAGAATACACTGGCGATGGTGATTACACGCTTGATCTAAAAAATAAACAAGCACATTTAACCGAACGTGGACAAGAAAAAATCGAGCATTTGCTGGTAGAAAGAGGTTTGATGGAAGATGGAGAAACGCTTTACTCACCATCACGCATTGCCTTGTTGCACCACGTTTATGCTGCGTTACGTGCGAACACCTTGTTTGAAAAAGATGTGGATTACATTGTAAAAGACGGCGAGATCGTAATCGTTGATGAGCATACAGGACGTACAATGGCAGGTCGCCGCTGGTCTGACGGTTTACATCAAGCCATTGAAGCAAAAGAGAATGTGAAAATTCAAGGCGAAAATCAAACGGTTGCTTCCATTACGTACCAAAATTATTTCCGTCTATACGAAAAATTAGCGGGTATGACAGGGACAGCCGATACTGAAGCCTTTGAATTTCAACAAATTTATGGTTTAGAAACCATCGTTATCCCAACTAACCGTCCGATGATTCGTGATGACCGCACAGATATTATGTATGAAAATGAGGCGTATAAATTTGCTGCCATCATTGAAGACATTAAGGATTGCGTAGCACGTCAGCAACCTGTTCTTGTGGGTACGATTTCGATTGAAAAATCGGAGTTATTATCTGATGCGTTACGCAAAGCAGGCATTAAGCACAACGTGTTGAATGCCAAATTCCACGCCAAAGAGGCAGAAATTGTTGCCAATGCAGGTGAGCCTAGTGCTGTAACCATTGCCACCAATATGGCAGGGCGTGGTACGGATATTATGCTGGGCGGAAACTGGAAAGCAGAAGTTGAACGCCTTGAAAATCCTACGCCGGAAAAAATTGAAAAAATTAAGGCAGAATGGCAAAAACGCCACGACATTGTAAAAGCCGCTGGTGGCTTGCACATTATTGGTACAGAGCGCCACGAATCTCGCCGTATTGACAACCAATTACGTGGTCGTTCAGGTCGACAAGGGGATCCGGGTTCTTCTCGTTTCTACCTTTCATTAGATGATGCTTTAATGCGCATTTACCTTAACGAAGGTAAACTCAACCTAATGCGTAAAGCCTTTGGTGAGCCTGGCGAAGGAATGGAGTCGAAAATGCTCACCAAAGTGATTGCCTCTGCACAAGCCAAAGTTGAGGCGCATAACTTCGATGGCCGTAAAAATCTTTTAGAATTTGACGATGTAGCGAATGACCAACGCCACGCAATTTATGCTCAGCGTAATAATTTATTGGATAACGATCACTTCGGCGACACGATTGAAACCATTCGTAGCGATGTGTTTAATCAGGTGATTGATCAATACATTCCACCGCAATCATTGGAAGAAATGTGGGACGTAGCGGGCTTAGAACGCCGTTTGAAACAGGATTTCGCCTTAGATTTGCCAGTTGATCAGTGGATCGAAGAGGACAACACATTACACGAAGAAACACTACGTGAACGTATTTTAGACGCAGCGAAAGCGGAATATGCTCGCAAAGAAGAGCTTGTAGGGGCGGAAACTTTACGTCAATTTGAAAAAGGTGTAATGCTACAAACCTTAGATGAGCTTTGGAAAGAGCATCTTTCTGCAATGGATCACTTACGTCGTGGTATTCACTTGCGTGGTTACGCCCAAAAAGATCCAAAACAGGAATATAAACGTGAGTCTTTCCAAATGTTCACGGATATGCTGGATGCTTTGAAATTAAGCGTGATTACAACGCTCAGCCGAGTGCAAGTGCGTACCCAGTCTGAAATGGATGATGCGGAACGTATGCGTCAAAGCCAAGCCCAAACGCAAGCAAATCGCTACCACCCTGAAGGTGAAGAAACGGATCGCAAAATCGGCCGTAACGAACCTTGTCCTTGTGGTTCTGGTAAAAAATACAAGCATTGCTGTGGCGACCGCTCACGTAAAGCCTAACTTTTAAATCAACATTATGGCGACTTCGGTCGCCATAACTTCAACAAAGGAAAAATCTATGAACGACTCAACCACACAGTCGGTTCTCCCCATACAATCAGGCTTGCAACACGTACGTGTAGCTGCGGCGATTATTCGTAATGAGTTTGGGCAAATTTATTTGACTGAACGATTGGAAGGCAAAGATTATGCACACGCACTGGAATTTCCAGGTGGCAAAGTTGAGCCGAATGAAACGCCGTATGAGACAATGTGCCGAGAATTGGAAGAGGAAGTGGGCATTCAGGTGCTAAAAGCTTTTCCTTACGAGCATTTTAATTTTCGCACGGCGGAAAAATTCTACGAATTTTATTTTTATCTCGTGGAAGAATGGGTGAATGAACCCTTTGGACGAGAAGGTCAAGTGGGGATATGGGTTGAGCAACAGGATTTGGACAGTGCTAACTTTCCACCAGCGAATCAAGAGCTTATCGCTAAATTAAAAAGCGAAGCACTAAGCGATGAGTGGTAAATAAAAGGAAGGCCGGAATTTTTGTTAAAATTTTGATGAAAATTCCAGCCTTCGCTTTTTTGTATAAATGAATAAAAATTATTCTAAGCGTTGCGCTAAGGCATACAGATCCGCACGGAACTCACGGCGCATATTGTTGATGGCATCAATAATGTCGTGGTGAACCAGTTGCTCATTTTGAATACCCACACAGTAGCCGCCTTTGCCTTGCATTAGTAAATCTACTGCATAAGCGCCCATACGAGAACCTAAAATTCGGTCGAAAGCACAAGGGGAGCCGCCACGTTGCACGTGTCCTAGCACGGTTGCACGAGTTTCTTTATGCACTCGAGCTTCAATCTCACGGGCTAACTCATTGACATCACACAATAATTCTGTGATGACCACGATAGCGTGGCGTTTACCTTTAATAATACAGCGTTCGATTTCGTGGATTAACGCTTCACGGTCAAATTCCACTTCGGAGGCCACGATGTACTCCGCACCACCAGCGATACCAGCGGAAATGGTTAAATCGCTACAATGGCGCCCCATAATTTCTAAAATAGAAATGCGTTGGTGTGAGCTTGAAGTATCACGTAAACGATCCACCGCATCTACTGCCGTTTCAAGGGCGGTTTGGTAGCCGATAGTGTAGTCAGTGCCAGCAACGTCATTATCAATAGTTCCAGGAATACCAATGCATGGGAAACCGTGTTCTTCGGTGAGCAATTTAGCCCCCATATAAGAGCCGTCCCCGCCGATAACTACAAGTGCGTCAATGTCGTGAGAACGTAAAATTTCCGCACAATGGGCGCGAATTTTTGGATCTTTAAACTCAGGGAAACGGGCAGATCCTAAAATTGTACCGCCACGATTAATGATGTCAGATACGCCATAGCGATCAAAAGGTTTGATTTTATTATGGTATAAACCATAGTAGCCATCGTGAATCGCATACACTTGAAGTCCTGCTTTAAGTGCTGTACGTACCACGCCACGAATTGCAGCGTTCATACCTGGGGCATCACCCCCACTGGTTAAAACAGCAATTTTTTTCATATTTTGTCCTATAATCGTTAAATTAAAAACCGTATAAATTTAAGGGCTAAGTTTACGTTATTTGCCCATAGCACGCTATAAGTAAAATAAAATTCCTAGCCCTATTTTGTTAAAGCGCCAAGCGCCCCACGAGGCTGCGAGTATCTACTTTTGACTCCACTAATTCCACAGGCAATTCATCGCCAATTTTGTAACGGCGTTCGCCGTTAATGTAGAGCGCAAGTTCATCTGCATTGGTTTGCATTTCATCACGATTTTGGTGAATCGTGGAAGCCGGAATAAAGACGCTTGCACCGTTATCTAGCAGTTGAACACGCAAGCCGCCACGAGTCACATCTTGGATTTTTGCCGTAAACGTGAGTTTTTGTCCGCTAGCGAGTTGTTCGGCAAAGTAGTGGCAATAAAGCCAGTCGGCAATATCTCGTTCCACTAAGCGGTTTTGACGGCGCGCCTCTTGCAGGCGTTGTAGCACGCTATCCGCAGGTGTAGCGAAATGGCTTTCGCCACGCAAATGGGCTTTAATCAAACGATGATTCACCATATCGGAATATTTACGAATCGGCGATGTCCACGTGGCATAGCCCGTTAAACCTAAACCGAAGTGTGGCGCAAGACTTGTTTTAAACTCAGCAAAAGTCAGCCAGCGGCGTAAACGCATTTCAAGGTAATCGCCCGCCATTGGTTCAATATCGTGGCGCATTTGGCAGTAACCTGCCAATGTGCTTAGCGTTTCACCGCTGTAACGTGCATTGGCATTAGGAACCTGTTCTGCCAATTCTTTTTGTAAAAAGTCACACACAGCGGTTAAATTTTTTGGGTCAAACCCTACGTGCGTGTTGAAGATCCCTGTGCCAATGTGATCCGCTAAATAATGCGCTGCACAAATGTTGGCGAGAATCATACATTCTTCCACAATTTGATTCGCAATACGGCGATGTGAGGCGTGAATGGCTACCACTTGACCATTGTCGGCTAATTCAAAGTGGTAATCAGGGCTTTCTTTAAATAGCAGAGAGTGCTGTTTACGCCATTGAATACGAGCTTGTGTTAAGTCGTACAACGCATCGACCTGTGCTTGGATTTCTGCCGTTTCTGGCTGCCAAGCCGTTTCATTTGTACCGTTGAGTTTATTTTCTAAGTAATCGGAAACCTTGTCATACGTTAATTTTGCACGAGATTGCACCCAAGCATTGCAAAAGGTCGGTTCGCCTTGCACTGCACCGTTTAAATCCACTTCAATATCGCACACTAGCGCCGCTTTGCTTTCATTTGGCGTGAGCGAGCAGAGTTCGTCTGCTAATTCTCGAGGTAGCATTGGAATGTTAAATCCGGGCAGATAGTTGGTGAAACAACGTTCACGAGCCGCCATTTCAATGTCGCTATCTTGGGCGATGTAAGCCGTTGGATCGGCTATCGCCACTGTTAAATGCCAGCCATTTTGTTCGCCTTGATCATTATGGATTGGGCGAATGTGCAGGGCATCGTCCATATCTTGCGTATCCGCACTGTCGATGGTGACAAAATGTAAATCCGTTAAATCACGGCGCTCATCGTCTGCATTGAGTAACGGATAGTCCGCTTGCCCAGCCACAGGGTAGCGAGATTGCTCGTGGCGAGCGAGCGTTACCCACCAAGGGGCAAGCGGGTCTTCTCCACGACAGATAAATTGTGTAATTTGTGCAAACAAAAAGCGATCATCACGCAATGGATGCGTGGTCAAATTGGCAACGACCCAGTCGCCAGCTTGCAATGTTTCGTCTGCTGGTAGGGCTAAATCTTTCGCTTTTTTCGCACCAATGTACTGTTTAATTTGCGGATGATCCACCGCCAGTTGTAATTTTCCAGCCTTGTTGAACTGCACTTTAGCGATAAAGCGAGTGAGCATTGGTTCAAGTAATTCCAACGGCTCGGCTTGTTCTTTGCCGTCCGCTTGAGTGGCAATGGCGGCGAGAATTTTATCGCCGTGCATCACTTTTTTCATTGTGTCAGGGGCAAGGAAATAGCTTTTACGCTCAGGCGTTTCTAAAAAACCATAAGCTTTATCAGTGCTACGCACCACGCCTTCCACTTTCGGCTTACTGTCTTGAATTTTTTGTTTGAGCTGGGCGAGTAGGGGATTATCTTGGAACATAGTATCTCGTTAAGTTGTAGGTCGGAATTTTCAAAAAAATTTTAAATATTCCAGCCTGCGTGATTGGTAAAAATAAAGGTGTGCCAAGCACACCTTGTTTGCCATTCAGTGTTTAGGCTTCGTCAAGCAATTCACCCATTGCAACGATATTGTAACCGCCGTCAACGTGAATCACTTCGCCTGAAATGCCTGCTGCTAAGTTTGAACATAAGAATGCTGCGGTGTTGCCCACATCTTCTGTGGTCACGGTGCGGCGAATTGGCGTTGCACGTTCGCAAGCGTTGAGCATTTTTTTGAAGTCTTTAATGCCAGCGGCTGCTAAGGTGCGAATTGGTCCAGCGGAAATCGCATTCACACGCACGCCGTTGCGACCTAAGGCTTGTGCCATAAAGCGGGTGTTCGCTTCAAGAGAGGCTTTGGCAACGCCCATTGTGTTGTAGTTTGGAATGGCACGTTCAGCCCCTAAGTAAGTCATTGTAACCAAGCCTGCACCTTCGTTTAACATTGGGCGAGCGGCTTTAGCCATTGCGGCAAAGCTGTATGAGCTAATGTCGTGGGCAATGCGGAAACCTTCACGAGTCACGGCATCAACGTAGTCGCCGTCAAGTTGATCCGCTGGTGCATAGGCGATGGAATGCACGAAACCATCGAAGCTTTCCCAGTGGTTTTTTAATTCAGCAAAACAAGCGTCAATGCTAGCATCGTCTGCTACGTCGCAAGGTAGCACGATGTTGGAGCCAAATTCAGCGGCAATTTTCTCAACACGAGGTTTTAATTTGTCATTTTGGTAGGTAAAGGCAAGTTCTGCTCCTTCACGGTGCATTGCTTGAGCCACACCATAGGCGATTGAACGGTTGCTTGCAACGCCAGCGATTAAAATTCGTTTATTGGCTAAAAATCCCATAAAAAATCCTATTAGTTTTCAAAAAAATGAGCGACAGTATAAGCGAAAATGATGTTAAAACCAATAATACTGCGTACAGTTGCAACGCAAGATTAGCGAAAAATAAATTTTTAAGGTTGAAATGTTAAGTAATAATTGCGACAATTTATCCCATTTTTTAAGGGATTTGTATTGACCGTTTTATGCGGTTTTTTGCATTTTTATAGGTTATTTATTTTTATTTAAGGTTAAGTAAATATTATGGCAGAAAAGCGTAATATCTTTTTAATTGGCCCAATGGGTGCGGGGAAAAGCACGATTGGACGACAACTTGCACAACTTCTAAATATGGATTTCGTGGACTCTGATGCGGAAATTGAAGCACGAGCGGGTGCGGATATTGACTGGATCTTTGACTTAGAAGGTGAAGAGGGTTTTCGCCGCCGTGAAACCCGCTTATTAGATGAACTTACCCAGCGTCAAGGTACGGTGATTTCAACAGGTGGCGGTAGCATTTTGGCGAAAGAAAACCGCCAATACCTTTCTGCACGTGGCTTAGTGATTTATTTAAAAACCAGTGTGGATAAACAAGTGGAACGTACACAGCGTGATAAAAAACGTCCGCTACTGCAAGGCGAAGGCGATGTACGTACTATTTTGGAAAATTTAGCGGAAGTGCGTAATCCGTTATATGAAGAAATCGCCGACATTACGTTGACCACAGAAGATCAAAACGCCAAAACCACGGCAACACATATCATAGATTTAATGAATGATATTTCTGCTTAACGGTTTAGAGGAATTCAAGGAAGTCAAATGCTTGCCATAAATGTCAATCATCAACAAGGGCATTATCCCATCTACATTGGTGAAAATTTATTGAATAATCCGAGCTTATTGCCTGTAAAAGCAGGGGATAAAGTGATGATTGTCAGCAATCCCACAGTGGCAAGCCATTATTTACCAACAGTGCGTGGCACATTGGAAAGTTTAGGCTGCAAGGTGCGAAGTTGCTTACTGCCTGATGGCGAGCAATATAAGACACTGGAATATTTGGACAAAATTTATCAAGCATTACTTTCTGAAAATTATGGACGAGATTGCTTGTTGGTTGCCTTAGGTGGTGGCGTGATTGGCGATATTACAGGCTTGGCTGCTGCTACTTATCAGCGTGGCGTGCGTTTTATTCAAATTCCAACCACATTACTTGCGCAAGTGGATTCTTCTGTTGGTGGTAAGACTGCGGTAAATCATCCACTGGGTAAAAATATGATCGGTGCATTTTACCAGCCACAGGCGGTGATTATTGACATTAATACGCTTCAAACCTTGCCTCCAAGAGAATTTTCAGCAGGCTTTGCTGAAGTGCTGAAATACGGTATCGCATTGGATGCTGAATTTCTGGCGTGGCTTGAAACGCATTTTGAGGCGATTTGGGCATTATCCCCAGACGCTTTAAAGCAAACGGTGGCTCGTTGTTGTCAATTAAAAGCAGAAATTGTGGCACGTGATGAACGTGAAAAAGGCGAGCGTGCGTTGCTGAATTTTGGGCATACTTTTGGGCACGCCATTGAAAGCCAACAAGGCTATGGTAATTGGCTGCACGGCGAGGCAGTGGCAACAGGAATGTTGCTCGCATTGGCGTTGTCTGCAAGCAATGCAGAGGGCGTGAAAAAAGGCGTTACATCACAAGATTTTCAACGTATTAAAACCTTATTACAGCGTGCCAATTTGCCTGTACAGCCGCCTGAAGCAATGACAGCTGAACAATTTCTCACCTTTATGCAGCGTGATAAAAAAAATCTCGCAGGCAAAATTCGCCTTGTTTTAATTTCAACGCTTGGGCATAGCTATGTGACAAGTGATGTGCCTGAAAGTGCTATTAAAGCTACGCTCAGTGCCTTTTCTCAATAGGTTTTGTTATGCCGCAGGTGTGTGATGCAGCAATATCGAATGAAACAACGCTGAATAAACCCTTTCTTAAATGGGCTGGTGGAAAAACTCGCATTATGGAGAAAATCAGCCCTTTTCTACCATTTAATCAACAACGTAATGGCAACACTTGCTTAATTGAGCCTTTTGTTGGCTCAGGGGCGGTGTTTATGAATACGGATTATGACGAATATTTATTATTCGATATAAACCCTGATCTTATTCATTTATTTAACATTGTTAAGCAAGATGTCGAGCGTTATATTCAAGCGAGCCGCCGCTTATTTGAACATTCGCAATTTAATACGGAAACCTATTATTACGAGCAACGCACAAGGTTTAATCGTTCTACGGATTTATTCGAGCGTGCCTGTATTTTCTTATATCTCAATCGCTTAGGTTACAACGGATTATGCCGCTACAATTTAAAAGGGCAGTTTAACGTGCCTTTTGGGCGTTATAAAACGGTGTATTATCCTGAAAAAGAATTGCGGCATTTTGCCGAAAAAGCACAGCGTGCCACATTTATTTGTGGGGATTTTACGCAAGCTTTTTTAATGGCTGAAAATATGACAAAGCATTGTGTGATTTATTGTGATCCCCCTTATGTGCCATTGAGTGCCACGGCAAATTTTACTACGTACGCTAGTAATAAATTTGGTGATGTTGAGCAAATGCTTTTGGCAGATCTCGCCAAAACTGCTGCTAAAAATAATACGCCAGTTGTTATTTCTAACCACGATACGCCCTTTACTCGAAGAATTTATCAAGGTGCTAAATTTAAACGTTTTAAAGTGCGCCGCCACATTAGCCAATCTGCCGAGCAACGTAATCAAGTAATGGAATTGCTCGCCATTTGGAACCCTTATTTTTATTCGCCTTAGGAGGCTTTTATGCAAGTAGATTATGCAGAATTGCAATTAGAAACTCGTGAAATTATCACCGAACTGCTCAATGACGGCAGCGACCCTGATGCACTTTATATTATTGAGCATCACATCGCCCACGATAATTTTGAACAGCTTGAAAAAGTTGCTGTGGAAATGTTCAAACTGGGGTTTGAAGTGGCTGATGCCGAAGAGTTTGATGAAGAAGGGCAAGTGTTTTACGCCTTTGATGCATTAACAGAATCGCCACTGAAACCAGAAATCATTGACGAACAGCAAAAGCAAATTATCCCTGTGTTACAGAAATTCAACGCCACTTATGATGGCTGGGGTACTTACTTTGAAGATCCAAACGGCGAAGAAGAAACCGATGCCGTTTTATTTGAAGATTAAATTTAGCGAAAAATTCCGGCCTAGCGTTATGGCTTAGGCTGGAATTTTTTTATAAAAAAATAGTTGTTATGAGAGCTGAAAATGCACAATAGTAATCAATCTAATGTAACCTTTCGTTATCGTCCAGAATCGCCGTACTTTCCGTTATCCTATTTCATTTAAATAGCCAGTGGCTGACTGGCGGTTTTCTTGGCGTTGATATTTTCTTTGTGATTTCAGGCTATTTAATTACGTCAATTATTAGCCGTGAAATGTTAGAAAATAAATTTACCTTTCATCATTTTTATCGCCGCCGTATTCAGCGAATTTATCTGTTTTTATTGCAACCCTCTTCCTTGCCTCCATTTTTGCAACAATATTTTTTATACGTTCAGAAAGCGAGTTACTACGCAAAACAATAGAATTAGCGACTGTTTTTTCATCTAATTTCTATTTATCTGCTCATCAAGGTTACTGGGATTTAAATTCAGGGGAAAATCCCATTGTTCATATTTGGTCATTAGCGGTAGAAGAACAGTATTATTTATTCTTTCCAATTATTTTGTATGTTGCATTACGCTATTTTAAACAGCAAAAAAGTTTATTTTATACCGCATTTGCACTCTTTATATTCTTTTTGATTACGGCTTTATTACCTAATACCATTTATGAACATATAGGATTAAAAAACACCTATTATCTATCTAATTTACGTTTTCCTGAGTTGCTACTTGGCTCATTGTTGGCTTTGAGTAAATTACCTAAAATCAATCAAAAAATTACAGCTTGGTTAAGTTGGTTTAGCTTTATTGGCTTAATACTTTGCTTAGTATTTTATCGTGGCGATATGCTATTTGTGCCTGGATTTGCATTATTAGTACCTTGTGCATTAACGGTAATTTTAATTTATGGAATGCAACAGCCAAATAGTATAACGAGTTTGTTTTCATCAAAAGCCATTGTGTTTATTGGTAAGATTTCATATTCATTATACTTATTTCATTGGCTATTTATTGCAATGGTGCATTATATTACAGGGCAATACGCGTTATCACCAAAGGAAGTGGTGTTAATTTTAGTTTTGACGATTGTTTTTTCAGTGGCAAGTTATTATTGTTTAGAACAGCCATTACGCCGTAAAAAACTAACATTCAAACAAGCCTTATTATATGTGTACATTGTGCCGTCATTATTTTTAATTGGCTTTAATTTAACAATGAAGCAAGTGGTTATTAAACCTAGAGAGCATTCTCTCATTGAACAGACAACATTTAATATGGATAAAAGCCACTTTGTAGGAATGCCAAAACAAGCAAAAGTTGCGATTATTGGTGATTCACACGCAGGATCCCTAAAGAAATTTGCTGATTATTTAGGAAATGTGGAAGGTTGGCGTGCAGAAATTTTTGAAAATGACAGCCACTTGTTTGTGGATTGTTTGCAAAATGATACGCCAACTGGAAAAGCACAATGTTTGCAACGTTTACAGAATTTTCCTGTGGTGGTGATTGAGGCTTTCTATAATCAAGAACGTTATGAACAACCGGAACCATTAAAAGTATTGTATAAAGATCCTAAATTTGATCAGCGTTTTAGAGATATGGTAACGCTTTTAGCCAAACACAAAAAAGTGATTGTAATGGGCGACGTGTGGACATTAAATCGTCCAGCAATACGTGAAACGATATTAAAGAAATACGGATTCTCTCAGTATTTATTGCCCGTTCATGACATAAACTTTATGGAACATACCAATGCACATATTGAAAAACTGGTGGCAGGTATACCGAATGTAACATTCATTAATCCTTTAAATTATCTACATAAAGGAGAATATATTATTGATGGAAAGAATATCTTTAAAGATCAAGATCATTTAAATGATTTTGGTTCATATCTTTTGGCAAAACGAATCAGTGAGAAAGGGCGTTTTTTGAATATGAACGTGGTGCAAGCATTATATCCTAAGGATTAAATAAGCCAGACGAAGCCTAATCATTAATTAGCCATGCTGGAATATTTAACCAGAAATTGATTTTAATTCCATTATGTGGTGTAAATATTCTAGTTTAATTTTTCTAGTAAATAAGAAATAAATTACCCCAAAAGTCGGATAAAACTTTTGGGGTATAGAGTATTTAACTTTTGTTTCTTACTTAAATAATGTTACTTTTACCATTGATAACCAGTACTTATTCCAGCACCAAAATTATGTTGAGTATCTTCGGATACTGAAGTTTTGATTATCCATTTTCCGTTATCGGAAATTCGTGAAACACCAATCGACAAAGCATGTTCATTGCGGTAATGGCTTATAGAAGCCCCGATCATACTTTTCCCCGCAGAGAAGGGTTGCGGTAGATTAGCCATTGCCATCGAAGCTGCAATGCCTGCATTGGCTTTTTTCCCCATATCGTGAATTTTAGCATCAAGATCATTTTTAACTTGATTGATTTTTTGATCAAAAGGCAACTGTTTAAATGCTTTTTGCAAGTCGCCAACATTGACGGCATTATTTAGTGCATCGCCAGTCACTTCGGATAATTGACGATCACCCAATCCGCTTGCAACGTGGGTAATTTGCTTATCGCCATTATTTAATCCTTTATTTGTGAGGCTCGGACCATTGTGAATACTTATTCCATCGCTATTTATAACGGTACCATTTTGCGGTGTGCCGACGTGAATACTCTGATTAGCCTGTACGGTGTCGACAGTAAGTTTTGGGTTGAGCTGAACCTGTATCGTGCTGTTCCCTTGGTTATCTTGGGAAATTGTAGTGTGGATGTTTTTATGATCTCCTTGGATATTAATCTGGCTGCCTAATTTATTATTTTGTGCTACGCCTTTATCTGCATTAAATTTCATTCCAAGGTTAATAAGAGATTTAAGCTGTGCCACGTTGACGGCATCGGTATCTTTTGAACCTGCTGAAACGTGGGTAATTTGTCGAATGGTGCCATCTTTACCAATAGACATTTCCGCAGCCGTTGATGTAAAGGCTTTTTCATCAATATCTGTTTTATCGCTTATCCCTGTTGGTTTAAATCCTGTTACATAAGCCTCACGCTCAGCAATCGATCCTGTACCAATAGCAATGCTGCCATATTTAGTTGCAGTCGCACTATTGCCGAGTGCGATCGATTGGTCACCACTACTATTGCTTTCTCCGCCAATGGCTATTGCACTGTCTCCTGATGAATTAGCTTGGAAACCTATGGATACGGAACTGGTATTACTAGCCTTTGTATTTGAACCAATAGCGGTAGCACCACTACCTGTAACTTCTACGTTTGCACCAATACCAACAGTCGAGTTTTCAGTAACCTTACTTAACGACAACTGTATTGTTACCTGAGGCTGAGGCTTGTGTTCCTAATGCTAATGCAGAATGACCATTGGTGTTACTTCCATTTCCAATGGCAGTAGAGTAAGTACCATTGTTGTTTGTGGACGCCCCTTCACCAATACTAAGATTTGTTCCCTCACTTTTTATTAACCCATTATTTGTCGTTTGTGCTATAACTGCAGTACTTGCCATTGTGGCAATTAAAGTTATGTGCAATGTAGGTTTTGTTATGTATTTTATCATTGTAATGTCCTCATAATTTATGATGTTAAATGTTGTATTATAGTTATTGTATACCTATTAATGAAGATCTATTTGTCGAAATGTTGCAAAAATCTTTGTAATTATTCCAGTCAGGTTCTTCATTAAAAACTTCGTTGTTCTTTCGTTACAAAATTTTTATATTTTTCTAAGGTTCGTAACAAATAGACGAATTTCGCTATTTTTTTCCGCATTTTTTAGGTGGATTTGCTATAATTTGGGCGTTTTTTAGATTGAGGTCGTTATGAGTGAAATTGCAGTTACGGTAAGTTTGCTCGCCCTTGCCGCCATTATTGGCTTGTGGATGGGGAGCTGGAAAGTAAAAGGCGTAGGGCTTGGCATTGGTGGGGTGCTGTTTGGTGGGATCATCGTGGCTCACTTTACTAACCAATACCAAGTGCATTTAGATATGCACACAATGCATTTTATCCAAGAATTTGGGTTGATATTATTTGTGTACACCATTGGGATTCAGGTGGGACCTGGTTTTTTCGCATCGTTGCGTGAATCGGGACTTAAACTGAATGTGTTAGCAGCACTGATCGTTGTGATTGGTGCCGTTTTGGTTATTTTCTTTAATAAAGCATTGCAAGTGCCACTGGAAGTGATTCTCGGGGTGTACTCAGGAGCGGTAACCAACACGCCATCGCTCGGTGCTGGGCAGCAAATTCTAAGCGAGCTAGGCTTTACAGGCGTTACTGGTAAAATGGGAATGGCGTATGCAATGGCTTATCCGTTTGGGATTTGCGGTATTTTGCTGTCAATGTGGTTTATTCGTTTGTTTTTCCGCATTAAAGTAGATGATGAGGCACACCGTTTCCAACAAAGTAGCGGGCAGGATAAATCTACGCTGGATACCTTAAATGTTCAGGTGACCAACCATAATTTAGATGGCTTGGTGTTGCGTGATATTCCGGGTTTTGAAGGTGATGAAGTGATCTGTTCTCGCTTAAAACGTGGCGATGAGATTATGGTACCAAAAGCGGATACGCAAATTTTGCTTGATGACGTGCTGCATTTGGTGGGCGAAAGTGAAGATTTGAAAAAAATGCAGCTCATTGTAGGCGACGTGGTGGAAGTTTCTCGTAAGCAATTTACAGGCTATTTGCATTCCGAGCGTGTGGTCGTAACGAATGAGGAAGTACTAGGCAAGAAAATTCGCAATCTTGGTATTCACGAAAAATACGGCGTAGTTATTGCACGTTTAAATCGTGCGGGGATTGAACTTGTGCCAACCTCCAACACCAGCTTGCAGTTTGGTGATGTGCTACACATCGTTGGGCAAAGCGATGTGATCAACAAAGTGGCATCACTTTTAGGAAACGCACAGCAAAAGTTGCAACAAGTGCAAATGTTGCCAGTATTTATTGGGATTGGCTTGGGTGTGTTAGTTGGTTCAATTCCGTTCCACATTCCAGGATTTCCTGTGGCGTTAAAATTAGGCTTAGCTGGTGGACCTTTGGTGGTGGCGCTGATTCTTTCTCGAATCGGCAGTATTGGTAAACTGTATTGGTTTATGCCTCCGAGTGCGAACTTGGCATTGCGAGAAATTGGTATCGTGCTGTTTTTGGCTGTGGTCGGCTTAAAGTCAGGCGGTAACTTTGTGGAAACGTTGATTAACGGTGCAGGGCTTGAATGGATGGGGTATGGCTTAATTATTACGGCGTTGCCTCTCATTACTGTTGGTGTGATCGCACGCTTATATGTGCGGATGAATTATTTATCCATTTGCGGATTACTCGCTGGTTCAATGACGGATCCGCCAGCGCTTGCGTTTGCGAATGCCATTAAAGAAGATAGCGGTGCCGCTGCATTGGCATATGCGACCGTGTATCCGCTGGTGATGTTCTTGCGGATTATCTCACCGCAACTGCTCGCTATTTTGCTTTGGTCATTCTTATAATTACCGCTTAAACATAAAAACGCCGAGCTTGACCTGACCCCAAAAACTTAGACTAAATTAATTTAAGGACTGGGCTCTGTAT
>JAHHQZ010000022.1 GCA_020026075.1 Actinobacillus sp. | reverse complement strand
ATACAGAGCCCAGTCCTTAAATTAATTTAGTCTAAGTTTTTGGGGTCAGGTCATTAATGGTGGTTTTTTTGTGCAAAAAATTTTTAAAATGTGCAGAAAAAGCTACAATGCGGTGTTTGGTTCATTGTTCAATAATTGTGAGGAAAGCTGATGATTTACAACGATAATTCAGAAACCATTGGACGCACGCCGTTGGTGCTTTTACAGCATTTTGGCAAGGGCAATATTCTTGCCAAAATTGAAGGGCGCAATCCGAGTTTTAGCGTGAAATGCCGTGTGGGGGCGAATATGGTGTGGCAGGCGGAGAAAGACGGCTTGTTGACCAAAGATAAAACCATTTTAGATGCCACGAGTGGCAACACGGGCATTGCGCTGGCGTATGTGGCGGCGGCGCGTGGTTATGCCATTACCTTGACGATGCCTGAAACAATGAGCAACGAACGCAAGCATTTATTGCGTGGCTTGGGCGTGAATTTGGTGTTAACCGCAGGGGCGAAAGGAATGGCAGGCGCAGTGGCGAAAGCGGAAGAAATTTACGCAAGCGATCCCAACCGTTATGTCATGTTAAAACAGTTTGAAAACCCCGCAAATCCGATAATTCACCAGCAAACCACAGGCCCTGAAATTTGGCAGGATACGCAAGGGCAAGTGGACGTGCTGGTGGCTGGCGTGGGAACGGGCGGCACCATCACGGGCGTTAGCCGTTACTTAAAACAGGATCAAGGCAAAGCCATTCTTTCCGTGGCGGTGGAGCCGTTGGAGTCGCCTGTGATTTCCCAAACCCTCGCAGGGGAAAGCGTTAAACCAGCGCCTCATAAAATTCAGGGCATTGGTGCGAATTTTATCCCTAAAAATTTAGATTTAAATTTGATTGATCGTGTGGAAAAAGTCAGTAGCGATGATGCCATTAAAACCGCACGCCGTTTAATGAAAGAGGAAGGTATTCTCGCAGGCATTTCCTCAGGGGCGGCGGTGTGTGCGGCGGAGCGGTTAGCCCTTCTACCAGAATTTGCGGACAAGCAAATTGTGGTAATTTTGCCATCGGCGGCGGAGCGTTATTTGAGTACGCCGTTGTTTGACGACGTGGAAAGCGAATAGGAAAACGAAAATTTTTCCGTTTTACGTTAGAATACAACGTTTTTTAGAGAAATTAGGACAACTTATGCAACAAGATTTAGCACAAAATAAACCGTTAAGCGTGGTGATTTTAGCCGCAGGCAAGGGAACGAGAATGTATTCCGATTTGCCAAAAGTTCTACACCCAGTGGCAGGCAAGCCAATGGTTCAACACGTGATCGACACGGCGAAAGCCTTAAATGCAGCGAATATTCATTTAATTTATGGTCACGCCGCTGAGCGTTTACAAAATGCGTTGGCAAACGAGCCAGTGCATTGGGTTTACCAAGCAGAACAGCTTGGCACAGGTCACGCAATGCAACAAGCAGCACCGTTTTTCGCAGAGAATGAAGACATTATTATGCTGTACGGCGATGCGCCCTTGATTAAAGCAGAAACCTTGCAAGCCTTGCGTGCCGCCAAGCCTAACAACGGCATTGCGTTGCTCACAGTGGTATTGGACAACCCAACGGGCTATGGTCGTATTTTGCGTAACGCACAAGGCGATGTGGTGGGGATCGTGGAACAAAAAGATGCCACGCCAGCACAGTTACAAATAAAAGAAGTGAACACAGGCGTAATGGTGGGCAGCGGTAAGGATTTCCAAAAATGGCTGGCTCGCTTGGATAACAATAACGCCCAGAACGAATACTATATGACCGATGTGATTGCCCTAGCCAATGGTGATGGCGAGCAAGTAGTGGCGGTGCAAGCGCAGGATAAAATGGAAGTGGAAGGAGCGAATAACCGATTACAACTCTCCGCCCTTGAACGTTATTACCAAGTGCAACAAGCGGAGCGTTTATTGCTCGCAGGCGTGATGATTTCCGATCCGCAACGTTTTGATTTGCGTGGTGAATTGCAACACGGCAAAGACGTTGCCATTGATATAAACGTCATCATTGAAGGCAAAGTCGTGCTAGGCAACGGCGTGAAAGTAGGTGCTGGCGTGGTACTGAAAAATTGCCAAATTGGCGACAACGTGGAGATCAAACCGTATTCTGTGATTGAAAATTCCAGCGTAGGCGAAAAAGCCCAAATTGGTCCATTCGCACGCTTGCGTCCTGATGCCGTGTTAGCAGCGGAAACGCACATCGGTAACTTCGTGGAAGTGAAAAAAGCCTACGTGGGCAAAGGCTCAAAAATCAACCATTTATCCTATGTGGGCGATGCGAAAATCGGCAGTGATTGCAACATCGGTGCAGGGGTAATCACTTGCAATTATGACGGCAAAAACAAACACTTAACCGAAATTGGCGATGATGTTTTCGTGGGTTCCGATTGCCAATTAGTCGCCCCAGTGAATATCGCTAGCGGTGCAACCATCGGCGCAGGCACCACGCTTACCAAAGATGTCGCCAGCGATGAGTTGGTGATTTCTCGTGTCAAACAACGCCACATTCAAGGCTGGGAACGCCCACGCAAAGCGAAAAAATAAATGACCATCCGACACAACTGGTGCACAAGTGAAGTGCTGGCGTTACTGCGCCAGCCTTTTATGGACTTACTGTTCCAAGCGCAACAAATTCACCGCCAATATCACAATCCTAACCACATTCAAATGAGTACGCTTTTGTCTATTAAAACAGGGGCTTGCCCAGAGGATTGTAAATATTGTCCGCAGTCTGCACGCTATAAAACAGGTGTGGAAAAAGAGCAGCTGCTCGCCATTGAGCAAGTTCGCCAAGCAGCGCTGAATGCCAAAGCACAAGGGGCAAGCCGTTTTTGTATGGGGGCGGCGTGGCGTAATCCTAAGTCAAAGGATATGCCTTATTTGACGGAAATTATCAAAGAAGTGAAAGCACTTGGCTTGGAAACCTGTATGACACTGGGAATGCTGAACGCTGACCAATCCCAAACCCTCGCCAAAGCAGGGCTTGATTACTACAATCACAACCTTGATACGGCGAAGGAATATTATGATCAAGTCATCACCACACGATCCTATCAGGATCGCCTTGATACGCTGGAAAATGTGCGTCAAGCAGGAATTAAAGTTTGCACAGGTGGGATTATCGGCTTAGGCGAAAACGAACATCAGCGTGCAGGGTTGCTAGCGGAGCTGGCGAATTTACCCACGCACCCTGACAGCGTGCCGATTAACCGTTTGGTGAAGTGTAGTGGAACGCCGTTTGCCGAAAACGAGGACGTGGATAATCTCGATTTTATCCGCATTATCGCCGTTGCTCGCATAATGATGCCTCGCTCAATGGTGCGTTTATCCGCTGGGCGTGAAAAAATGAGCGAAGAAATGCAGGCACTGTGCTTTATGGCAGGGGCGAATTCTATTTTTTACGGTTGCAAATTGCTCACCACGCCGAACCCGAGCGAAAATCACGATCAACAGCTGCTCCACAAGCTTGGCTTAACGCCAATGCCGATGGCAACAACACCACAACATTCTCAGGAAAATTCTGGTGCAGTGGCAATGTATTATCCTGACGACTAACCGAACGACTAACCAAATGACGCAAAAAACTTATTTTATCGGCATAATGTCTGGCACCAGCCTAGATGGTATTGATCTGGCGCTGGTGGAATTTTCCGCCGATTACAAAATGAATGTCATCACCACAGACATTTTACCTATGCCGGAATTTTTGCAAAAAAAATTGCTGGCATTGCACAAAGGCGACACCCATTTATCCGCACTGGGCGAGCTTAATCAAGCCCTCGCACGCACTTACGCCCACGCCGTCCAGCAGTTTTTACGAAAGTACCCGAATTACCCCATTATGGCTATCGGCTGTCACGGTCAAACCGTGTGGCACGCACCAGAAGACGCACTGCCTTTCACAATGCAACTTGGCGATATGCAGTATTTGGCGGTAGCCACAGGTTTGCCTGTGGTGGGGGATTTCCGTAGTAAAGACATCGCACTCGGCGGACAGGGCGCTCCGCTCGTGCCTGCTTTTCATCAAGGGATCTTTTTTGATGAAAATTACCACACCGCCGTGCTGAATTTGGGCGGCATTAGTAACGTTTCTCTGCTGAGTGCCAGCCAGCCTGTGGTGGGGTTTGACACAGGCCCTGCGAACGCTTTGCTGGATAGCTGGGTGGCACAGCATTTGGGCGTGTCTTTTGATAAAAACGGCGAATGGGCGGCACAAGGCAAAGTTCATCAAGCCCTGCTGGCGCACTGTTTGCGTGATCCGTATTTTCAACGCCCAGCGCCGAAAAGCACAGGGCGGGAATATTTCAATCTTTTTTGGCTACAACGTCAGCTTGAACAAATCCCTGAAAGCATAAGCCCAGTGGACGTGCAAGCCACACTCAACGCCTTGACTGTGCAATGCAACGTGCAAGCGTTAAATCAATGGCGCGCCAATTTACCTACCCTGCCCGCACGTTTGATCATTTGCGGCGGTGGCACGCATAATCGCCATTTATGGCAAGGTTTTGTGGAAAATCTACCCCAGTGGCAAGTACAAAAAAGCGATGATTTCGGCATTCATAGCGACTTTGTGGAGGCCGCCGCCTTTGCGTGGCTTGCTAAGCAACGCTGGCACAATTTGCCGTCTAATTTGCCGAGCGTGACTGGGGCGAAACGTGCCACAAGTCTTGGCGTAATCTTCACGCCCTAGCCCAATCAAAGGAATTGAAAATGAAAACAGAACAAGCCATCACCGAACTTTCTCATCTTACTACCGAGCAAACCAACCCTGCCAGCCAGCATTTGGATCGCCTGTCGTCTTTGGAAATTGTGCAACTAATGAACGCCGAAGATCGTAAGATCCCACTGGTGATCGAACCTTATTTGCCCGTCATTGCAGAAGTTGTGGATAACATTGTGGAAAGAATGGGGAAAAATGGGCGACTGGTTTACATCGGCGCAGGCACCAGCGGACGTTTAGGCGTGTTAGACGCAAGCGAATGTCCGCCGACTTTTGGCGTGGCAAGCGACTGTGTCATCGGCATTATCGCAGGGGGCGACACGGCACTACGCAAAGCCAAAGAGGGCGCAGAGGACGATGCCAACTTAGCCCAGCAGGATCTCAACGCCATCGCATTAACCAAAAATGATGTACTCGTGGGCATTGCCGCCAGCGGTCGCACGCCTTATGTGTTGGGCGGTGTCGCCTACGCCAAATCACTTGGCACAATGACCGTCGGCATTACCAGTAACGCCAACGTTCCACTCGCCACCGCCGCCGATTACGCCATCACCCCCAACGTCGGCGCCGAAGTGTTAACAGGTTCCAGCCGTTTGAAATCCGGCACAATGCAAAAAATGGTACTCAATATGCTCACCACAGCCACTTTCGTTCGGCTCGGAAAATGCTACGGCAACCTAATGGTCGATCTCAACGTCAGCAACGAAAAACTGCACGCAAGAGCGATTCGCATAATCCAACAAGCCACCCAATGCGATCTCACCACCGCCGAAAACGCCCTAAAATTAGCCGACAACAAAGCCAAACTCGCCATTTTGATGATATTAACTAATACGGATAAGGAACAAGCAAGAGCCTTGCTCAAAGCACAGAATGGGCGGTTGAGGTAAAGGGAATATTCATTAGAATTTTGATGAATATTCCGGCCTTTATTTTTGTTTTGCGAGCGTGATTGCAAAAATAAAGCAAGGGCGCTTGCCCCCTTGTGGTAGTTTGATGATTGTCCTTTGTAACGCCGTTTGCAACGGCGTTATTTGTTACTTTTTACTTGTGCAAAAAGTCACTTAAAAACACACCCCGAACTTTCCGCCTTAATCCGTGCTGTGGGTAAATTTTCTTAATGTAAAAATCCGTTGACCCTACGCAACCAACGGCATTTTTACTAAAAATTTTCCCCATCACGGGGCGGAAAACGGGGACTTCCAAGTGCCATATTTAAGGCCGGAATATTCACCAAATTTTTGGTGAATATTCCGGCCTTTGTTTTTATTCGCGCTAAATTTCAAACTGGTACAACAAATCAAATGCCTGATTTAGGCTAGAGATGGATTGTAGGTAGAGTTTGGGTAGTAGCTTAAAGCGTACGGTCAGTTCGGCGATGCCAGTAAATAGACCTACGCCGTAGCTAATGTGTATGCGGTCAGTTAGGTTGGTGCTGATGGCGACTTGGGATTTATCACCTACACCACGTGTGCCGATGTTAAGGTTTTGCAAGCCGAACACTTTGCCGATACCGCTGACGATGCCGCTGGTTTTGGCTAAGCTCATTGAGAGTAGGGCGGAGCTTAGGGCGTTGGTTGAGTTGCCGTTATTGGTGGCGTCCTCAATGCCCTGTCCTGTGAGCAAGTAGGATAACGCCTCTTCCTGCGATTTAGCGGGGCGTGTGTAAATTTTCAGGCTTGGACTGTCGGCGTAGCCTGTGATGTCAATGCCTGCGGTGATGTTGCTATCATACATTTCCGTTGGGTTACGAATGGCGTTGATGTTCAGCACGGGCTTGCTCGGTAAGCCGTTAAAGCCGATGTAACCTTCTTTAATCAGCAGGTTTTGTCCGTAAGCCACAAAGTGACCGTTTTTCAAGTCAATTCGTCCGTAAAGTCCGAGTGAGCCTTGTTGTTGGATTAAAGCAAGTGTGCCTGTGAGGTTGGTGTTTAGACCGTAGGCTTTTAGGTTGACGTTATCACCAAAATGAATTTTGACGTTCGATTGAATACTATGCCCTGTGCTGGTGCGTCCTGTTTTGGCGAAGGTTAAGTAGTCGCTTGCTTTCGTTTTATTCGGGCCGTCTAAAATCACGAGATCCGACGTTGGGGAGATGCTGTTTTCAGGCAAGGCTTGCACGTCAATTTTCGCCCAAGGTATGGTGATGTCGCCGTTAAGGGACAGCGTGTTTTCTGTGGCGGCGAGCTGTACGTCAGGGGATACTCGCAAGGCAACAATGGTTGGCGACATTGGCACGCTCAAATAAATGCTTTCGCCACGAATGTTTAAATTCGCTTGATAATGAGCGAAATCTTTCCAGTTGGCATCGCCTTGAATAATCAACGGATCTGGTACCTGTTCGGGGTTTGCGCCATTGAGAGCGAATAATGTGCTGTCGAATTTTGCGTGATCGCCGAAGAATTCAATGATCATTCCGCCGTTGGTAATTCGCATTGGTAGCAGTTTGAGCTGGGCTTTAACATCCGACACTTGTACGTAGCCGTCTAAGCGTGGTTGCTGTAAGTTGCCGCCGAGCTGTAATTCGCCCTCGACATTGCCTTGAATATTTTCGCTTTTACTAAATAGCTGGTTGAAAATGGCGAGGGATAAATTTTTAAGCTGAGCTTTGCCAGACAACAAACGTTTTTGCATTACGTCTTGTACTTTCAGATCCGCATCAATATCACCGTAAGATTTGTTTACAAAATGAACGCCATCACGCACCGCAGGCATTTCCATTTTGACTGCCACTTTACCGATGAAGTCGTTGTTAAACATTCCGCCATTAAGGTTCACTTGGGGCATTATTAGACGTAAATAGCGGTAGTTCAGGCGTTGATTTAGGACAATATCCTTGCCTTGCAACGCCACTTGGAATGTTGGGGCGCGTTGTGTAAACCAGCGGACTTGGCCGTTGCCTGAAAGCATTCCAAATAGGCTTTTTTGCTTGATGAGCTTATTGACCAATGCCAAGTCGATGTTTTTGATTTCAAAAGGAATGTAGCCGATTTTCCCCGCACTGAATACGTGGGTAAAGCAAATACTGGCATCGACATTTTGCCAGCAATGGGGAAAGACAACCGCTTGCCCCACATTAAAGTTATAGGCAAATTTTACATTGTGGTCGGTTTGCCATTTGCCAAAGGGCGATTTCACGTCTGCTTTTGACAATTCGCCACGCCAAATATGGGTGTCGGCGTGGTAGTTGCCTTTCACTTGCCATTGCATTGCCACAGGGTCGCCTTGTGAAGTTAAGGTAAATTGGTGATCTCGCTCGCTGCCACCACCGATTAGCTCGGCGTGGCGAATGGTTTCTTGGTTTAGGTGGAGATCATTTAAGCGAAGGCTAAGCTCGCCTTGCCATTGGGGCGAGGTGCTGACTTTGGTGGTCAGGGTGAAATTTTTTAAATGAAACGTTTGAAAACGAATGTTTTCGCCACGCAAATTTGCGTCAATTTTTAGGCGATCGTGCGTTGGGTTTTGTTCGCCAGTGAGATTAATTTGCCCAAACAAACTGGCGGTTAAGTCAGGGAAAATGCCCCGCAAGTCGGGGGCATTGATGTTGAAATGTAAATCACGCACCTTGCCGAACACGCCACGACCGTCAATATTATTGCGACCGTAAACGAAATCCAACATTGGCAGATTGAGGCCTTTGTCAGCACTCGCATCCATTATGACATTGAGTTTAAACGGCTGGTTGGAAACCAAGCCGTGTAAGTTAATGCGAGGAATGTCGATATGCCATTGGTTATTTTGTAAGACTGTGCCAGAGATCGAGGCAGTTCCACTCAGCACAGCCGGCAACTTTGGGAGATTTTTGAACGCCGGAATATTTTGCAAAATTTTGTCAATAGGGAAGTTCTTCAAATTAAGGTTTGAATCCCATTTAAAGCCGTTGCGCCACGATAATTTACCGTTAAGCGTCAAGTTTTGCTGATGCCCTACATAAAGCTGAATTTTGCTGAGATCAATGTGGTCAATGCCGCCGTTAAAGGTTACATCGAGTGGGCTTGGCGGTAAATTTCCCCCTGCCACTTGTACATTGAGCGCCCCTTGATACGCCAAAATATCGCCGTTTACGACTAGTTTTAGCTGTTTAAATTGGGTTGGAATGTAAGCACGTTGGGCGTTTAACTCGCCAATGAGTTCTTTAAACGGATAATTAATCCCCGCACTGGTGAGATTGACGCTAAACGGCATTTTCGCTGTGGTGAGCTGGGCTTTTGCAAGCAGTTGCGCTGGTAAAAAGCCTGTGGTTTGCACATCGAGCGCAAGGGTTTTATTTAGCGCACCAGTGGCGGTTAGCTGGAAGTGGCTACGTTCTTTAAAGAGCGGTTTTAGGCTTTTAATGTGGTAGAGCGGATGCAGTTTATTAATCGCAGCAAGGCTACCTGTGGCGTTGAGTTTCACAGGAAAATCGCCACTGGTTTTCAGTTGTGCGGTTAAATTTACATCACCGAGCGAGCTTTTTACGGATAACTGGCTTAGAGCGATTTGCTCACTGTTGGCATTGGCACTTAAACGTAGCTGTGGTACTCGAATTTGTTCATTCGGCTTTTTGCCCATTGTGTAAAGCCAGTTGTCGCCTTGAATTTGTTTAATCTCAATATTCAACGGTAAGGTGAAACCTTTGAGAGTCAACAGCGGTTGGCTCAGTTGTTTTTCCAACGCTTTCCAGTCAATCGGCTGCGGTTTACTTGGCTTAGCTGGCGTTTTTTTGTTCAACGTAGAAGTAGAAAAAGTCAAGCCTGCAATGGTGGTCGGTTCAAGGGTTAGACCGTTGTTTTTACCTGTGAGTGCTGTTTGGAAATTCGCCAGTTGCAAGTGTTGTGTAGCGGTTGGCGTTTTCACCGTTAGGTTTAAATTTTTCACCTGTACATTTTGAATATTAAAACTCAGAGGCAGAGAAATTTTGCCCATCGAGCCGTTTTTAGCGGGTGCAGGTTGGTTTTCTTGGCTTGGCGCAACGCTTAATTGAACGGTCGGATCAAGCACGGCAAGCTGATTGATACAAAGTTCACCGTGCAACAGGCAACTTAATGGCATTTTTAATTGCACACGAGAAATGGCAAGGTCGGAATTTTTTTCCGAAAAATGTACATTGTCTAAAATTAAACCGTTGTTTTCGCTAAGACCGCCTGTGATTTGACCGAAACTTAGGCTGTCGGTGAAGTCATCTGCCCAGCGTAGCAACTGGCGTTGGCCTGCGCTGGATGTGAGCATTCCAATGACCATTGCTAATAAGGCGATAAGTAAAATCAAGCATAGCAGTATGCCTTTGAGCCAACGTGATTTTTTCACAATAGACCGTGATGTAGATTCTGTCATTGTTTTCTCCTAATCAACGAATTATAGGGCGGTGCCTAATCCTAAATAAAACTGAAATTTCCGGCGTCCGTCTGTGTGGGCAAAACGTCCTACTGGGGTGGCAATATCGAGTTTCACAGGTCCGACTGGTGATACCCAGCGTAAACCTACGCCAGCGCCAGCGTGGATATTTTGACGTGCGAAACTGTTGGCGGCTAAGCCTGCATCATAAAAACTGGCGAGCCACCAGTTGGGGGCGACGCGGTAGTTATATTCTATGCTGGCGGTGGCTAAACGAGAGGCACCCGTGAGCAGACCATCTTTATCTCGTGGTGAAATTTTTTTGTAGCCGTAACCACGCACGGAGCGATCGCCTCCTGCGAAAAAGCGCAAGGATGGCGAAATGCGGTTAAATTCATTGGTGTGCAAATAGCCCACACTGGCACGGGTGATAAAACGGTGATTATCAGCAAAGGTGCGGATCCAAGTAGTATGCCCTTGAATTTTGTAGAAATTCACATCGGAAAATAACCCTTTTGTGCCGTAGTCAAAGGTAATGCGTTGGGAATCGCCCCAGTCTGGGAATATCCCGCCACGAAAGCGTGTACGCGTGGCGGAAACCGTTGGGTAGATCAGCAAGGTTTTGTGGGATTCGCTCGCTTGGGTGAATGAATCGAAACGTATACGCAATCCTATGGCATTTTGCCAGCCTGTTACACGGTTCCAATAACGCATAATCTCCCCAGTGGTGGCGTTGGTTTTGGTGTTGCTTTCTTTGTCGTCTTCTCGCTCTAAACCGTAGGATACTTCATAGTAGTAACGTAAAGGGTGCGCCAGCAGTGGAATACGATAGGCGGCTTCTACGGTTTGTTTGGGTTTGGATAAATAAAGGTTGCTGTTTAAGCTTTGGCCACGGCTATCAATCCAAGGTTTTAGCCAGCCTAACTGAAAACGTGGTCCCACATCGGTGGCGTAACCAAGCCCCACGTTAAATACATTTTTTTTGCGAGGATAGGCATTGATGAGCAAATCGATACTATGGGCTTTTTTATTCACACTCGGCTCAACCAGCACCGCTTTAAACCAGCCAGAGCTGGATAAATCGCTACTGAATGTGGATAGATCCTGCATATTGTACGCATCGCCTTGTTTGAAATGCATAATGTGGCGTAGGTAGTCATCGGCGATTTTATTATGAGCGAATGCGATGTTGCCAAAATGATAACGCACGCCGCTTTGGTATGTGATGTTCCACCACGCTTGCTGTGTAGAAGGCTTAACATCAAGCTGGGCTTGGGTGAAATCGCCGTCAAAGTAACCACGTTCAAGGCTAAGCTGTTGAAGCTTGGTTTTGAAATTTTCGTAAGCTTGCTGGGATAACGGCGTGCCAACTTTTGGTAATTGAGTTTCCAATAACGAGGTAAAGGCGCTGTCTTTACTGGCTTCACCTAAAATCTGCACATTGGTTTTGGCGATGGTGGTTTGTTTACCTTGATCAACTGTGGCAACGATCAGCCCTTCTTTTTCTTTTTTAGATTTCGGCTGTGTAACGGTAAAGGTAATATGGCTGTTGAAATAACCAAAAACGCCAATGGCTTTTTCAATATTTTGTTTGATGAGATTTAAACTTTGTGCCGTGCCATCTAATTCTTGGGCCGGAATAATGCTGGTAAATATGGCAGCGTTTTCGGCGGCGGCTTTGTTCTTAATGCCTTGTACTTTTAGGCGGTAAAGCTCAATAGGGCTACCGATAAATTGTTGGAATTTCTCGTTATCCGCAAGGGATTGGGGGAGTGTATTAGCGGGCTGCGGGCTATCCGCCCAAGCAGGCAAAGCACTGTTTAGTAAAGAAAAGAGAATTGCAACACGACAGAATTTAGCCATTCCATTAAACCAGTTAAGAAAATAAAGCATACAAAAAAGCAGAAGAACCACACTTCTGCTTTTTTAGGCATTGGTGGTACTAGTCCATTTCTTTTCCAAAATACTGGAAGTATAAAATGGTCGCCGCTAGGCGGGAATGAACATTGAGTTTTCGCAAGAGATTACGAATATGCACTTTAACCGTTTCTTCTGAAATGTGCAATTCTAAGGCGACTTGTTTATTTGACAAGCCTTTTGCTACAAGGTTCAGCACATCACGTTCACGGTTGGTAATGCCATTAAGTGGCGATTCGCCTTTACGGTGGGTTTCTAAGGCTTGGCGTACGCTGTCGCTTAATTCAATTTTACCTTTGGCGATATTTTTGATTTGCTGTAAAAGCAATTCTGGGTCGGAATCTTTGAGCAAATAACCGTCAGCGCCTGCATCAATTAAAGAGAAAATATCATTATGGGCATCGGATACGGTGAGAATGGCGACACGAGAATCAATGCCCTCTTTGCGCAGGGCTTGTAGGGTATCTAAGCCTGATAAACCTTTCATATTGAGATCCAGCATAATGAGATCGGGCAGTTCTCGTGAAGCAAATTCAAGGGCTTCTAAGCCTGAGCTAACTTCACCAACAACAACGAGCTCGTCGTCAGTACTCAATAATTGGCGCATTCCACGACGCATAAGCGGATGATCGTCAACGAGCAAAATGCGAGTGGGCAACTTTTTGTTACCGACAATGATGATATTTTCTTCGTACATATAGGGAATCCTTTAAACTTGGTTAAGATTTTACAGCAATGTTACTCCAAATTGAGCTGTACAGGATAAGGTGTAATTTGTGTAGCACCGTCAATTCGTAATAGTTGATAAAACTGTGGATAATTAAAATGGTGTTTGATTATTTTATAAGGGTTCGTGGGACAATTCAAACGCGCGGTTTGATAAATTTGGTTGATTTGGTTGATTTTTTTCTTCGGATTTCCTGTGCAATGGCGATATATCTCTAGGTGGTTATTCTCATTGAGAATAAATACTGTGAAAGTGGTAGATGGGTTATCTTGTTCATCTAATTTACTATCACGTTCAAAAAAGAATTGTAGAAATCCTTCGCTAGCAAAACGATCAATTTCCACTGGGTAGCAACAGTTTTCCGACAATTGACGGGTCGATTCTTGGTGGTGATTTACGGGGTTTTCTTCTCTATTTGGAGTTAATGTTGGATTGATGTGGAAAAATTTTTCCCAGTTGGTACCTTTGCAACGTAACACTGGCATCGGCGTATCAGGTGCTTGCAGGGCTAGGCTGGAATTTTTAATAAAATTTTGACTTTTGTGTTGTGGCAAGCCTAAGGTGCGTTGCACGAGTTTTAACATCGCCTGTCCAATGGCTTTGCGGTAGTGTTTGGCGTAGCAGTACACTTGAATATTTTGCAAGGACGATGACGCAGCAGGGATTTTATTGCCCAGTACTTTTATGGCACGCAGTAAGGCATTGTTGCCGATGAAATGCAAGGTGCGGATTTCGTTCCAGCGGTTGCGGTAAATTAAGTCGATACTGCTGACGAATCGACTTTCGTCTTGGTTGAAGTCAAACAAGTCGCCTGCAAGAATGGTTTTTTTGTGGCTGTCAGCGTTTGGCGACAGGCTGGCAGTGGCATCGCTGGTTAAGTTGATGGCAATGAACAGTTCACGGATACGGCATTGGTCGCTGAGTGCTTGGTTGCTGACAGGGTCAGCGGTTATGTCAAAGCTGCGGCATAAATCTTTGACAAATTGGTTAAGCGTATCCAACGTCACGCTGTTGCTTTTAATGTACAGTTTGGTTTTTTTGGTTAGCAAGCCGTTGAAATACGCCCAAGCCACGCTTTTGGGTAAGGTTTCGTTAAATTCACTGTGGCGGCGCACGGTGAGATCGTGGAAATTTGGGGCGCGGTTGATGACATACCAGCCACGGTTTAGATTGGTGTTGTGTTTGACTTCCACAAAGGTGAGCGAATTTTCAGCGAGCGAGCCGAAGTTTCCAATGTTTAACAGTTGCACTTTGCCGGGTAGCGACTCAAAGGCGGTGTACAGTTTACGACCAAGAATCGCCATATCCTTCGGCACAATTTGGGCGTTGATTTGATGTTGGCGTGTGAATTGCAACAGGTTGCGGTAGCAAGCCATAAGGTAGCGCAGTAAATTTTCTTGATGGCGCTGTACAGCTTTGATTTTCCAGGTCGGAAAATTATCTAAAAAACTGGTAGCGGTTTCGCTCCAATGCCACATTTTGGCGAATTGTGGCAAATAAGCTAAACGCCAGTTGTCTGGAATATCCACAGAGCTTTGGCGATTTTCCGCAATTTTTAAGTAAAAGCACTGACAAGCGAACTCAAAACGCTCGCTATCGTCGTGCTTAGCGAGATGTTGGCCCACACGGTGTAACATTCCTAGATAAGCATCGAAGTGATAGTACTGGTAATCATCACGGAAAAGGCGATTTTTGAAAGCCTGTGAAAGTAGTTGCGTATTGGGGTAGTCGGCAGAGTAACTTTCTAAGAGTAAAATTTTCAATGCGGATTTGTGGGGCGAGTCGATACCTTTGTAAAGTTGCCAAAGGGTTGCTCCGAAATATTCGTTGGCTGATAAATCACTTAAATCGCCAAAATCGAGCCAGTCGTTTAAATTTAATTCACCTTTTTCTACTAAATCTTGCACGCACTGGGTGTAGTCTTTTTCCGCAACAGGCAAGTGGAGCCACAAAATGCGTTTACCTGCCAGCCGAACGGCGGTGCGGTAAAATTCGTCCAATAACAACATATATTGTGCCGAACCGCTGTTGTCGTTTTCTTCGGACAGTGCCGTAATATAGTGGGTGTTGCGGAAGTGTTCAGGGGTGATGACGTATAAGCTAATGGATTCTTGCAAGCCGTTCGCCCAAGCTTTTATAAAGGTGATTTTCTGTTCTAAGCAGGCTTTCTGATCGATGGTTAAGTCAGGACGCACGCATAGCCACAGATCCAAATCTGAATGCGGAGTTTGCGTAACGCAACCGATACTGCCCATTGCATAAATCCCAAAAAACGCAGGATTTTCCGGCGTAGGCATTGGCTCAAAATTGCCTATTGGCGCAAAGCATTTTTGCAAAAACTGCAATTGTGCCGTGCTAAATTCAAAGTTTGCCACCCCGCAAGGGGCGCCTTTCACATAACCTGGCAGCACGGGGTGATTTAAATGAAACAGCACTGGTACAAGCTCCAACACCATTTGGAAATGGTCAGGTACGCCAGCAATCGCACGGGATAGACGTAATTGATCCACAAAATCAACTCGCTTTTTCGCATCCTCTAAATTCACAATCACAGCTCATCTCCATCGCTTGGTTTATTTTAGGCGAGGCGATTATACGGTAATTTTTCAAGCGAAAAAATTGCATAGGCTGGAATATTTTCACAAATTTTGCATTGCAAATGGGGGGGAAAAACATATAATGAACGAACGTTCATTCACCGATAAGAATCTTTGATTTTTATCGTTTTTTATGGCCTGTTATTAGGCTAACGGATAGAGAGAAAATTATGCCAAAAGGAGAAAACCGCACAATAAACGCCTCGCAAATGGAGCAGCGTATTTTTGATGCCACGCAGGAAGTAATGGCAGCGGTAGGGGTACACGGAGTGTCTATTCAGAAAATCGCCAAAGCGGCGGGCATTTCTGTAGGGACGATTTACTTATATTTCAAAAATAAAGAAGTACTGTTGCAGGAATTAGCTGTACATATTTTTGATCGTTTCCACCAGGTGATGAGTGAAAATTACCAGCCAAGTGCAGGTCTTTTTTCTCAATATGAAACAATGTGGTGGAACGTTTGGCGTTTTTTGCAAGATAACCCCATCGTCATTGTGAATTTAAACCAATACTTATCTTTACCAAATATGACGCAAATTTGCCAAGAACGCAGCAGTGTTTGGCAAGATTTTTGCCAGAAAGGAATTGATGAAGATCTGCTTGTGAATTTTACAGCAGGGCTTTTGTGGGATATGAGTATGGAAAGCGTGCTGAGCATTTCCAAAGACAGCCACCGTATGAGGGTGTCGCCAACGGATGCCGAGCTAGCACAAGTGGTGTGCCGTAGTTTTAATGCAATTTGTAACGTTAATAGTTAATTAGAAAAGGAAAACCAATGTTCAAAAAAAATGAAAATATTCCAGCCTTCGCTGGAACGCCTCAGTCTGATGCGAAAACGCAACGCCGCCACAAGCGATGGTTGGTGTTAGCGTTGGGCGTGATTGTGCTATTGTTTGCTGTAATGATTAGCGTGAATGCGTTTATAAATTATCAAACGAATCAAGCATTGTCGCACAGACCGCCTCCTGTAAATGTGGTAACCGTTGCGACATTGCAGCCGCAAGATTGGCAGCCAATCTTGATCGCAACAGGAACGGTGCGAGCCAATCAAGGGGCAACCTTGAAAGTGCAAGCCTCTGGCGTGGTGGAAAGTATTTCCGTTAAAGCAGGGCAAATGGTGCAAAAAGGGCAGGTGTTGATGACTTTAGACAGCCACGTGGAGCAAGCTAATTTGCAAGCGAGCGAAGATCAGTTGCCATCGTTGGAAAACACTTATGAAAGCTACGTGAAACTATATCGCACCAAAAGCATTTCCAAGCAGGAACTAGACACGGCTAAAGCCAATTATTTAGCGAAGAAAGCACAAATTGCCTCACTTAAAGCGACGTTGAGTCGCCGTCAAATTGTGGCACCGTTTTCTGGGGTTGCGGGGATTGTGAAAGTGAATGTTGGGCAATTTGTGAATGCTGGCACGGACATTGTGCAGTTGGAAGATCGCAGCGAAATGAAAGTGGATTTCACCATTGCTCAAAATAATTTAACCCAATTACGCAATGGGGAAACCATTGTGGCACAAAGTGATGCTTACCCGAACGCCACTTTTTTAGGAAAAATTACGGCCATCGATCCAGCAATTGATCAAAACTCTGGTTTGGTGAGTGTGCAGGCGGTGTTCACCGGCGACAACACTAAGGATTTGTTATCAGGAATGTTCGTGCGTTTAGCAGTGAATTTACCAGTTAAACCGCAACAAATGGTCGTGCCGCAAGTGGCGATTAACTTCAATATGTACGGCGATTATTTGTATGTAATTGAACCGCTTAGTGAAAAAGTGCGTGATGAAGTGCTGGCGAACCCAATGTTTAAATACAAAAAACAAATCGAGCGCGTATTCCAAGTAAAACAAGTACCAATTGTTATACAAGATCGCCACACAGTGAACGCCTTGCTCGATGGTAGCGGCCTTAAATTTGGGGAACGCTTTGTCGTGGGTGGTTCGCAACGTTTGAGCAAAGGTGCGCTTGTGATCATTGAAGATAAGCCTCTGGTTGGCGTGACAATGCCGAAAGCCATCGGAAATTTATAAGGATAAGTAATGAAATTTAGCGATATTTTTATTCGCCGTCCCGTTTTAGCGGCCTGTGTGAGCTTGCTGATTGTCATTCTTGGCTTACAGGCGCTGACGAAATTAAACGTGCGTCAATACCCGAAAATGACTAGCACCGTGCTGACGGTGTCAACGGCTTATCCAGGGGCGGATGCCAATTTAATGCAATCATTTGTAACTTCCACATTAGAAGAATCCATTGCGAAAGCCGAGCATATTGACTACATATCGTCGTCCAGTGCGCAAAGCAGTTCAACCATTACGGTGAAAATGAAACTGAACACAGATCCTAATGCAGCGCTGGCGGATGTGTTGTCTAAAGTGAATGCGGTGAAATCAAAATTACCGCAAGGCATTGAAGACCCTGTGATTACGGCATCTTCTGGTGGTAATGCCATTTTATATTTGCGATTTTTCTCCGATAAGCTCGATGCCAGCCAAGTGACGGACTACATTGAGCGAGTGGTGAAACCGCAACTTTTCACGGTGCAGGGGATTTCACAAGTGTCCTTGTACGGTGGTACGCCTTATGCGATGCGAATTTGGCTTGACCCTGAACGCTTAGCAGCGGAGCATTTATCCGCACCTGAAATTATGGCGGCCTTGCAGGCTAATAACGTGCAAACTGCCGCAGGTAACGAGAACGGCTACTTTGTGACCTATCGTAATAAAATCAATACTACAACGAACACGGTTGAAGATCTAGGTAACTTAGTGGTGGCAGGCAAAGGCGAGCATTTAGTATATTTGCGTGACGTGGCTACGGTCAAACTGGAACGAGAAAGTAATGATGTTCACGCTACGGCTGATGGCAAAGAGGCGGTGATTCTTGGTATTGAATCTGCACCTACGGCAAACCCGATTGATGTGGTGAAAAATATAATGCCGGTGTATCACCAAATTGAGAAAAATTTGCCGAGCAGTATTCAGACCAACGTGCTGTATGACAGTACGATTGCTATCGATGACTCTATCCACGAAGTGATTAAAACCATCGTGGAGGCAACGGTTATCGTGCTAGTGGTGATTTTACTGTTTATTGGCTCGCTACGTGCGATTTTGATTCCTGTGATCACTATTCCAATTTCTCTCATTGGCGTAGTGTTGTTGTTGCAAGCCTTTGATTTTACCATCAATTTAATGACTTTACTCGCGATGATTCTCGCCATTGGCTTGGTGGTTGATGATGCAATCGTGGTGTTGGAAAACGTGGATCGCCACGTCAAAGAGGGCGAAACGCCATTCCGTGCGGCAATTATTGGTACAAGGGAAATTGCCATTCCCGTCATTTCAATGACGATTACGCTGGTGGCGGTGTATTCCCCAATGGCGTTAATGGGCGGTATTACAGGCTCGCTGTTCCAAGAGTTTGCTTTAACGCTCGCTGGTGCGGTGCTGATTTCAGGTGTCGCTGCGTTGACTTTATCACCAATGATGAGTAGCAAGCTTTTGCGTTCTAATGAAAAACCAAACGGTTTAGAAGCGAAAATTGATCGTGCCTTTAAACGGGTGGTCGGAATTTATGACGGAATTTTGACCGTCATTATGCAAAATCGACGTTGCTTAATGGTATTTGCTGGCGTGATTTTCGTCACATTGCCTTTCTTATTCCGTGACTTACCAACGGAAATGGTACCACAGGAAGACAAGGGGGCAGTTTACATAATGGGAACAGCACCAGCGACTACCAATACCGATTATGTACAGGCTGCAATGAAACCATTTTCAGAAATGCTACAGAACCAAAAAGGCGTGGCTTCTTCAATGATTATCGCAGGTGCACCGAGTAGTAACCAAGCCATCAGTGTGGCGAATTTAAAAGATTGGTCGCAACGTGAAAGTCAAGCAAAAATTATCAATGAAATCAATGAGAAAGCAAAAACGATTCCAGAGGTAACCATCACCAGTTTTGGTTTCCCTGAAATCAATACAGGCGAATCAGGACCACCAGTTGGGCTTGTGATTAGTACTAACGAGAGCTACGACCGCTTAGCCACTGTGGCGAATGAGTTTTTGCAACGAATGCAACGCTCAGGCAAATTTATTTACACAAATTTAGATTTGCAATTTAATACCGCAGAAGTGGATATGCATATTGATAAAGCGAAAGCACGTACTTACGGCATTACAATACAACAAATTGGGCAAACGCTCGGTGCTTATTTGGCAGCAGCGACCGTAACACGTGTCAACATTGATGGCAGGGCCTATAAAGTGATCGCACAAGTAAAACGTGCGGATCGTTTATCGCCAGAAGATTTAAACAAATATTTTGTAAAAACGGCTAACGGCGAAAGTGTGTCATTATCAAGCCTTGTGAGCTTTGAATTAAAACCGACACCAGCAAGCCTGCCACGCTTTAACCAGCTTAATGCAGCGACCATTTCTGCCGTACCAATGCCTGGAACCTCCATTGGTGATGCGGTGCATTGGGTGCAAAATGCCGCTGAAAGTGCACTGCCAGAAAGCTATCAATATGATTTCCTTAGTGAATCTCGCCAGTTTGTGCAAGAGGGTAGCTCCCTTGCGTCGACGTTTGGGTTAGCGATTTTGATTATTTATCTTGTGCTTGCGGTGCAGTTTGAATCTTGGCGTGATCCATTGGTGATTTTAGTATCCGTACCGCTAGCCGTTAGTGGTGCATTGCTGGTTCTAAATCTATGCAGTAAGTTCGGTATTGCGGGTGCAACGCTTAATATTTACTCGGAAGTGGGCTTAATCACCCTTATTGGGCTTATCACGAAGCACGGGATTTTAATGTGTGAAGTGGCGAAAGAAGAGCAACTACTACACGGTAAAAGTCGAATTCAGGCTATTATGGTGGCGGCAAATATTCGTTTACGCCCAATTTTAATGACTACCGCAGCGATGATCGCAGGGCTAATTCCGCTACTTTACGCAAGCGGTGCTGGTGCGGTTTCTCGTTTCAGTATCGGGATTGTGATTGTAGCAGGGTTAAGTCTAGGCACATTATTTACCTTATTCGTGTTGCCAGTCATTTACACCTTCATCGCCAGTGAACATAAACCGCTCCCTGTATTTGAAGAAAAGGAAACACATACAACTAAATAAAATTTCTTTAAATATTCCGGCCTAGCATTTAGACCATAAAATAAAACGTGCCTTAGTTTTAAGGCACGTTTTTTATTTACACAAAAATACGGATATTTCATTGCAGAAAAATATTATTTGCCATCTTTTTCAAATCTATAAACATTGCTCACTGCTCGGATAGTAAAAGCAGTGTTGTAACTCCCTTTCTCATTTTGCTGTGTTACAATTGTAACGCAAACATAAACCAAAGCCTTCCGGTTGTAACTCCCTTTCTCATTTTGCTGTGTTACAATCTGCATACCCCGCAGGGGCAAACAGGAAACGTTGTAACTCCCTTTCTCATTTTGCTGTGTTACAATAGCTCTATTGGTGTGTCGTAAGGGTCGAAAGTTGTAACTCCCTTTCTCATTTTGCTGTGTTACAATTCCTGCTCGTTATCGTTACGTTTCTCTACGGTTGTAACTCCCTTTCTCATTTTGCTGTGTTACAATATTTTTGTTCAAGATAAGCGGAGCCGCTTAGTTGTAACTCCCTTTCTCATTTTGCTGTGTTACAATATTGTATTGCATTTTAAATCCTTAGCCCTTGTTGTAACTCCCTTTCTCATTTTGCTGTGTTACAATATGCCACACGTCTAATGATTGTGGTGAATCGTTGTAACTCCCTTTCTCATTTTGCTGTGTTACAATATTTTTAAATTCCAATAATTCCGCCGCCCAGTTGTAACTCCCTTTCTCATTTTGCTGTGTTACAATCTGCCACGCTAAACCCTAAGGCTTGTGAGCGTTGTAACTCCCTTTCTCATTTTGCTGTGTTACAATAGGCTGCTGAAATAGCTAATAATATCAACTGGTTATGCTAGGTTCTCAAAATAAAAAATCGCAAAAAGCATTACTTTTTGCGATTTTTTTTCATTTTTTTGAAAAAATTATCAGAAGAGCAGTAATTGTTGATGGTTTACTTTTCTTTCATTGATGGATTTTTCACCTAATAGAATTTTCATATTGGCAAATTGTTTTTCGGTTACGAGCAATGCACGGATGTAGCCTTCTTTGGGTAGATTTTGGCAAATGCGTTTGTAGTGCTTTTCTTGGCTATCACGACCACGCAGGATTCGGCTGTAGATAGATAATTGGAGCATTTGGTAGCCATCTCGTTTTAGAAATTGGCGAAATTGATTAGCGGCTTTGCGTTTTTTGGCAGTGGTGACAGGGAGGTCAAAGAAGACGATAAGTCGCATAAAAGTTACCTCTTTATTCATAATGGTGTTCCTTTAAAGGGATCATTGTGGGAAGTTGCAGTAGCTTGGCATCTTTTTGTACAACACTTTGTTTAAATGAGGCTGCCATACGGTTGATTAGGCTGAGAACGGTGAAGGTCTCTCGCTCAGACTGCATATCGTAGTTGAGTAGTGCGGCAAGTTGTTGCTTAGTGTTTGGCGTTAGGGTATCGCTTAAATCGCCACGCTGGAATATTTGGTAAATTTTTAGATCAACGATTGGGCGAAAAGGCTCAATGAAATCATCGGCGAGATTGAAGGGATTGACTTCGCTGTGATGAAAAATACCGAGTTGCGGTAGCCAGCCGTGTTGTACTAAGGCTCTCGCCATTGCGGAACGTAGAACGGCATAAGCGTAATTAAGATGGGCGTTTATGGTGTTTTCTTGTTTACGAGTAAATTTTTTACCAAAGATTTTGGGGAAATATAGCATTGCGGCTTGCGCCTCAAAGCCTCGTTTGTCGCCAGATGTCATATTCATTGCTAAATTCGTTAGGTGTTGGGCAGTTTTGGTCGAATTTATTGCTTGTAATACAAAGGCTTGGTTGAGAATTTTACGTTTGATAATTTCTGCCCAAAGTTGCTTTTTCAGTACAGTAGACAGTCCTAATTGTAATTTTAGGATTTGGAGCGGACGGCAATATTGTCCAAAAGGTAACCATTGTCCACAGGGTAAATGTTGGTCATCACAGGTGAGTAAGCTAACCCCCGCTTGTGCCAGTGCGGACAGTAAAGGGGCTGTGATGATGGTTTCACGGCTTTGAATGATTATGATCGCTAAATCTTCAATGGGAACCGTGAATTTTTGTGCTTTCTGTTCAATCAAAAGTTGATTGTTTTGCAAAGAAAGTTTGCCTCCGTTATCAATTATAACCGTACGCCAGCTCATTATTTACTCCTTAGTGTTGGTTTGATATAAAAAAACCTCGCCCACAGGCGAGGTTTTGGCTTATTTAAAACCTTGACGTTTTTCTTTTTTACAAGGTTTTTGACTAATGTTACCGAGAAGATCGACAGAGTATTTCTCAACAGAAATGGCACTTTTTATACCTAAGCGACAGAGAGCATTTCCCTTATCGTGAGAGATTATACCTATTTGTCCAGTTGAGCGATCAACACCCTTGTAATAACCTATGTAATCATTCTCTTTTCCTTTTTCTTTTCTCACTACTTTAATAAGATCATTTGGGTAAATGGAAAATTGAAATTCAGCACTGTTATCCATTATAGTCCATTCATCTTCATTCTTTTTTGCAGCAATGGCTTTATTTGGCAGAATTCCTTTTGTGGCTTGCCAAACATACACTGGCACTAAGAAATATTTTCCGTTTTTCTTAAAGAGATCCACACGAGCCATATCACCATTGTCCGCAATAGCAGTGCCATTATTTAGCATTACCCCACTATTTTGGGTTGTAGTAAGTCTTATTTTCTTCACTTGTTGACCGCCTTTTTTATAGAATGGTTCAGCAAATGCTTTTTCTGCTTTGTCATTAAATTCTGCTAAGCGATTTTTTAGGGCTAGGTAAAGTTCTACTTCACGTTCTTTATTGACCATATTTTCTAAATCAGCAGGCTTTATGTCTGTTAATGCTTTACGAACAACACTTAAATTTTGGGCTAAAAATTTCGGCGAACGGCGCGTTTCTTCGTGTCCTTGCCCACTTATTTTCCGTTTAGGCATTCGTGAAACAAACAGCGGACGGATATTTTCTTCTGGCAAAGTTTGGCGATCAGGTAATTGCTCCGCAAGGGCTTGTTGTGGATTATCATCAAATACACGAATTTTGACTTCTTTGGTGAAGTATTTCCACGGGTGTGGGAAATGTAGTGGTTTAATTTCCCCTGTATCTTTATCAACGTATTTATTTGTAAATTTTGACATTTCACGGTTGGCGTAATAGTTCGTAATACGCTGTTGAATAGCTGGGGTTGAACAGGCAACTACAATGGCATCCATTGCGTGGTGACGATCATTTTTCTCACGAGATTTATCAAGTCCCCAGCGTCCACGCAGTTCATTGGTAATGCATCCATTCGGAGCGAAAACTTGTTTTTCCCCTTTGCCTTTAAGTGGTAGCACATCTGTTAACCAATTCATCATAAATTTAGTAATGTAGCGTGTATCGTTGAGATTGCGTTCTCTAAATTCTTCTTCCTTGATGGTTTTGGTTAATAATTTTGAACGTTTTGTTGGCGAGAAACTCGCAGCTTGCACACGGGCAACATAAGCCTGCCATTGTGGGCTATTATTTTTGCCATCGAACCATTCGTATGGGGTTTTATTACCTTTATTTTGGTTTTCACCAGCCAGCACTAAGACTTTGTTATTGAAACTGTTATCCCAACTGCGTGAAAATGGTAAAACGTGGTCAATTTCAGCATAGTTATTTTCAATTAAACGATGAATATCTAGGGCTTTGCCAGAATATAAACATTTGCCATCTTGTGCTTGGTATAACCGCATTTTTAGTAGATCTTGCCCGCTAGGCTCTTTTCCAAATAACCCTTTGAAATAGGCAACTGCACGAGAGCGTTCTGCACGGTTGTTATTTTGATCTTTTTCAATTTTCTTACGATCAAGATAGGATTTTCCAAGTTCACGAGCGGTTTCTACGTGAATACGAGCAGGCATTCCATATTGGCGAATGATAGCGTTAATCACCTTACGGCATTGGCTTAGGGTGCGGAGTACCACGGGATTACGGATTTGGCTTTCGTCATAGCTTAAAACAGGTGGTAGTTTTACGATATCACCTGAAAGTTTGGCTTTTTTCTTGCCATAGTGATCGCCATAGGCCACTTTGCAAGCCTCATCGTAGCGTAGCCCTTGTTCCATTTGTGGCAAGATATTGCTCAATGCCTCAAGGGAAAGGGAAATGAACTGCTTAAATTCCAGTTTTTCTATAAGTGCTTGCTTAGCTGCATTAGAGAGTGGCGCATCGGCCAAGGCTTTGGTTAAATCATCGTCCGTTTTGTAAAGAGAAAATACCGTGCCGATGTGATCCAAAAGGGCAGGGTTATCTTTAATTTGTAGCCATTCATCTTTTTGTTTTGCCCCCTCTAACGCTTTGCGAATTTGATGGAAGGCTTTTAACTCCATAAATGTTTGCTTTTCTGCTTTGTTACGCTCATCAGGATCGTTGATATTTTTTATGTACAATCCTTTGAATGTAACGTCATGGCCTAATTTTAATGCGGTATGAATTTGTTTATAGGTAAGCTTTACTTGCGTGTAAGGTAGCTCGAGTAGAATTTTTCGCTCTTCATCGGTCAATGGACGTTCTTGACCATCATCTTGTAGGCGTAAGTTATTGATTTTAGTCAACAAAATAAAACGTTCAGCAGAATAAGTGGCTTTGGCTGCTTTGTGAGCTTGTGGCTCAAAGGTGCAGTAACCTAGCATTTTTAGAATCGCATCGCCCGATAATGCAGGTTTTTGGTACATTAATAATGACGAAAATTTTTCTAAAAATTCCAGCGTAGCAAAAGGATTGCCAAAATCTTGTTGGCGTTGGAAAAGCGTTTGTAATTCTTTGAGCAAGTCTAGGCGGTTAAAGGTGTGGGAGTATTCTCCAGCGTGATTGCGTAAACGTCCTTCAAACTCATTGAGAGCAAGTTCAGCACAGGTTTGGTAGTGTTTTTTTGCAAGTAAATCACTGTTGGCTTTTACGCCTGTGAGTAATTTGCCGAGTTCTTTAGCACTTGGATCTTTCTGTTCTTTTTTGCGAGCGGACAAATAACCACGATGTTTGAGTAAATGTAGCAATACTGCTGACCATTCTTGTGCTGCGAGTTTTTCTGTGAGTCCTTTAACGCGTAGCTGCCACGGATTGTTGGGAAGACGTTCATCAGGGTTGTAAGCGCCCATTGTTTTTAGTAAAGATCGCCCTTGACGCATACGGCTTGCTCGGCGTTGGGTTAAGCGGCGTAAAGCTCTGGCCTGACGGCGAACAGCGTTGAGTGATTCGCCTGTTTGTGGATGTTCAGCGGCATCAAATAAACGAACACCCAAATCAATTAACCCTATGGGGTTTTCATTCTCATCCAATTTCACCACTGCCCAGCCGATAGAAGCAATACCGAGATCCAGTCCGAGTGCGTAAAAGAAATTTTGTTTAAACATAAGTCATCCTCTGTTAATTTTATTTGACGAATTATAGCAGATTTTGTACAATTAGCGCCGTTGTAATACAGCAAAATGAGAACCGTTGTTACAATAAGGAATTTTTAAAATTCCGAAATGTTCAGCCCCTTGATACTTCGGTGTCAAGGGGCTTCACTTTATTTGAAAGACCCAAATACCGAATAAAAATTAAGTAATAAAAAGGCAACTATTCGTTGCCTTTTTATTTATCAGGTTATGAAACCTATTTATACAAGTGTGGACCAGCAGCAATTAAGGCTTTGCCTTCTTCGTTAGTCGCATATTTTTCAAAGTTTTTGATAAACAATGCTGCTAATTTGTCTGCTTTTTCTGTCCATTGTATTGGATCTGCATAGGTGTTACGTGGATCTAAGATATGTGTATCAACACCAGGTAACGCTTTTGGAATGGCGAGATCAAAGATTGGCAATTCACTCATTTCAGCTTTATCAATGGAACCATCAAGGATTGCATCGATAATACCACGAGTATCTTTAATAGAAATACGTTTACCAGTACCGTTCCAACCAGTGTTTACAAGGTAAGCTTCGGCACCAGAGTCTTTCATACGTTTTACTAATACTTCAGCGTATTTGGTTGGGTGTAAGCTTAGGAATGCAGCACCAAAGCACGGAGAGAATGTTGGTGTTGGTTCAGTAATACCACGTTCAGTACCAGCTAATTTTGCAGTGAAACCAGATAAGAAATAGTATTTGGTTTGTTCAGGGGTTAGTTTAGCCACTGGTGGAAGTACACCGAATGCGTCAGCCGTTAAGAAAATAACTTTTTTCGCAGGACCAGCTTTGGATACAGGCTTAACGATATTTTCGATGTGGTAAATTGGGTAGGAAACACGGGTATTTTCAGTTTTTGAACCATCATCAAAGTCAACGGTACCATCTTCAAGCACAACAACGTTTTCTAATAATGCATCACGTTTGATTGCACCATAAATATCAGGTTCGTTTTCAGCAGAAAGGTTGATAGTTTTCGCATAGCATCCGCCTTCAAAGTTGAATACACCGTTATCGTCCCAACCGTGTTCGTCATCACCGATAAGCTGACGTTTTGGATCGGTAGAAAGTGTGGTTTTACCTGTACCAGATAAACCGAAGAAGATTGCAGTATCGCCATCTTTACCAACGTTAGCAGAGCAGTGCATTGATGCAATGCCTTTTAATGGAAGGAAGTAGTTCATCATTGAGAACATACCTTTTTTCATTTCACCGCCGTACCAAGTACCACCGATAAGTTGAATACGTTCAGTTAAGTTGAAAGCAACAAAGTTTTCTGAATTTAAGCCGTGTTCTTTCCAGTTTGGGTTGGTAGTTTTTGCACCGTTCATTACGATGAAGTCAGGTTTGAAATCAACTAATTCATCTTGTGATGGACGAATAAACATATTCGTTACAAAGTGAGCCTGCCAAGCAACTTCAGTGACAAAACGTACTTTTAGGCGAGTTTCAGGGTTTGCACCGCAGAAACCATCAACAACGAAAAGACGTTTGTCAGAAAGTTCAGTGGTTACAATTTTTTTCAACTCAGTCCAAACTTCTTGTGTCATTTTTTTGTTGTCGTTTTTCGCTGCATCGCTTGTCCACCAAACGGTATCGTTTGTAATATCGTCCGCAACGATGTATTTATCTTTTGGAGAGCGACCAGTGAAAATACCTGTATCTACCGCAACAGCACCAGTTCTGGTTACGACACCTTTTTCGTAACCTTCAAGACCAGGTTTGGTTTCTTCTTCAAAAAGTTGTTCATAACTTGGGTTATAAACAATTTCTTTAATGTCATGAATGCCAAGATTCGTTAAGTCTGTTTTAAGGGTTGCTAAGTCAGTCATAATTCACCTCTGTTGATTAAGAATAAAAAAGCTGTAAAACGTTGAATATTGTATGCAAAAAACAGAAAAAAAACAGAGTTTTTCAACAAAAACTGTCTAAAAGATTATATTTAAATGTTTATTAAAACTTCAATAACAAATCATTAGGGTTCTGTAATTTTTTTTAACAAAAGAGATGAACTTGCTAAACAACTAATACAAGAGTAATAAGACTCAATGTTACTGAATTTTAGATATATGGTAGAATTTCAAACGTTTTAGTACACAACAAAGTGAGTATGAAATGGAAACTTTAAAACGAAATGAATCATTAATTGACGCTGATTGTGAACCAAGCATTGAAATCGATGTTGGTACAATTATTGATAACAGCAATCCGAGCGTAAGTGTAGAAAAATCTTTTAAAACAAAGGAGGAAGCAAAACAGTACTTGATTTGGCTTAAAGCGAAAGCGGAGAGCGCTGCCTTGCAGAATTATCAGGTAAGTGCAGACATTGTAGAAATGCATCAAAAAATTGTGCTTAAAGCAATATTTACGTTTGAATGTGAAGCGGAATCAATGATTTTCCAGTTCTCAACAAGATAGCATAAACCGTAGGCCGGAATTTTCACCAAAATTTTTCCAAAAATTCCGGCCTTCCTTT
>JAHHQZ010000021.1 GCA_020026075.1 Actinobacillus sp. | reverse complement strand
AAATCTGCACCTTAATTAGTTGACTGGTTAGTCCAACTTTTGGGGTGCAGATCATCTTGGCGTTTTAATTTAAAAACAGAAGGCAGGAATTTTCCTGCCTTTTTTGTATTTTTAGAGTGGCTAGATTGCACAAGCTAGCGTTCTCGCAGATGACGGTAAACGGTGTGGACGGAAATGCCCGTTACGTCCGCCACGAGCTGTGGGCTGTTTTTAAAATTGAAAACCCCTAGCTCAAATAGGCGTTGCACCAAAATTCGTGCTTTTTTTCCGGCGGTGATATTTTTGTCCATCATCACCGCTTGATGTGTGGTTTCAATGGTATTTTTCAGCATTTCTTCGGTACTGTTGGTAAAGGTTTCTACTGGCGTATCAGTTTTTTCTGTCGCTTGATGGCTTGGTAAGAACTGTTGAATTACGTCTTGGAAAGGGGCGTCCAAATCCATATTGATACATAAAATGCCAATGGCCTCATTTTGTGGATTACGGATGATCGTGGTGGTGGAGCGTAGCCTTTTTCCTTGCGGAGATTGGGTGAAATAAGGCTCGGAAATATCTTCCCCTAAGGATAATTTGCTTAATGCGAGGTTGGTTATCGGTGCGCCAATTTGTCTGCCAGTAACGTGACCGTTGGCGATTTTCATAATGCAGGGATTATCCACATCAAGGCGGTGTAAGACAACTTCGGTGTGTGAGCCATAGTTTTTGGCAATGCCTGCTACAATATTTTCAAAGGCCCATAAAATGGCCTCATCTTCTGCGGTTAATTTTTTCATAACGTTATTTGTCGTTGGTTAAAATATGGTCATTTGGCTGAAAAGGGTACGCCGTAATTTTTGACAAAATTTTTTGCAAAATTACGGCGTAGGTTTTAGGCGGACATAATGTCGATGATCGTGTAATCGGTGCTGCGCATTCCTTGTGACACTAACTTGCCCACGTTACGAATGCTACTTTCTAAGTCGTCTGCGACAATGCCTAGATGGTGAGCCTCTTTTGATTGTAATGCCATTAGAAAGCCGTTAATGGCGGCGCTGGTGGCGGTTTTGACTTTCATTGCGCAGGTGGATTTTGCGCCATCGCAGACCATTCCTGAGCAGTCGCTTAGTACATTTTGTGCGGCAAAACAGCTTTGCTGGTAAGTGCCGCCAGCGAGGTACATCATTGCAGCGGCAGTGGCAGCGCCAGTTACGGTGTTTCCGCAAAAGGCGGAAAGTGGTGGGTAGTGTGATTTGATGTAAATCGCCCCTAAGTGGCTGATGATTAAGGCACGAGCGAGCTGTTCTTGGCTGGCTTGGTAATGTTCAGCCGTTAAAATAACGGGAATTGTGGCGGTAATGCCTTGATTGCCGCTGCCGAAATTGCTCATCGCTGGCAAAGAGGCACCGCCCATTCGAGCGTCCGATGCGCTGGCGGTGTACATTAGGATTTTATTGGCGAAATCTTCGCTCAGTAACCCTGCTTGAATGTGGTGGCTCATTGTTTTGCCCACTGCTAAGCCGTAGGAATGGGCTAAACCTTCAAGGGCTAAGGCGAGGTTTAACTGGCAAGCTTGCAAAATAAAGGCGAGTTGCTCGAAATCCGCTTGTGTGGCGTAGTCATAAATTTGTTGAAAGGAAATATCCACGCCATCGCAGATATTGCCTGTGGATTGGTTGCCATCAATGGTTTGGTTGAATATGACCTGTCCGTTGCGTGTTTTTTGTGAAATTTGCGTATGACCGCCTTTTAATTCCACCGCAACGTTGTCTGTGCCGTCCGTCATTTCCACCAAACAGTAAATAAATTCATCAACCGCTTTGCGGAAAACATTGACCTTGCCAGCGTCAATCAACGCTTGTGCTTGTGCAACGCTTGCGTCATCAATATTGGCTAGCACTTCTAAGCCTTTTGTCGGGTCGCCACCAAAAGCACCTGCACTTGCGGCAATCGCTAGCCCCATTTGCCCTGTACCAGGCACAAATACGCCCATCGCATTTTTATAAAGATTATAGGATACATAAACGTTGATATTAGTGGGCGGTGCACTGAGCATTTCTCTGGCCAATGCAGCCGCATAGGCAGCAGCAATGGGTTCAGTACAACCAAGTGCGGGTTTTACCATTGCTTTTATAATATTTTCGTAAGTCGACCAGTTGGGATTAGACATAGCTCCCTCCTTTGTTTGTACAGAATTTTAATGGCTAGATGAGTGGAAAGTAATGTTGTCGCAGTATAGTAAAGCTACCGAATAAATGCAAAAAAAATTGCAATTTATAATTATTTTTTCAATACCAGCAGGGGATTTATGTTCTTTGGTCGATGTGTAGTTTTTTAATGCAACTTTGGGTTAAAACGTTCATTCTAAGTAGAAAAGATGTTAAAATACTGATCTTATTTTTTATCAAAAAGTGAATGTACTTTTTTTTGAGCATTCTAAACGTAGAAGCTCAGATAAAAGAAGAATTTGAGTATTATTTTATGAAGTTCTTCCAGCCCTATTTTACTGTTTTTGGAAAATTATGTGCTGGGGTATTGCTCAAAATGAGGTTACAGCGTTAGCTGTAAGTGTTTTTTAACTCACGAAAAGTAGTGCAAACAATATGATTACGATTAAAAAAGGCTTGGATGTTCCTATCGCAGGGAAACCAGAACAAGTAATCCATAACGGCAATGCTGTTAGCGAAGTTGCTTTGCTTGGCGAAGAATACGTTGGTATGCGTCCTTCTATGAAGGTGCGTGAAGGTGATGTAGTGAAAAAGGGGCAAGTTCTTTTTGAAGATAAAAAGAATCCTGGTGTGGTTTTCACAGCACCTGTGAGCGGTAAAATTACTGCTATTCATCGCGGAGAAAAGCGTGTCTTACAATCTGTTGTGATTGAAGTGCAAGGTAATGAACAAGTTACATTCGCACAATATCGTCCTGATGAAATCACAGGTTTAACGGATGATCAAATTCGTAAAAACTTGCAAGAATCAGGCTTATGGACAGCATTTAGAACCCGTCCATACAGCAAAGTACCCGCCATTGATGCAATTCCAAACTCAATTTTCATCAACGCAATGGATACCAATCCATTGGCCGCTGATCCTGCATTGATTATTGCGAAAGAACGTGAAGCGTTTGTTAGTGGTTTAAATGCGATTGGTCAACTTGAAACCAATAAAATCCATCTTTGTAAAGCCGCAGGTAGTGATATTCCAGCGGTTGATGCACGTTGGTTAGAAGTTCACGAATTTAAAGGTCCTCATCCTGCGGGGTTAGTGGGAACCCATATTCATTTTATTGATCCCGTAGGTACCAATAAAATAGTGTGGCATATTAATTATCAAGATGTGATCGCTATCGGTAAATTATTCTTAACAGGCGAACTTCACCTTGACCGTGTGGTGGCATTAGCTGGACCACAGGTTAAAAAACCACGTCTAGTACAAACAATGCTTGGTGCAAACTTATCTCAATTAACCAAAGATGAGCTTAAAGACGGTGATAACCGTGTGATTTCAGGTTCAGTGTTAAGCGGTTTCAAAGCAGCTGGTCCTCATAATTACTTAGGCCGTTATGCATTGCAAGTTTCTGTATTAGAAGAAGGTCGTACAAAAGAATTTTTAGGCTGGATCGCACCTGGTGCGGATAAATACTCTCTTACCCGTACAACACTTGGTCATTTCAGTAAAAAACTATTTAACTTTACGACTGCACTTCACGGTGGACATCGTGCAATGGTTCCAATCGGTTTATACGAACGTGTAATGCCATTGGATATTATTCCAACGCTCTTATTACGTGATTTAGCATCAAAAGACACTGACAGCGCACAAGCATTAGGCTGTTTAGAGTTAGATGAAGAAGATTTATCTCTTTGCACATTTGTGTGTCCAGGAAAAACAGAATACGGACCACTATTGCGCCAAGCATTAGATCAAATTGAGAAGGACGGTTAAAAAATGGGTTTAAAACATCTTTTAGAAAAAATGGAACCTAATTTTTTACCAGGCGGTAAATATGAGAAATGGTATGCACTTTACGAAGCCACTGCCACATTTCTTTATACTCCAGGCTTGGTAACAAAAGGTGCATCGCACATTCGTGATGCCATCGATTCCAAACGTATGATGGTGTTAGTGTGGCTAGCACTTTTCCCTGCAATGTTCTACGGAATGTACAATGTGGGTAACCAAGCATTTGCTGCGTTACACGTTGGTGATTTTGTACATAACATTGCATTAAATGTAGCAAACGATTGGCATTATAGCTTAGCGAACTTGCTTGGCATTCTTTCACCTGACGCAGGTTGGGGAATGAAAATGCTCTTAGGTGCAATTTTCTTCTTACCAATTTATTTGGTGATTTTCGCTGTGGGTGGTTTCTGGGAAGTCTTGTTTGCGATGATTCGTAAACACGAAATCAACGAAGGTTTCTTCGTAACTTCTATCCTTTTGGCTTTAATTGTTCCGCCGACATTACCATTATGGCAAGCAGCATTGGCTGCGACTTTTGGTGTGGTTGTAGCGAAAGAGGTGTTCGGTGGTGTAGGCCGTAACTTCGTAAACCCAGCTTTAGCAGGTCGTGCATTCTTATTCTTCGCCTATCCTGGTCAAATTTCAGGTGACTTAGTGTGGACAGCCGCTGATGGTTATTCTGGTGCAACCGCACTCTCACAATGGGCGCAAGGTGGTTTACCAGCATTGAAACACGTTTCAACAGGTCAACCAATCCAATGGCTTGACGCTTTTCTTGGAAATATTCCAGGGGCGATTGGTGAAACCTCTACCCTAGCATTGTTGATCGGTGGTGCGTTTATCGTGTTCGCTCGTATTGCATCTTGGCGCATTATTTTAGGTGTGTTCATCGGTATGGTTGCAACATCTAGTTTATTCAACTGGATCGGCTCAACTACAAACCCAATGTTTGCAATGCCTTGGTACTGGCACTTAGTTCTGGGTGGGTTCGCACTTGGTATGATCTTTATGGCGACTGACCCTGTTTCTGCGTCATTTACCAATAAAGGTAAATGGTGGTACGGTGGTCTGATTGGTGTAATGTGCGTATTAGTTCGTGTCGTAAACCCAGCCTACCCAGAGGGTATGATGTTGGCAATTCTATTTGCTAACTTATTTGCACCGTTATTTGACTATGCGGTAGTTCAAGCAAATATTAAACGTCGGAGAGTTCGTAATGGCTAAATTTAATAAAGATAGTATTGGCGGAACAATTACCGTTGTTGTGCTATTAAGTTTAGTTTGTTCTATTATTGTTGCTGGTTCAGCTACTTTGCTTAAACCACGTCAAGAAGAACAAAAGTTACTTGATAAACAAAAAAGTATTTTACGTGTAGCAGATTTACTGCCAGCAAAAGCAACAGGTAAAGAAGTTCGTGAAATCTTTGCTAATAAAATTGAAACACGTTGTGTTGACTTAGATGCTGGTACATATACCCAATGTCCTGCGGGCTTTGATGCTGTTGCTGCAGCGAAAAATCCAAAAACTAGTCAGCCAATTCCTGCGGATTTAGATAAAGCAGGCTTACGTGTTCGTGCTAAGTTAGCCCAAATTTACTTAGTAAAAGGGGATAATGGTCAACTTCAACAAATGGTTCTTCCGATCTACGGTACAGGTCTTTGGTCTGTAATGTACGGTTTTGTGTCTGTGGCACCAAATGGCGACACACTCAAAGGAATTACCTATTACGATGAAGGTGAAACTCCAGGATTGGGTGGCGAAATTGAGAACCCTAAATGGCAAGCACAATTTGTTGGTAAAAATTTATTTAATGCACAAGGTCAATCTGCCATTGTGGTTGGCAAAGGCGCTGCAAGTAATCCAGTTTATGGTCGTGAACACGGTATCGACAGCATTAGTGGTGCGACATTAACATCAAATGGTGTTCAAGGGACATTTAGCTATTGGTTTGGTCCAAATGGTTTTGGTCCTTTCTTAGATCATTTCAGAAAAGGGGAACTTAAATAATGGCTAAAACTTCACTTAAAAAATTGTTACTTTCTCCAATTATTGATAACAATCCAATCGCACTACAAATTCTTGGTATTTGTTCTGCATTAGCGGTTACCACGAAATTAGAAACAGCCTTTGTTATGGCGATTGCTGTAAGTTTAGTTACTGCATTTTCAAGTTTCTTTATTTCTTGTATTCGTAACTACATTCCTAATAGCATTCGTATCATTGTACAAATGGCAATTATTGCCTCTTTGGTAATTCTTGTTGACCAAGTGTTACGTGCATACGCTTATGGTTTATCAAAACAGCTTTCCGTATTCGTTGGTTTGATTATTACCAACTGTATCGTAATGGGTCGTGCTGAAGCTTTTGCTATGAAGTCTGATCCTATTGCAAGCTTTGTTGATGGTATCGGTAACGGCTTAGGTTATGGTGCAATGCTTTTAGCGGTTGCGTTCATTCGTGAACTTATTGGTTCTGGTAAATTCTTCGGTATGACCGTATTTAACACTATTCAAAATGGTGGTTGGTACCAAACCAATGGCTTATTCCTACTTGCACCGAGTGCATTCTTTATTATCGGTTTTATCATTTGGGGCATCCGCACCTTAAAACCAGAACAGGTGGAGGATTAAACTATGGAACATTATATTAGCCTTTTCGTTAAGTCGGTCTTTATCGAAAATATGGCACTTTCATTCTTTTTGGGAATGTGTACTTTCTTGGCAGTTTCCAAAAAGGTATCTACTGCTATTGGTTTAGGGATTGCAGTAACAGTTGTATTGGGTATTTCAGTACCAGTCAACCAACTTGTTTATACCTACATTCTTAAAAGCGGTGCATTAGTGAAAGGTGTTGACTTAACATTCTTAAACTTTATCACCTTTATCGGTGTAATTGCAGCATTGGTACAGATCCTTGAAATGGTATTGGATAAATATTTCCCAGCACTTTATAACGCCTTAGGGATTTTCTTACCATTGATTACAGTAAACTGTGCAATTTTTGGTGGCGTGTCCTTTATGGTTCAACGTGACTACGATTTCCCTGAATCCATCGTATACGGCTTTGGTTCTGGTTTAGGCTGGATGCTGGCGATTGTCGCCCTTGCAGGGATCACAGAAAAAATGAAATATTCCGACGTACCAGCAGGCTTGCGAGGTCTTGGTATCACTTTCATTTCTGCAGGATTGATGGCCATTGGCTTTATGTCTTTCTCTGGTATCAAATTGTAAGGAGTATTAATAGATGGATATGACGATTACACTTGGTATCGCGATGTTTACCATCATTATTTTAGTTTTAGCAGTATTAATTTTATTTGCAAAATCTAAATTAGTGAGCACAGGTGATGTGACCATCGAAATTAACCACGATCCTGAAAAAACCGTTAGCGTTGCTGCTGGTGGCAAACTACTCGGCGCTTTAGCAAGCAAAGGTATCTTCGTACCTTCCGCTTGTGGTGGTGGCGGTACTTGCGGTCAGTGCGTAGTACGTGTTGAAGAAGGTGGTGGTAACATTTTACCAACAGAATTAGCAAAAATTTCAAAACGTGAAGCGAAAGAAGGTTATCGTTTAGCGTGTCAAGTAAGCGTGAAAAACGACTTAAAAATTGACGTGCCTGAAGAAGTATTCGGTGTTAAAAAATGGCACTGTAAAGTTATTTCTAACGATAACAAAGCAACCTTCATCAAAGAGCTTAAATTGGCAATTCCAGAAGGGGAAGAAGTACCATTCCGTGCAGGTGGCTACATTCAAATTGAAGCAGATCCGCATACGGTTTACTACAAAGATTTCGATATTCCAGAAGAATATCACCCAGATTGGGATAAATTCGATCTTTGGCGCTATGTGTCAAAAGTTGACGAACATATTTCTCGTGCATACTCAATGGCATCTTACCCAGAAGAAAAAGGCATTATTATGCTGAATGTGCGTATTGCAACGCCACCGCCACGTAATCCGAACGTGCCACCAGGTCAAATGTCATCTTACATTTGGTCATTAAAAGAAGGTGATGATGTTGTAATTTCTGGTCCATTCGGTGAATTCTTCGCAAAAGACACCGATGCGGAAATGGTCTTCATCGGTGGTGGTGCTGGTATGGCACCAATGCGTTCACATATCTTTGACCAATTAAAACGCTTACACAGTAAACGTAAAATTAGTTTCTGGTATGGTGCTCGTTCTAAACGTGAAATTTTCTATGAAGATGATTTCAACAAACTTCAAGAAGAAAATCCAAACTTTGAATGGCACATCGCACTTTCAGATCCACAACCAGAAGATAACTGGGATGGTTACACAGGCTTTATCCATAACGTTGTGTATGATAACTACCTGAAAAACCACGAAGCACCAGAAGATTGTGAATTCTATATGTGTGGACCACCGATTATGACGGAATCCGTGATTAAAATGCTCAAAGATCTCGGTGTAGAAGATGAAAACATCCTACTCGATGACTTCGGTGGCTAACTAAAATCTTCCTTGCCTACTAGGGTCGGAATATTTAATAAAAAAATAAGCGGTCGTAATGACCGCTTTCACCATTTTTAGATTTACTTTTTAATCAAGGCAATATTATGGCAATCATAAAACCACATCAGTCCCGTCCCGTTAAAGCGGCTATTCTCGGTGTACTGATCTTCATTCTTGTTTTTATCGGCGCACGTTCGACCTTGCTTCAATTCGGACAGCAGGAAGAAATTACCCTAAGTGGGCGCACGATGGGAACCACTTATCACATAAAATATATTGACGACGCGCTAAAACTTAGCCCAGAACAGGTTCAAACCCAAGTAGACGATGTACTAAAAGAAGTGAATCGCCAAATGTCTACTTTTATTCCGACCTCGGAGATTAGTCGCTTTAACGAATTGCACCAAATCAACACTCCATTCCCAATTTCAAAAGAATTTGCAACCGTTGTCGCAACGGCAATGAGCTTAAATAAAGTAACGCAAGGTGCCTTAGACATTACCGTTGGTCCATTGGTCAATATTTGGAGCTTTGGTCCTACGAAACGTACGGATACCGCCCCAAGTGCAGAAAAAATCGCCCAAACAATGCAAACTGTTGGTATCGACAAACTGAAATTAACCGAGAAAAATGGGCAGTTCTATTTAGCGAAAAGCACACCAAATCTTTACATTGATTTATCCTCCATAGCCAAAGGCTTTGGCGTAGATCAAGTGGCACGCTATCTCGTTTCACTTGGCGTAACAAATTATATGGTAGAAATTGGTGGCGAAATTTATGCACAAGGTAAAAATGAACGTCATCGCCCTTGGGAAATCGGTATTGAAGATCCACGCTATAACGGCACACGTGCCGTGCAAACTATTGTGGGTTTAGCTAATCAAGGAATGGCGACCTCAGGTGACTACCGCAATTATTTTGAGCAAGACGGCAAACGTTTTACTCACGAAATTAACCCAAATACTGGTTACCCAGTACAACATCATTTGGCATCGATCACGGTGATCGCACCAAATACAATGATTGCAGACGGCTTATCCACAGGGCTTTTCGTTTTAGGTGAAGATAAAGCACTTGAAGTAGCAAAAGCACATAATTTAGCCGTTTACTTAATCATTAAACAAGGCGACAAATTTATTGTCAAAATGTCGCCAGCCTTTGCAAAAATTGCAAAATCTACGGAACAGTAACATTCAACAAAGGAAATTTTATGAGCCCAACTATTGAGACATTTCTATTCGCTTTTGCGTTTTTTATTCTCGTGATTATCTGCCTAGCGCTCGGCTTTATTTTCAAGCGCCGTGTGCTACAAGGTAGTTGCGGTGGTTTAACCACAATGGGAATGAAAAAAGTGTGCGACTGTGAGGAACCTTGCGACAACTTAAAAGAAAAAGTTGCTCTTGGCGAAATTACAGCAGCGGAACTTGCACGTTTTAGCCAAAAAACAGAAAAAGGCGAAAAACCTGAATTTTACGAAGTGAAATAGTAATGAAATCAGCGACATACGAACAACATTTTCCCCAAATTACCCCTGAAGAACGTGAAACAAACGCAAAAATTAAAGTGATTTGTGGAATGTCGGGCGGCGTGGATTCTTCCGTTTCTGCTTTTATCTTGCAACAGCAAGGCTACCAAGTGGAAGGCTTGTTTATGAAAAACTGGGAAGAAGATGACGACACGGATTACTGCACTGCGGCAGCGGACTTAGCGGACGCACAAGCTGTGTGCGATCGCTTAGGCATTGTTTTACATAAAATCAACTTTGCGGCGGAATATTGGGACAACGTGTTTGAACATTTCTTAGCCGAATACAAAGCAGGGCGCACGCCAAACCCAGATATTTTGTGCAACAAAGAAATTAAATTTAAAGCCTTCTTAGAATATGCTGCCGAAGATCTCGGTGCAAACTTCATCGCTACAGGGCATTACGTTCGCAAAGGTTTTGACGCACAAACAGGGCAAGCGTTACTGTTGCGAGGCTTAGATACCAACAAAGATCAAAGCTATTTCTTGCACGCCATCACTGAGCGTCAAGTGGCACAAAGCCTGTTTCCTGTGGGCGAAATTGAAAAGCCTATCGTGCGTGCCATCGCCGAAGATCTCGGCTTAGCCACTGCGAAGAAAAAAGATTCCACAGGGATCTGCTTTATCGGCGAACGCAAATTCAAAGATTTTCTCGCGCGTTTCTTACCCGCACAACCGGGTAATATCGAAACTCAAAACGGCGAAATTATCGGCAAGCACGACGGCCTAATGTACTACACCTTAGGGCAACGCAAAGGCTTAGGCATTGGTGGTGTTAAAGGAATGCGTGAAAATGCATGGTATGTAGTGGAAAAAGATCTCGACCGCAATGTTTTAGTGGTCGCACAAGGGCTGGACAACAGCGCCTTGCTCTCACGAGGTTTAATCGGCCAGCAAGTGCATTGGATTAGCGGTGAAGTTTTAGAAAACCCACTGCGTTGCACCGTGAAAACCCGCTACCGCCAGCAAGATATTCCGTGCGAAATCAAACCATTAGCCGATGGCAACCTCGAAGTATGGTTTGACGAACCACAAATCGCCGTAACACCCGGTCAATCCGCCGTCTTCTATCAAGGCGAAGTCTGCTTAGGCGGCGCCGTTATCGCTGACGCAATCAAGTAAATTCTCTTATTAAAAACGTAGGCCGGAATTTTTTTCAAAATTTTGACAAAAATTCCGGCCTTGCTACTTTATAAAATTTCCAATACTTGCTCTGGTGGGCGACCGAAGGCGGCTTGGTTGCCGTTGACCACAATAGGGCGTTCGAGCAGGGCGATGTTTTGTTGGAGCGTGGCGAGCAACTGCGCTTGGCTTAGGCTTTCGCTGTCTAAATCCAATTCTTTGTAAAGTGTGTCTTTACGGCGCATTAGTTGGCGTGCGTCCGTTAAGCCGAGTTTTTGCATTAGATCGGCGAGATCCGCAGTGCTGAGCGTGCCGTCTAAGTAGGTGTGAATTTCAGGGGCAATGCCTTTTTCTTCCAGCAAAGCAAGGGTAGCACGGCTCTTGGAGCAACGTGGGTTGTGGTAGATTTTAATCATAAACGTTCCTTTTTGGTTATGCCGGAATTTTTAGGAAAATTCCAGCGTAGGGTTTAAGGCAGATTTTACATAAATATCAAAACGATGGCTTTTCATTGCACGGCTCAATGTGGGCTTGGCATTGGCGAGTGGTTCGGCGTAGTCAGGGCGCTTGACAATTACTCGTTTTTTCGCCAGTTGCAGTGCTGAGGCGAGCAGGCTGTCAGCGTCTAAATCTGCGCCTACTAAATGCTGGAACACTCGCATTTCTTTTTTGATTTGTGCTTTTTTGCTTTTTTGTGGGTGCGGATACATTGGGTCGAGATAGACGCTGTCGGCGCCGTCTACGGCGGGATCGAGCTCCTGTAAATAGCGCACAGGCAACAGCTGTAAATTTTCTTTAAGCCAGCTACCGATTTCAGGGTCGGTGTAACCACGCTGTAAGCCGTCTTCCAGCAGTAAACGCACCACAGGGTGGCGTTCCACTAAGCGAACTTTGCAGCCTAAGGCAGCGAGAACGAAGGCATCTCGCCCTAGCCCTGCGGTGCCGTCAATGATGCTTGGCAATTCGCCTTTTTTTACGCCAACAGCTTTGGCGATGTCCTCGCCACGTCCGCCGCCAAATTTACGGCGATGGGCAAGCGCACCGCCCACGAAATCCACAAAAATCGCCCCTAACTTTGGCTCGTCAACTTTGCGTAATTCAATGCGATCAACGGTTTGTACAAGGGCGAGCGGCGATTGGGGATCATTTGCGATCCCCATTTCGGCACAGCGCTGGAAAAAAGCATTGCGAGTGGCGTTATCGAGCGTTTCATCTCGCAGTTGCAGGGCTACTTGCGAATCAACCATACGCCAGTTTCCAAATGGGAAGTGAATGGGAATTGGTCAAAAAGTGCCGCTTTTTCAATGCGATGGGTAGTACAAAGTTCGCTTAAATTTTCTACAAGGGTGTTTGGATTGCAGGAAATGTACAAAATGCGATCGTAATTTTGCACCAGCTTGATGGTGGCTGGGTCAAGCCCCGCACGTGGTGGATCCACTAAAATGGTACGGCAGTGGTAACTACTCAAATCCACATTCCGCAAGCGGTAAAAGGCACGCACACCTTGCATTGCTAGGGTGAAATCTTCGGCGGACATTCGGATAATTTGCAAGTTATCAATGTGGTTGGCTTGAATGTTAAATTGCGCCGCCTCCACAGATGGCTTAGCGATTTCAGTGGCCAGCACTTGGCGGAAATTTTGTGCCAGCACCACAGAAAAGTTGCCGTTTCCGCAATAAAGTTCAAGTAAATCATCATCTTGGCTGTTTTTGGTGCAGTCCAGTGTCCAGCTTAGCATTTGTTCGTTAATGCCTGCGTTTGGCTGGGTGAAACTGTTTTCCACTTGGCGTGAAATAAAGCTTTTGCCGTTTACGGTCAGCGTTTCGTCTATGTAGTCGTGGTCAAGACAAACTTTTTGCTTGCTGGCTCGCCCAATGAGTTGCAAGTCAAAGCCTTGCACTTGCAATTGGCTACGCAGTTGGCGTGCGGCATTTTCCCATTCTTCTGTTAAGGTTTTGTGGTAGAGCAGGCTGACGATAATTTTGCCTGATTGCGTGCTTAAATAATCAATTTGGAATAGGCGGTTTCGCAGTACAGGGCTAACTTTGAGCAAAGGCAACAGGGCTTGCATCATTTGGTTGATGAGCAAACTGGCCGTTGGGAAATTATCCACACGGTAGCGTTGCTTGCTGGCTTGGTCGAACATTATGTGAAATAAATCATCACCCTCGTGCCAAATGCGAAATTCCGCACGCATTCGGTAATGTTGCGGTTGGGAGGGGTAAACGCTCAGGCTTGGGGTGTTAAAAGGGGCGAGCATTGCTTGCAGTTTTTCGGTTTTTTGCGTTAGCTCTTGGGCGTAACGGCTGGCTAAATCAGACATATCAGACATAGTATATTTTGCGTTGATAAAATTGGGCTAGTTTAACAAAAGGCAAAGGGTGCATAAAGACGAGATAAAAATTTCTCAAAAATTCCAGCGTAGGTTAAAGGAGCGACAGGATCGGAATTTTTATGGGAATTTTTGCAAAAAATGAGCATAAAATTTTTGATTTTTATCATAAATGTTCACCTTTTACTGGAGTATAATTCCCGTGCTGATTAACAGTGAGTTTTACTTTTTAGGGAGGACGCTATGTCTTTAATGTTTTATATTCAGTTTGCTTTGGTGCTGTTGTGTATCTTGCTTGGTGCACGAATTGGTGGTATCGGGCTTGGTGTAATGGGTGGGGTTGGGCTTGCCATTTTATGCTTTGGTTTTGGTTTAGAACCTGGTGGTTTGCCGATTGACGTTATGTTGATGATTATGGCAGTGGTGTCCGCTGCAGCGGCAATGCAGGCGGCTGGTGGTTTGGATTATATGATTCGCATTGCAACGAAAATGCTACGTAAAAATCCAAAATACATTACGTTTATGGCACCTGCGGTTACTTGGATTTTCACCGTGATGGCAGGTACTGGTCACGTGGCCTATTCTGTTTTGCCTGTGATTGCAGAAGTGGCACGCCATAACGGCATTCGCCCTGAACGTCCACTTTCTATGGCAGTTATCGCCTCGCAATTTGCCATTGTGGCAAGCCCGATTGCAGCAGCGGTGGTAACCGTTGCGGCGTTCTTTGAAAAAGCTGGTGGTGCCTATGCAGGCTATACGTTGGGTAGCATTTTAATGGTAACGATTCCAGCGACTTTACTAGGCTTGTTCTGTGCTTGCTTCTTTGTGAACAAAATGGGTAAAGAATTAAAAGATGACCCAAATTATCAAAAATTGTTACAAGATCCGCATTATGTAGAAGAGTATCTTGATACCAATGATGTGGAAGAAGAGAAATTAGGCAAAAGTGCGAAAATTTCTTTTTGGCTGTTCATTTTTGGTGCGATTTTAGTGGTGCTAATGGGAGCATTGCCTGTGTTGCGTCCTGAATTTAACGGCAAACCAATGGGAATGGCGCATGCCATTGAAATTATTATGCTTTCTGTGGGTGCGATAATTATTTTTGTATGTAAACCAAATAGTAACGCCATTACGGAAGGTTCCGTATTCCACGCAGGTATGCGTGCGGTAATTGCAATTTTCGGTATTGCGTGGCTTGGTGATACGCTAATGAATGCGCATATCAACGAAGTGAAAATGTCCGTATCTAGCCTTGTACATGTCGCACCTTGGGCGTTTGCCTTTGCATTGTTTGCGTTGTCTGTGTTGGTTAACAGTCAAGGGGCAACGGTGGCGACCTTGTTCCCGATTGCGATTGCGATTGGTATTCCAGCCCCTATATTGATTGGGGTTTTCGTAGCAGTGAACGGTTATTTCTTTATCCCAAACTATGGGCCAATCATTGCGAGTATCGATTTTGATACTACAGGCACCACACGCATTGGGAAATACGTGTTCAACCACAGCTTTATGTTGCCAGGCTTGTTAAGTATGGCATTTAGCGTTGGTTTTGGTTTATTATTTGCTCATCTCTTTTTATAACCTCAGCTGCCAGCTATTGGCAGTAATCCCTGTTTAGCATAACGCTGTTAGATTTTCTAACAGCGTTTTTTCATTGATAAAGACCAGCCGAAGGGCAGAAAATACTTGACTGAAAAGCAAGGTTTTAATAAGGTTACGCCCAGAATTTTTTACTTTTAACTTTTAATTTTCTACTTATAAGGAGTTAACAATGCGTAAATTGTTAAGTACCGTACTGGTTTCAGCGGCTGTGTTTGCTTCCGTAAATGGTGTTGCACGGGAAACCTTGCTACAAGAAATTGATAATCACGGCACAATTACCGTAGGTACGGAAGGGACCTACAAGCCTTTCACTTATCACAATGCCGAAGGCAAATTGACAGGCTACGATGTAGAAGTGGTACGAGCCATCGCTAAACAGCTTGGTGTGAAAGTGGTTTTCAAAGAAACGGAATGGAGTGCAATGCTTGCTGGCTTAAAAGCTGGACGTTTTGATATGGTGGCCAACCAAGTGTCGCTAACCACACCAGCACGCCGTGCAACATTTGACAAATCAACCCCTTACAACTACTCAGGTGCTGTTTTACTTGCACGTAAAAATGGTGATGTGAAAAGCATTGATGATGTAAAAGGCAAAAAGGCCGCCTCATCGCTTAACTCTCATTACGGTGAATTAGCTCTACATTACGGCGCAAAAATCGTTCCAGTGGACGGGATGGCGATGTCGTTAAAATTGATCGAACAAAAACGTGCGGATTTAACCTTTAACGATTCGCTCGCTATTTTTGATTATTTAAAATCTCATCCAAAATCACCTTTTGTGATTGTGTGGGAATCCCCAGACAAACGCGGTGCAGGGCTTGTCTTAAATAGAGGCAACGAAGAAGCGTTGAAAAAAATTGATGCGGCAATCGAAGTGCTACGAGAAAACGGCACATTGCGTAAATTAGGTGAAGAATTCTTTGGTAGGGACATCAGTGTTAAATAATTTTATTTCCGAGCTATTACACGCGCTCCCTTTTATGTCGGATAACCGAGTGGACTTGGTTATGTCGGCATTTTTACCGATGCTGAAAGCCGCTATTTTAGTGTCAATTCCTTTGGCAATTGTGTCTTTTATTTGTGGTATGGCGATTGCCTTTTCTGTGGCATTAATTCGTGTAACCCCTGTAAAAACCACATTTCACCGTATTGTGTTGGGCATTTTGAAAGTCTACATTTCCATCATTCGTGGTACGCCAATGCTCGTGCAGTTGGTTATAGTTTTTTATGGCTTGCCAGCGCTAGGGATTTATATTGATCCAATCCCTGCGGCGGTGATTGGATTTTCTCTAAATATTGGGGCGTATGGTTCTGAAACGGTACGTGCGGCGATTTCAGCTGTGCCTCGTGGGCAGTGGGAAGCAGGGTTCAGCATTGGTATGACCTATATGCAAACCTTCCGCCGTATCATTGCACCGCAAGCGATTAAAATCGCCGTGCCGCCATTGAGTAACACCTTCATCGGTTTGTTTAAAGACACATCACTTGCCTCTATTGTTACCGTAACAGAAATGTTCCGTGTCGCTCAGCAAATGGCGAATATGTCTTACGATTTCTTGCCAGTGTACATTGAAGCCGCCGCCATTTATTGGTGTTTCTGTTTTGTACTTTTCTTAGTGCAAGCTCGCCTTGAAAAACGTTTCGCACGCTTTTCACATTAATTTTCTTTTGATGAGTAGGATAAAACGATGATCAAAATTCGCAATATTCATAAAACGTTTGGCGAAAATGAGGTGTTAAAAGGCATTGATTTAGATATTCAGCGTGGGCAAGTGGTAGTCATTTTAGGGCCATCAGGCTCAGGTAAAACCACATTTTTACGCTGTTTAAACGCACTGGAAATGCCAGAACAGGGAGCTATTGATTTCACCGAGCCAAATCCGTTTTTCATTGATTTTGCCCAAAAACCAAACAGTAAAACCATACTCGCCCTACGCCGCCGTTCAGGAATGGTGTTTCAGCAGTATAATTTGTTTCCGCACAAAACGGTCTTACAAAACGTAACCGAAGGACCGATTTATGTGCAGAAACGCCCAAAGGACGAGGCAGAAAAAGAAGCCTTAGTGCTGTTGGATAAAGTCGGTTTGCACGACAAACAAGGTTTGTTCCCTTACCAACTGTCAGGCGGTCAGCAACAACGCGTGGGCATTGCACGTGCGTTGGCGATTGCTCCAGAATTACTGCTGTTTGATGAACCAACCTCCGCCCTTGACCCAGAATTGGTGCAGGAAGTGCTAAGCACAATGAAAAACTTGGTAAACGATGGCTGGACGATGGTAGTGGTAACTCACGAAATTAAATTCGCCCTCGACGTGGCGGATAAAGTAGTGGTAATGGATAAAGGTGTGATCGTGGAAGAAGGCACGCCTCAAGAGCTGTTTGATAACCCACGCCACGAACGCACCAAAGCGTTCTTAGAACAAATCACCAGCTTAAACGCCTAAATCAATCAGAACGCCGAAATTTTTGCGAAAATTCCGGCGGTGGTGGTATGAAAAATCCTTTGCTTTGGCAAAGGATTTTTATTATTGGCTACTTCGGAAGGTTCACTGGGGTTTTGTTGAGTAGGTGAATTTGACCATCAACGTAGGCGCGGAATGTGGATTGTTCTACGCCGAGTATTGGGGTTGCTGCGCTGGCTCGGGCTAAGTTGTAGTTTTGTGGTACAACGCTTTGGCCGTAGCTGTCGCTTAGTGGGCTGCCTACGTTGGCGTAGACAAGCTCATACCCGGTCGCCCCAAGGTTTTTAGCAATGAATGCTGCTTTTTGTTCAAATTGCGCTAAGGCTTGTTTGATCATTTCGTCATCGATGCTGGCGATTTTGTTTTTGGTTACGCCTGATGATAAGGATTGCACCGCCATTACGCCGTTTAAAGCGGTGAGAGCTTTGGATAATTCGAGATTATCTTTACTGCGTAAGGTTAAGCTGCCGCTGACTGTCCAGCCGTCTTGGGCGTTTTTGTCGTTGTAATGTACGTAGCTGGAAATGTTGTTTTCTTTGATTTGTACATTTTTGAATCCTTTGAGAATTTTTAACGCTTTGGCGAGTGTGGTGTTGGTGGCGTTGCTTGCCTCAGCGAGGGATTGGGATTCGTGGCGTGTGAACAAACGAACTTGCCAGAAGTTGTGGGCGATGTTGCGTGACACTTCAGTGCGCAGGCTGATAACATTTGTCATTGTGGCTTGTGTCGTTGCATCTTGGTTGGCCGTGTTGGCGAAAACGCTGGTGGCACAAGTAGCGGCAAGGGTTAGGGTTAAGAAAGTGTGTTTTAGTCTCATAAAAACTCCGTTAAGTTTGGGCTTTAAAAGAAAGGCCGGAATTTTTGGCAAAATTTTGTCATTTATTCCAGCCTTAGGTAAAACGCCTTAGCGTTCGTAAATGATTTCTACACCGTCATCATCTTCATCGTCCCAGTCGTCATCCCAATCATCAGCTTGGTTGAGCTGTTCTTTGTGGTAGTCATCCCATTTGAAGTTGACTTCGTTACTTTCGGTTTCAGCATCGGCAGCTTCTACTGGGTTGGCTTCGATGAAGTCCATAATTTCACGGCATAGTGCAGGTACATTTTCGCCTGTTACGGCGGAAATGCGGAACACTTTTTCCGCACCTTCGCCATCTTCGGCGATACCTAAGCGGGTGAGTACGTTTTGAATGCGTTCACGGGCTTCTTCGTCTGTTAAGGTGTCAAGTTTATTAAACACCAACCAGCGTGGTTTGTTGGCGAGTTTTTCGCTGTACTGCGCTAGTTCGCCTTCGATGACGGCAATGTTATCAGCAGGATCGCTTTCATCAACAGGGTTGAGATCTACGAGATGAATGAGTACACGGCAGCGTTCTAAATGTTTTAAGAAACGAATACCAAGACCAGCACCGTCCGCTGCGCCTTCGATTAAGCCTGGAATATCGGCGATCACAAAGCTGCGATGCGCATCCACTTTCACTACGCCTAGACTTGGTACAAGCGTGGTGAAAGGGTAGTCGGCAACTTTTGGTTTGGCGGCAGATACGCTGCGGATAAAGGTAGATTTGCCTGCATTTGGCAGTCCGAGCATTCCCACATCAGCGAGTAGCATTAATTCTAATTTCACATCTCGTTTTTCTCCTGCGGTGCCGTTGGTTTTTTGGCGAGGGGTGCGGTTGACGGAGGATTTAAAACGGCTATTGCCTAAACCGTGATAGCCACCTTTGGCAACTAAAACTTTTTGTCCAACGTGGGTTAAGTCGGCTAAAACTTCTTGTGTGGCCACGTCAATGGCACGAGTGCCAACGGGAACGTGCAAGGTGATGTCTTTACCACGATGCCCTGTGCAGTTACAGCTTTTGCCGTTTTCACCACGTTCTGCGGCGTAGCGTTTTTCAAAGCGATAATCGACTAAGGTGTTTAGGTTGTTGTCTGCAACGAGATACACATCGCCGCCATCGCCGCCATCGCCGCCATCAGGACCGCCTTTCGGCACATATTTTTCTCGGCGAAAGCTTACGCACCCATTGCCGCCATCACCAGCTTCAATGCGTACTAATGCTTCATCAATAAACTTCATAAAATCTCCTTAAACTATTGTTTATTCTGTTGCACATTGAGCAGAATAAATTTATGCCCAATGGCTGAAACTAATGCCCCGCAAACGACGACTAACGCACCGAGATAGCTTATCCAATTTAAATTCTCGATATGGAAGGTTTGCGGAAACCACCACGCCAATAGCGTGGAAAAAATCATTGTAAAAATAGGGATTTGCGTTGTAACTGCACTGACTTTGGCAACATCCCAACGGTTTAAGGCTTCGGCATAACAGCCGTAGCCAATTAAGGTATTCGCACAACAAAAAATTAGACAACCTAATTCAAAAATAGTTAGTTGGTGAATTTGATTGGGTTCGGCAGTTGGCGTAAAAATGACAAAACATCCTGTATAAATGAGCAAAAGTATCTGTTGTGCTTTAAATTTGGTGAGCAAGAATTTTTGGGCTATCCCATAAGTTACCCATACCAACGAGGCACAAAGTCCAAGCATTACCCCTTTAAAATATAAATTGAGCGCTAGGAAATCTTGCCAATGTTCGTTGAAAAATAGGGCTAAGCCGAGAATTAGCAATCCCAAGCCAATTTTTTGCGTAATCATCAGGCGTTCTTTAAAAATAAAAACACCTGCTAGCAGCATTAAAAATGCCGTTACAGGGGAGAGAATTTGGCTTGTGGTGGGCGGAATGTACTGCAATGTGGCGTTAAATAAATAAAAATTTCCAGCAAGCCCCAAGATACCTAGTACCAAGAACCACCAATAGCGGAGGTGTAAATGGCGTAGGGAAGGGAAACCACGTTTGATGAGAAGGAATAAGCCCAGCCCGAGCATCGCTGTGCAAAAGCGATACCAAACGATGGTTTGTACATTCATTCCTTTTAGTACTTGCGATACGGCAATAGGCAAAGCTCCCCACATCATTACGGTGGTGAGTGCAAGAAGAAACCCCGAAACGGGACGTTGCGCTGTTGAAGAATTATCTGCCATAACTTTCCCAATGAATCATAAGCCACAAACAAAAAACCCCACAAAATTGTGGGGTGGATTTATTATTGAAGTTAATTACTCAGCAATGATGCTAACGTATTTGCGATTTTTTTCGCCTTTCACTTCAAATTTAACTTTACCATCAGCAGTTGCGAATAAAGTATGGTCACGACCCATACCTACATTGTTACCTGCGTGGAATTTAGTACCACGTTGACGAACAATAATGCTACCTGCTAAAACAGATTCGCCACCGAAACGTTTAACGCCAAGGCGTTTAGCTTCAGAATCACGACCGTTACGAGTTGAACCACCAGCTTTTTTAGTTGCCATCTACTTGATCTCCTCTGAAATTATGCTTGAATCCCAGTGATTTTCACTTCTGTGAACCACTGACGATGACCTTGTTGTTTACGGCTATGTTTACGACGACGGAATTTAACGATTTTTACTTTATCGCCACGTCCGTGAGCTACTACTTCAGCCACTACTTTTCCACCAGCAACAACTGGGGTACCAATTTTAACGTCTTCACCGTTAACAACCATTAAAACATTGTCGAATTCAACGGTTTCGCCGGTAGATTTTTCTAGTTTCTCTAAGCGAACGATTTGACCTTCGCTTACACGGTGTTGTTTACCACCGCTTTGGAAAACTGCGTACATAAATACTCCGCTAATATGCGCTCAATTTAGCGCTTCAAAATTTGATAAAATAGGTCGCAAATTCTACGGAAAAAGCGACTTATAAGCAAGCGATTATTTTGTGCATTTTAAAAAATCTGCTTTTTGTATCTGTGGGATTTAGTCGGGGCATAAAATACAGTACAATTCTTGCGTTTTCTTCAGATCTGAACCTTAAACTTTATGAAAATACAATATTCTTTAATGGATTTTAATGCCATCCAATCTTTGATTGAGCAAGAAATGCTGGCGGTGAATGAGAACATTCTCGCACAACTCGACTCTGACATTCCTCTTGTTAATCAACTCGGCTTTTATATTATTTCCAGCGGCGGTAAACGCATTCGTCCAATGATCGCTTTATTGGCAGGCAAGGCTTTGGGGCTTTCTGGCAAGAAAATGATCAACTGTGCGTCCTTTGTGGAGTTTGTTCATACGGCTACCCTTTTGCACGATGATGTAGTGGACGAGTCTGACTTACGTCGTGGTAAACCAACGGCTAATGCCACTTTTGGTAATGCGGCGAGCGTGCTAGTGGGCGACTTTATTTATACACGTGCTTTTCAAATGATGACTGAATTAGATTCGCTTGCCGTATTGCGAGTGATGTCTGATGCGACAAATGTAATTTCTGAAGGGGAAGTACAGCAACTAATTAACTGTAATAACCCTGATACGACAGAAAGCGACTATATGAAAGTCATTTACAGCAAAACGGCACGCTTATTTGAAGTTGCCACACAATGTGCGGCGATTGTTGCTGACTGTGATGCACAACAAGAGCAAGCTTTCCAAGCGTATGGTCGTTATTTAGGCACTGCGTTTCAGCTAGTTGATGATGTGCTGGATTACAGTGCAAGTAGCGAAGCGCTAGGCAAGAATATTGGTGATGATTTAGCCGAAGGCAAACCAACATTACCTTTATTACACGCTTTGCATAATGCGAATGGCGAGCAAAAAGCAATGATCGCCGCCGCCATCGAGCAAGGCGGCAAGCGTGAAATTTTGCCAGAGGTGTTAGAAATTATGGCTACGCACCATTCTTTGGATTACGCAATGCAGCGCGCTCGTGAAGAAGCACAGAAAGCTGTGGATGCCATTGCGATTATCCCCGAAAGCCCGTACAAAGATGCGCTCATTTCCTTAGCTTATCTTTCCGTTGATCGTCAGTATTAAGGTAACTTAATGAAACAGAAAAACGATCCAAACACACCTTTTGTCCGTCCCAAGCTAATTCTGCCTGAAAATTGCGACAAATTACTGTTGCATTCCTGTTGTGCGCCTTGTTCTGGGGAAATTATGGAAGCAGTGGTTGCCTCTGATATTGATGTGACGATTTTCTTTTATAATCCAAATATTCATCCACAGCGTGAATACGAAATTCGCAAAAATGAACATAAACGTTTTGCAGAGAAATGGAACATTCCTTTTTACGATGGCGATTATGATCGCAAAGAATGGTTTGAACGCATTAAAGGGCTTGAAAATGAACCAGAGCGTGGTGAGCGCTGCACGAAATGTTTTGATATGCGCTTGGAACGCACGGCTTTATTTGCACACGAGCATAACATTCCTGTGTTCACAACGAGTTTAGGCATCTCTCGCTGGAAAGATATAAATCAAGTAATGGGCGCAGCCGAGCGTGCAGCCGCACGTTATGATGACGTAACCTTTTGGGATTATAACTGGCGCAAAGGTGGCGGCGCACAACGTGGCGTGGCTATCAGCAAGCGTGAACATTTCTACAAACAAGAATATTGTGGCTGCGTGTACTCATTGCGTGATGTGAACAAATGGCGACAAGCCAATGGGCGAGAAAAAATCGAAATCGGCGAAGTTTTTTACGGTGTGGATTGATTTTCGCTAGGTCGGAATTTTTTGGAAAATTTTGGAGCGAACGGTGAAACTATATTTTCTCGGCGATAGTTTAACCTTTGGTTACGGCGTACCAGCAACGCAAGGATGGGTTTCGCTGGTTGCGGAAAAATTGCCACAGGCACAGATAACCAATCGTGGCATTTCAGGGGATACTACAGGCGGAATGTTGGCACGTTTTCAGCAAGATATTGTCGCCCATCGCCCACAATTTCTGCACATTATGGGCGGACTAAACGATATCGCCTTTGGTGCGCCCACAGGTCAAGTACAGGCGAACCTCAAAGCGCTTTGTCATCAGGCGGAATTTTACGGCATCGTGCCGATATTGGGCTTGTGTCCTTTGCCTTACGCCAATCAAGTGGAGCAAAAGAAAGCCGACTTTCTGCAATTTGATCGCATTCAAAGGGAAATGCAGCACCTGTTTCAATGGCTAACGGATCTCAATGCACTGACGGATAATAAATTGTTGATTATCAACTACGATCAAGAGCTTAATGAGCGTTATGGCGCTGAGCGAACGCATTTTTACACTGATGGCATTCACTTAAATGCACAAGGCAACCAAGCAATGGCGGAGATTTTTCTTCACGAAAGTGCAGAATGGTTTTACATTTAGCGGATGATTTTCTTTTTTAGCTAGGTCGGAATTTTTCAAAAAATTTTAGAAAATTCCGGCCTAGCCTTTATCTTGCTTGAAGTTTTACTCCAAAAGATTAAGGTGAGAATGGGTAAGTGAAAAGCGATTGTCTGTTTTATCGTCCTTTTTTTGTATGGATAAAACGTAAATTATTTTTCGAATTTGTGATCCATGTCGCAGAAATGAATTTTTACTTCATTTATACTGTGTCTGTTTCGTGCAGTTTGCTCGACAATGTTTCACGGTTTGTTCGTACATACCAGTTGCTTTTACTATTTCCTTGGAGGATTTATGGCATTAAAAAAATTAACCCTTGCAGCACTTGGCGTGGCTTTTGCGATTTCTACTGCAAATGCTGCAGATTATGAATTGAAATTCGGTATGGTGGCTGGCACCAGCTCGAATGAATATAAAGCGGCAGAGTTTTTTGCAAAAGAAGTCAACAAACAGTCAAACGGTCAAATTCAAATTGAACTTTACCCTAGTGCGCAACTGGGTGATGATCGTGCGATGATCAAACAGTTAAGCGATGGTGCTTTAGACTTCACCTTAGGCGAGTCTGGTCGTTTCCAAATTTATTGGCCATCTGCGGAAGTCTTTTCATTGCCTTATATGATTCCAAATTTTGACGTGGCGAAAAAAGCGTTGTTTGAAACAAAATTTGGTAAAGATTTATTGAATAAAATCAATAACCAACTCCAAATTACCGTGCTAGCGGATGCTTACAACGGTACACGTGAAACTACTTCAAACCGTCCGATCAATTCTATTAAAGATATGAAAGGCTTGAAATTACGTGTGCCAAATGCGGCGACTAACGTGGCATTTGCGAAATATGTAGGGGCAACGCCAGACCCAATGCCATTCTCTGAAGTGTATCTTGCTTTGCAAAATAACACCGTTGATGGGCAAGAAAACCCATTACCAACCATCAATGCACAAAAATTTTATGAAGTGCAAAAATATTTGGCGTTCACAAACCATATTTTGAACGACCAACTGTACTTAGTGAGCAATGCCACAATGGAAGAATTGCCGCCTAATTTACAAGAAGTTGTGAAAAATGCGGCACAGAAAGCGGCGGAATATCACACGAAATTGTTCCAAGACGGTGAAAAAAATCTCGTGTCATTCTTTGAAAGTAAAGGTATGACCGTTACTCACCCAGATTTGAAACCGTTCCGTGCGGCAATGAAACCTTATTATGCAACCTTCATTGAAAAATGTATCAACCCTGCGGAATGTAAAGCGGCGGTAGAAGAAGTTCAAGCCCTTAGCAAATAATGATCATCCCTGTATTGCCTTGCAGTACAGGGATTTTTTTAGGCTAAATGGTGGTTCAATGATAATTGGAGAAAATTATGCGTAAATTTTTCAAAAAAAACTTGCTAGCAGTAAGTATTGCCAGCTTTTCTGTGAGTGCATTCGCTGCGACAGTAACCGTTGATACGAATGCCTATCCTGCTTTGCCAAAAATTATTGCAGGTTCTGATACGGGGGCATTGGTAGGCGATACTCTTTATGTGGGGCTTGGCTCGAAATCGGATTTATTCTTTGCCTTAGATTTAAGTAAACCTGACGCAAAATGGGAAGAAATTCCGGCCTTCCCTGGTGGTGTGAGACATCAAGCTACTGCGGCAGGCGTGGACGGTAAATTGTACGTCTTTGGTGGTTTCCGCAATACCGCAAAAGCGGACAATCAAACGGTACTTGATGGCTATGTGTATGATCCTGTTACGAAAAAATGGACAAAATTGATGACACGAGGACCATTCGGGCCAACAGCTGGTACGACAGCAGTGAGTTATCAAGGCAAAATTTATTTCTTCGGTGGTGTGAATCAAAACATTTGGGACGGTTTGTTCCAAGATGTCAAAGCTGCTGGCGAGGATAAAGGCAAAGTCTTTGATAAATATTTTGCGATGAGCAAAGAAGATTTCTTCTTTAATCCAATGATCGCAAGCTATGATCCTGCGACCAACCACTGGGCAAACGTGGGTTATTTCCCATACGGCGGACGTGCTGGGGCATTAGTGGATATTCGTGATGGCAAAATGCTGGTGGTAAATGGCGAATTAAAAGCAGGCGTGCGTTCGCCACAAACTGCTATTGGTCAATTAGAGCCACAGGGTGTTAAATGGCAATCCTTAGGCGATTTACCAAATCCAAGCGCAAATGAATTACAAGAAGGTATTGCCGCTGGTGTGGGCGGTTATTCCAATGGCGTTTATTTAGCGGCTGGTGGGGCGAATTTCCCAGGCGTTCGTGCCAACTACGCCAAAGGTGTTTATGACCATCGTGCAGCTAATGCGCCAAAAATGTTCCGCACAGAAATTTACGCCTTAAAAGATAAAAAATGGACAATCGTTGGTCAGTTACCGCAAGGTATCGCTGGATCGGTTTCGGTATCTTATAAAGGCAAAGTGATTGTGGCAGGCGGTTCGACCACTGGCAATAAACCACTGACAACCGTAGAAACCTTAACTTATACAGAATAATTTGACGCAATAACGAACACGCATTTCTTGCTGTAATAGGTGGGGGATGCGTGTTTTTTCGTTATAATCAAACCTTTGCTTTTGATTAGGTTACTTTATGTTGAAATTATTCTTTTCTCGCCTACTACTAGGCGTTACGTTGGTATTACTTACCTTGCCTGTTCGTGCGGTAACGGAAGAAAAGCCGATAAAATTCGCCGATCTCACGTGGGAGAGCGGTCAATTTACCACGGCTTTACTACAAGAAATTATTGAAAAAGGCTATGGCTACCCAACGGAATTGGTGTCTGGTGCAGGAGTGGCTGTAGAAAATGGGCTGATTCAAAACGATCTGCAAGTGATCGCCGAAGTATGGATGGGGCGCTCGCCAGTGCTAGAAAAAGGCATTCAAGCAGGCAAAGTGGATATTCTTGGCAATACACTCAAAGGTGGCACGGTGCAAGGCTGGTATATTCCAGACTATTTACACCAACAATACCCCGACCTAAAAACCGTGTCTGATCTCGCTAAATACACAAAACTTTTCGCCTCATCGAATAACCCTAACAAAGGGCAATTTCTCAACTGTCCTACTGGCTGGGTTTGCGAAACCTTTAATTCTCATTTGTTACAAAATTTTGGTTTAAGTAAAACCTTTGAAAATCAACATTCTGGCACAGGGGCGGCCTTAGACAGCGCCATTACCAGTGCTTTTGCACAGAAAAAACCGATTTTATTTTACTACTGGCAGCCGTCCGCACTGATGGCGCAGTACCCTGTGTATGCTTTGGAATTTCCCCCTTACAACGCTCAGTGCTGGCAGGAGATGCTAAACCCAGACAGCCATAGCACTTGCGTGTCTGATTTTCCTGTATCGGAACTTGGTATTGCCGTATCCGCGCCATTTGTAGCAGATTACCCCAATTTATTGCCATTTTTGCGTAAAATTCAGTTCAATTTGCCTGAGTTAAACCAGCAAATTTACGAAATGGCGCATTTTCATCGTAGCGGTCGTGAGCAAGCGTTACATTTTTTAAAAAGCTATCCAAAACGCTGGCAAAGTTGGGTATCGCCACAGGCTGCACAGCGTTTAGAACAAGCGTTATTTAAGAAAGCAACCGTGCAGACAAGCTTTTTCCCAAGCTGGTCGATGGAGGCAGCATTTAACAAAAGCTTGCGTGATGTAGTGAAAGACTACGGCGGTGTGTTGCGCAGTATGAGCGATCTGTTAAAAGAATGGCTTTGGAACCCCGCACACATTTTTTTCACAAAAATTCCGGCGTGGCTATTTATTCTTGGCGTGGCTACGTTGCTGTGGCATAGCACACGCCGTTGGACGATGGCACTTTTAGGGGCAACTTCATTGTATTTGATCGGCGCATTGGGCTTATGGGCGGCAGCGATGCAAACAGTGGCGCTAATGTTGGTGTCCATCGTGGTAACGATTTTTCTAGGCTTGCCTTTGGGCATTGTGCTGGCGAAAACGCCACGACTGTATCGTGTGGTGCTGCCACTTTTGGATATCGCCCAAACGATGCCGAGTTTCGTGTATTTAATTCCTGTGCTAATGCTATTTGGTTTAGGTGAAGTACCAGCGATTCTCGCCTGTTTAGTGTACGCTATTGTGCCGCTCATTCGTTTAACCGTCTTGGGTATTCACCAAATTCCACGTCCATTGCTCGAAGCAGGGCAAGCCTTTGGTAGCAACCGCTGGCAGCTTTTACGCTGGGTCGTGTTGCCTGCGGCGAAACCGCAAATTATGGCAGGGATTAACCAAACGGTGATGATGTCCCTATCAATGGTCGTGCTTGCATCAATGATTGGTGCCTCTGGTCTTGGGCAAATTATTTTACAAGCCATTCAAACCCTTAACGTAGGGCAAGGCTTACAAGCAGGCGGTGCGATTGTCATTTTGGCGATCATTGTGGATCGCATAACGCAAGGCTACGGTCGCCAGCCACACAGTGAAATAGACAACGATGAACGAATTGCAGGAAATTAAAATGACAGAACAAGTACAAATTGAATTTAAGAATGTGTGTAAAACCTACCAAAAAAATTTGGTGCTGGATCACGTCAATTTAAAACTGCACGGTTCACGCATTAATTGCATTATGGGTGTGTCAGGCTCTGGGAAATCTACGCTGTTGCGAATGATTAACCGCCTATTATCGCCAAGTAACGCTGACGGCGAAGTGTGGGTGAATGGTGAAAATTTGAACCATTTAAACACACGCCAGCTTGAACATTTTCGCCAACGTCAGGTGAGTATGGTGTTCCAGCAAATTGCTTTATTCCCATTTTTGACCGTATGCGAAAACATCGCATACGGCTTGAAAGTACAAGGTATGAGCAAAAAAGAACGAATGGCTCGCAGTGAACATTGGCTGAAAGAAGTTGGGCTAGAAGGCTGCGGCTGTCGCTACCCACACGCCCTGTCAGGCGGCCAGCAACAACGCGTGGGCATCGCCCGTGCCTTTGCTTGTGATACCCCCATTTTGCTAATGGACGAACCTTTTTCCGCTTTGGACCCAATCAACCGCCGCAGCTTGCAGGATTTGGTATTACAGCTCCAACAAAAATGGCAAAAAAACGTAGTTTTTGTCACCCACGACCTAGACGAGGCCGCCTACATTAGCGACTTTGTCGTACTAATGAAAGCCGGAAAAATCGAGCAACAAGGCACCTTCACCGACCTACTCAACCATCCAGCAAACGACTACGTCAAAGATTTTATGCAACACAGCGTTAAAGTTTTGCCGAAGGGAGAACAGTAATATTTAAAAACGCCTTTAATGATCTGCACCCCAAAAGTTGGACTAACCAGTCAACTAATTAAGGTGCAGATT
>JAHHQZ010000020.1 GCA_020026075.1 Actinobacillus sp. | reverse complement strand
TCAATTTATAGTTTTTTATAGCTATTTATAGATTTTTATAGGTTTGTTATAACGGCAAACGCCCCTTTTTCATTAAGAGAATTGATTATGCAACTCGTAGAAACTCATCGTATTTTCGGCGGCGAACAACAAATTTTGCGCCATTATTCCAGCGTACTTGATTGTGAAATGACCTTCGCCGCATTCGTGCCAAGCAAAGCCCAGCACACCCCTTGCCCTGTGTTGTATTTCCTATCAGGCTTAACTTGCACCGAACAGAATTTCACCACAAAAGCAGGCTTTCAACGTTACGCCGAAGAACAAGGACTAATCGTCATCGCCCCGGATACCAGCCCACGTGGCGAGCAGGTGCCAGACGCACCAGAATACGATTTGGGGCAAGGCGCAGGATTTTACTTAAACGCCACGCAGCCAAATTGGAACGCCCACTTCAAAATGTACGACTACATCACCGAAGAATTGCCCGCCCTTGTGAACCAACAGTTCAACACCAACGGCAAACAAAGCATTTGCGGTCACTCAATGGGCGGTTTAGGGGCATTAGTCATCGCCTTGCGCAATCCTGAAACCTACGCCAGCGTGTCCGCCTTTTCGCCAATCGTTACCCCAAGCCAAGTGGGCTGGGGCGAAAAAGCTTTCACCGCCTACTTAGGTGCAGACAAAGCCCAATGGGCAAACTACGACCCAACGGCACTCGTACTGGCAGGCAAACGTAGCCCAGCGCCGATTTTTATTGATCAAGGCTTAGCGGATAATTTCTACCCTGAACAGCTCAAACCTGAAATGTTCGCCCAAGCGTGCGAAAAAATGCACCAACCTACAAACATTCGCTACCACGAAGGCTACGATCACAGCTACTACTTCATCGCCACCTTCATCGCCGACCACATTCGCTTTCACAGCGCACAATTAAACGCACTGTAAACGGCATTTAAATAGGCGTTTAAACGGCGCTAAATAAAAAAGCAAGGCCGGAATATTTGCCAAAATTTTGACGAATATTCCGACCTAATAACATTATTCAAAACTCAATAATAAATCCCGATAATATTGATATTACTTTTCTCGCAATTCAATTTCTTTTGGCAAACCTTCGGTAAGATCGTTAGTTAGCTTATCGAATTTGTCGAGAATATTGATGATTTCTTGTTGTTTTTCGAGTGGAGAAATGAGAATTTGTAAAATTTTTAATTCATTCATTTTTACACTAGGAAACTAGAAAAATTTGTAGATGCCTTTGCTTTTTCACTAATAATAAAGAAATCTGTTTTAATTAAAGCATATTCACCAATCGTTGCTGTGGTTGATAAAGTAGTTGGTAAAATAATAGAATTTGATTTTGATGGTGTATACCCATTCTTTAAATCAAAAACTTCCCCCAACGTTTTCCATTCCACCGTCCGCCTTGTAATAATTTTCCTAAATAATGGTTTATTCTTTACTCAAATTAAAGGGTTACCCTGTTATCAATGACGTGGATTATACCTTATTTCTTCTTGTTTTTCTGATGGTAATGCCGTTGTAAATGGCGTTATCAGGACAATCAAAATCACCACAGGGGGCAAGCCTCTTTGCTTTGAGTTTTTGTAAGTTTAATCACAATAAAATTTTTGCGATCAATTTCGCAAAACAAAAATAGAAGGCTGGAATTTTCGTCAAAATTTTAGTGAATATTCCAGCCTTGCACTTAAATGAAGCTAAGCTTTTGGTTTAACAGTGGCGATTTTACTGCTGAGCGGTATGTTGGTGGCGTTGATACTTGGGGTTTGACCGTGTAGGTCAAATTCTACGTTGACACCAGGTTGGAAAATTAACAAATGAGTAGAACCACCGAAGTGGAACATTCCCAGTTGGTCGCCTTTGTTGACGTGCTGACCGACTTTAACGGTAATTTCGTTGGAAGACACTTCCGCCATACCAATAGCCACAAAGGCAAGCTGCCCAATGTCTTTGTTGTCTGCTTCGATGATGATAACAGCACGTGATGCCACTTCGGCAATGTAGCCTTGTGAGTAGTCAGGGGCGGCTGGATCCACCTCATCACCTGCGGCAAAGCCTTCATAGTAATTTTCAGAATAGTAGGTACCGTAAATATTGTAGGCTTTGACGATAGTACCGCTAATTGGTGCGTGCCAGCGGTGGTAGCTCAATGCACTTAAAAAGGCTTGGTAAATAGTGCCGCCAACAAAGCTATCCGTTACTTCGTCTTTGTTGAAAATATTCACGAGTGAATAAGGTTGAGCTTTGATCCAATATTTATCCTGTTTTTTCACATTGTGAGCAATGCGATACGGAGCGGATTCGCAAGCATTGACGATCACGCTATCGTCATCAGGGGCAGCCACTGGACGCACGCCCGCTTTAAATGGGCGAGTGAAAAATTCATCCCACGAAGTAAAGCCAAAGCGATCTTCAATGCTTTGATTTTTTGTATCAAAAATATCTAAAAAATGGGTGCCGAATGCCGCTTTGCTCATTGCGTCAAGGGCGATTGGATTTAACCAGCCATTTTCAGTGGTATTTAAAATATAGGCGGATTTGTCCGAAGATAAGAACGCTCCCCAGTAATCCAAAATATCACGGAAACAATCATTCACACGAGAGTCTAAAAATACTTCATAGCCCGCTTTGGTACCCATCGCCCAGTTAAGCACGGCGTTAATTGGACAGCCCACCAGCCCAGTGGCGTTATATTCTGGTGCTCGCGTCATAATGTGATTGATCATTTGCAACATTTGCTCGTAATTTTGCACTTCTGGTTGGTTGAATGCAGTGCGTTGATATTGTGGTTTATCCGGCACTTCGGTAAACATTTTGTTGAATTTCTCTTTCAAGAGATGATCACTTTCGATGAGATCTTTGAGCTCCTGCACAGGGGGAGCGAGTTTTTTATCGGTATTTTGTGCTTCTTCGGCTACTTTTTTTAACCAAGCATTTAAAAAATGCTGATCGCTTGGTAGCCATTCACCGACTTTGTATTTAATTTCTGAAATAATAGACATTGTTTTCTCCTTAGCTTGGTGAGTAAACCGATGAAAAGGAAACCCAAATCCCCTGCTGGTTCCCCAGACAGGGGTGGGTGTCTCCTTTTATAGTTATGCGTTAAGCTTAGCTGGAAAACCAAAGGTAAAAGCTCAAACCCTGACGGCAAGCCGAACAGGGCGAGCGTCTCCTTTTATAATTTTTTGAAATATTCCAGCCTTGCTGAAATTAGTTTAAAGAACGATTGTGCCACTAACCAACATCACCACTGCCACGATGGCGCAGATGACGATGAAAATGGCTAATAATAAATCACGTGTTGGGAAAATTTCTTTGAATGTTAAGCCTTTTTCCATACCCGCTTCATAGAATGGCACGATACCAATGGCGTATAAAATGGTCGCTACCAGTAAATAATTTAATCCTGCTGAATACACAAGCCAGCAACAATAAACCGTAGCCAAAATGCCAATCGCCAATGCTTTCAAGCGTAATCGATTGTTATTTTTGAATAATTTTTTCTGTTGTGCTTGTTGCCATAAGAATGCGGCACTTAATAAATAAGACGGCAAAATAATAACGCTGGTAATGTTAATGGATTCCAAATACACGTTTTTCGCCGTTACTGCTAACACCATAAAAATGGACATAATCACGCTAGAAATATAAAGGGATGCACTTGGTACCAATTTTTTGTTTTCACGAGCAAACAGTTTTGGCAATACGCCATCTTGTGCCGCCGCAAATGGCAACTGCGCCATCAATACCGTCCACGCCACCCACGCACCGCCTACGGAAATCAACACAGAGATGGTTACAAAATCCACAAACCAAGAACCAACCAAGGCTTGCAAAACGTAAGCGGCGGAAGGATCTGTTAGTTTGGCAAGTTGTGGCTGTTGAGCAATGGCGTACGGTAAAACGGAAATCACAACGTATAAAATAAACGCAATTAAGAAACCAATCACTGTGGCAGCGCCCACTTCCTGTGGATTTTTCGCTTTATCAGAAATAACTACCGCACCTTCAATCCCAATGAAACACCAAAGCGTTACCAGCATTGGTGCTTTCACTTGGTCGGCAATACTTCCTAAATGAGCTTGTTGTCCCCAAAAATCCACTGCAAGCCAGTCAATGTGCATCATTAGCACCATCATCATAATAATGACGAGCAAGGCTACAAATTTAATAATCACAGTAATCGTATTAATTTGTGTGGCTTGCTTAATACCGCCTAACACAAGGAAGTTGTACAGCCAAATCAGACCTAATCCCAACAGTACCGTTGGTACGCCGTGTTTTAAAAGCGATGGAAAATAATGCCCTAGCGAGTCATTTAGCATTATGGCAAAGGCCACGTTTCCAGCAATCGCTGCAAGCCAGTAACCCCACGCCGAGTTGAATCCGACAAACCGCCCAAAGCCTTCACGAGCATAGGAATAAATACCAATATTTAAATCAGGGCGCTGTTCTGCCAGAATTTTGAAATTGAATGCCAACCCCAGCATACCAACAGCGGTAATAGCCCATGCGATTAATACAGGCCCAAGTGCAGATTGGGCTGCCATATTTTGCGGAATATTGAAAATTCCGCCGCCGATCATCGAGCCAAACACCATTGCAATTAAGCCGAATAAACCGACTTTTTTCACCGTGCTAGCTGTGCTTGTTGATGTAGCAGATGTGCTACTTTTTGTATTTTCAGCCATACGTTCTCCTTTTTTGTGCGATGCCACGTACAGCATTCCACTAGATACTCGCACCACGTAATATTGCTTGAAAACCAAATGAAATACGTACGTTTTATTATCTTATGGAGTAATTCTACGCCTATATACCTACATAGGGGTAATGTTTTTTTATGATTTTATGATCTAGATCACGTTTTGTGTAAAAAATTTACGTTTATTTACGAATAACTCATAAAAGGTATTAAAAATAAAATATGCTTTATTTATAGACTTATTATAAAAATACAACCGCTTGAAGATAACATTTACTTTACGTTTTGCGGTTATTTCAACTGATCTACTCTCAATATATCAACAGTATAAAAAATATCATATTGATAACATTAGAAATTATCTCAAATAAAACTACGCTTAATAAAACACCATTTGAAGTAGAATAAGCAACATTGGAATTTTTGCCAAAATTTTGAAAAAAATTCCGGCCTTGAGTTTTAGCCCATATCTTTTCCTAAACGCTGTAACAGGCGATCCATCGCACGGTAGCCCAACGCTTCCGCCAAATGTTTTTGTAAAATAGTTTCTTCACCCTCTAAATCCGCAATGGTGCGTGCAACTTTCAAAATACGGTGATAAGCTCGCACCGACAGCCCTAAACGCATTAACGCATTTTCTAAAAAAGCGGCTTGCTCACGCCCCAATGGGCAATAGCGCTCAATTTCTTTACCGCTAAAATGCGCGTTAATTTTGCCTGCTCTGGCAAGTTGTTTTTCTCGCACATTTAACACTTTTGCACGCACTTCGGCACTTGTTTCACCACGATCTTGCTCATTTACGCTTTTTTGTAGCGTGCCTTGTGGCAATAAAGGCACTTCAATCGATAAATCGAAACGGTCTAAAAACGGCCCTGAAAGACGGTTTAAATAACGTAAAATTTGCGTGGGCGTCGTGCGATTATGCACGCCAGTGTAATGACCTGTGGGGCTGGGGTTCATTGCAGCGATTAGCTGAAAACGTGCTGGAAATTCAATTTTCGCATTGGCACGAGAAATCACAATTTCGCCACTTTCTAAGGGCTGGCGTAGTGCGTCTAGTACTTTGCGTTCAAATTCTGGCAATTCATCTAAAAAAAGCACGCCGTTATGCGCTAAGGAAATTTCACCGGGTTTCGGTACGGTGCCTCCGCCCACTAATGCAGCCATTGAGGCACTGTGATGGGGCGAACGGAATGGGCGGCGTTTCCAGTTTTGGTAGTGTAACTCGTTATGCACAAGGCTCGTTACCGAGGCCGTTTCAATGGCTTCCTGCTCGCTCATTTCAGGCAATAAATCTGTTAAACGACTGGCGAGCATTGTTTTTCCAGTACCTGGTGGTCCTAAAAATAGCAAATTATGCCCGCCTGCAGCAGCGATAATTAACGCTCGTTTGGCGTGACTTTGCCCAATAATGTCCGTTAAATCCTTCCGCACAAAAGGGGAAATGCTGTCCGCCGTAGGCGTTTGGCTCGCCACATTCAAAGGCTGATGATGGTTAAAATAATTCACCACTTCCAATAAGTTATGGGCAAAAAATGTTTCTTGCTTAGCGACTAATGCAGCCTCGTTAGCGTTCTGTTCGGAAACTATCAACTGCCGCTGACATTTTTCCGCCGCCAAAATGGCAGGAATCACCCCTTGTACGCCACGCAACTGCCCTGTTAGTGCCAGCTCGCCTAAAAATTCAAACTGCGGCAATGCCTTGCCGTCAAGCTGACCAGAGGCGGCGAGAATCCCCAACGCAATGGGCAAATCAAAGCGTCCGCCCTCTTTGGGCAAGTCTGCTGGTGCAAGATTGACGGTTATTCGTTTGGCGGGGTATTTGAAATTGCCATTCATCAAGGCGCTACGCACCCGCCCTTGCGCCTCCGTTACAGTTTTTTCCGGCAAACCCACGAGCGTAAACGCAGGTTTACCGTTGCTTAAATGCACTTCAATGGTTACCAATGGCGCCTGCACGCCCATTGACGCACGGCTATAAATCACGGCTAGGGACATAAATTATCCTTTTTTTCGGTATCTCAACTCACAATGCCTTAGCTTAAAAAAGGCAAAATTTTTGTAAAGCAACCGAAACGGCTTTTGCGATCTTGATCGCAAAACGAAAAAATATTCCGACCTAGCAGAATATTAAAAAAAAAAGAGTAACGATGAAGAAACATACAATACAACACAACACATAACCCTTTGGGCAAAATTCCGTTATAATGCACGCTTTTATTTAACGGACAACTTTATGTCATCTTATCAATACCCTAATGCGAACCAAGTTTACCCTGATCGCGTGGGCAAATCCCAAGCCAGCAAACGTTTTCGCTACAATTTACGTTCGTGGTTGCACCGCACCAACGTGCAACGCTTTGAGCAGTTTATAAACCAACACGCCAATTTAGTGGCATTTTTGAACCCTCGCCCAAATTTCAGCTACCCTGTGGTGTACCGTTTTTTAGACAAACGTTTCAACGCTAAACAACGTTTACAGCACGTTTGCGACAATTTGCAATTCTTACCAGAACGCTTGCAAAGCTTAGGTGCGCCCTCTGTTTTAACCCAAGATATTCATTTAAGCGACGTGGGCGATGACTTTGAATTGCGCCTTGTGGTCAACGGTTTCCAGCCGATGGAAGGCTTTTGGAACCTTGAATTATTCTACAAACCAACCAACGAACTGATTTATTTGCTGACGTTCGGCAAAGTCCACGATGCCCTGCTCATCGCCGTTGTACAAGGGCCGAACCAAGAGGGCGCAAAAGAATTTGTCAAAACTCTGACCAAAAAATGCCACGGCTTACGCCCAGCATATTTAATGGTAGAAACAATGAAAATTCTCACCCGCCTACTGGGCTACCCACGCCTTTTCGGCATTCCGCAAAAGTACCAAAATAAATCCCGCTTTATTAAAAGCACCCAATTTAAAGTGAATTACGATGCCATTTTCGGCGAAAGCCAAGGCACACTCAGCGACTACTGGGATCTACCGCTCACCAGCGACCGTGATCTCAGCCACATCGCCAGTAAAAAACGTTCAATGTACCGCAAACGCTACGCAATGCTGGACGACATCGAACAAAATATGCAAAAAAACCTAAACATTCACCCATAAATAAAAACGCTTTAAGTTGATCTTAAAGCGTTTTTATTAGGTCGGAATTTTTTTCAAAATTTTGGCAAATATTCCAGCCCTGCTTAGCCACAAAATACAGGAAAAAATAATAAAATGGATAATAGTGTTGAAGTTGAAAGTATCACATTAAAAGAATTGCTGAATAAAAATGGTTTAACAATTCCAGCCTATCAACGGCATTATGTGTGGGAAAGTGAGCAAATTAATCAACTGTTTAATGATTTAGCAGAATATCATCAAACACCTAATCCTAAACCACTTTATTATTTAGGCAATATTATTCTCCATAACGAAAATGGGAAAAATTATATTGTCGATGGACAACAACGCATTACCACGGCTTGTATTATTCAAGCAGTACAAAATAATCATACAGAAATTACCACAGAAGATCTTAGTATTCATTATGAAATAGCACGAGAAAATATTCCTAAAACCTGTATTAATGCAATTACGAGTAACTCACAATATAAAACCTTTGATCCTACAATAATCAATGTTACCGTTATAACGGTAAATAATATTGATCTTGCCCATAACTTCTTTGAACACCGAAATGCCACAGGAAAACCCTTATCTGCAAAAGATATTATTAAAGCTCATCATTTAAGAGCGATAAATAAAGAAAATCGCCAACAATATGCACGTGCTTGGGAAGCGCTAGATGATAATGCATTAAACGATACCATTAGTTATTTAACCGTTATACGCTCGTGTAATTCAATAAAAAACCGTCAGTTTGATGAGTACGAATCTAATAATAAAGAGGATTATATTAAACAATGTTTTATTGATAACATTTCATCAAATAAAGCCAACAATGATTATTTATTGAAATGCCAATCCAAACTACCAGAACTAAGACAACCACTATCTGCAGGTAAAAACACCTTAGACTATATTATTCACTATACACAAATATATAATATTCTTTTTCGCCCAGAAGATAGCCCAACATTTACTAAAATAATTCAACAATTACAATTAACCTATAATGATAAAAAAGCATTGGAATTATTTCACCAACATTTTATAGATAAAAATTTAGGTTATTTACAATCTGAATATTATCTTTATGAGCTATTTAAAATCAGTTTAATTTGTTACATTTCACGGTTTGGATTTCAACATCTGCTTGAAGTATCATTGTATTTATTTATCGGTATTTACTCTCTACGCATTCATTACGATACCCTAATGAAATCAAGTATAAAAGATAAATTATTTCACCAAAAACCTATTCTCGATAATATTCTCTATGCTTACACTACGGATGAGATTATAAATTACCTTAAAGAAATAGTTAGTAATGTAAGCACTGGACAATATAAAGATTACTTCAGTAGTTTATATGATCAAGAAAGTAAAGTTAGAGGAAAACGTAAGGTTAAAAATTTACTCAATTTTCTATTGAAATATTTTGAAAATCATTTGCCTGAACATTTACAAAAAGAACGAAAAGAAAGCTTTGATTACTATGAAGATAATCCTGAACATTTTAAACGAGATATTATTCAGCTTGTAGAACATAAAATAAATTACATAAAAGGATATAAAAATGACGAATAAATTTAAAATCGAAAAATTTACTATCCGTGAATGTATAAAATTTAATTTTATCATTCCCTGTTACCAACGCCCCTATGCTTGGCAAGCAGAACAAATCAATACGTTATTTGATGATATTGAAAAATCACTCACCAAACAAAACCATTTATATTTAGGGGGAATTATTACTAGTGATGATAGAAATCGTGTGGAATTGGTTGATGGGCAACAACACTTAACGACACTTTGGCTAATTCTCTATGTACTTGGTGATTGTCAACTTAATTTATCATTTGAAATTCGAGATAATCTCAATCAATTCTTTAAAAATAAAGATAAAAATATACTAAAAGATTTATCTGATGATAATATAAAAAATGCATTAGATATTATTAACCATAAATTGAAAACATTTAACGATAAAGAGAAACTAAAAGACTTTATTTATAACAATATTATTCTTATAAAAAACACCTGCCCTGAAAATATGGAGCTAGAAAAGTTATTTGTTACCTTAAATAATACAGGAAGACAACTAGAAAAAACCGATATTCTCAAAGCAAAATTACTGGCTAAACTCAATAAAAACAGCGAAGAAATTCAAAAATATGCTGAATATTGGGAAAAGTGCGAGAAAATGGATCAGCTCATTACAAAACAAGATCCTGATACAGACTCACAACCAGATGAACCAATCCTAAACTTTGCACAATTACTATTACACACTTATCGCCTATTTTTATGCCAACATCAAAAAGATGATTTTAATATTCCTTTAGATACAAAACATCTTCTTGAAATATTTTCATACTTAACTAATAGTAATGATGAAAATAAAATTAAAGCATTTTTTGATTTATTATGGCACGTGAGAGAAATATTTGATCGCCATATTATTTGTTGGATTACCAATGAAAATGATGAAAGAATACTATCCATTCGCCAATATAACGACAACCAGTGCCAAGATACAAAATCACTCGTAATGCTACAAAGTGTTTTATATTTTACCGATGATAGCAATACTCGCTACTGGCTTACCCCTTATTTAGGAAAACTTATTCAACAGCAGGAAAAGCAGGAAAATTTTGATAACTTAGCTTTTTTAGAGCAGTTAGATAACCGTTTATCCTTACCGAGATTGTTTGGAAATAACGACAATAAAGAAACGCAAAAATCACTTTCTTGGGATATACTGAATGGAAAAGATATTGCGATTAACCAACAACAGATAGAGAATATTCAACAATATTTAATGCAAAATAAAGGCGCAGGATTTGCACATTATATTTTTCAAAAATTAGAATATATTTTGTGGAAAAATCCTAACGCTAAATCAAATATTGAAAATTATCGCATTACCGCCAAAAATTCAATAGAGCATATTTATCCACAAACACCTAAAGACAATCAACTTTTAAATGAGCAATATTTACATAGTTTTGGAAATTTAACGCTACTTACGCAATCAAGAAATTCATCTTATACCAATGATGATTTTTCCGATAAAAAACATAAGTATGAACAACACCTTAAGCAATATGGAAAACCCGAATCCTTAAAATCGAGTTATATTTTTTGTTATGAAAAATGGGGCGAAGAAGAAATTGCCCAGCACCAAAAATCAATGATTGATAAAATTATCCAATACTACCAACAATCTCGCTAATAAAAATCCCTAAAAACAAATGATGTTTTTAGGGATTTTCTCAAATTATCCACGCTGGAATTTTTTTCAAAATTTTAGCAAATATTCCAGCCTAGCTATTGTTCACTCAACGGTGAAAACCATTCGTTCAGTTTGGCGGCGAGTTGGGCGACGCCGATTTTGTTGGTGCCGGAGAATAATTCTACGGTGATGTCACCTTGAAATGGCAAAATCGCCTCACGTACCATTCGTAGCTGTTTTTGGCGGGCGCTTTGGCTGAGTTTGTCCGCTTTGGTGAGCAACAGTAGCACGGATTTGCCAGCGGCCACTGCCCATTGGATCATTTGCTGGTCGAGATCTTTTAGCGGGTGGCGAATGTCCATTAGCACCACAACAGCGGTTAAGCATTGACGTTTTTGTAAGTATTCGCCTAAGGATTTCTGCCATTCTCGTTTCATTTGTTCAGGCACGGCGGCGTAGCCGTAACCTGGTAAATCCACTAATTTCGCCCCTTCTGCCACGCCAAATACGTTGATAAGCTGGGTTCGGCCTGGTGTTTTTGAGGTACGAGCAAGCTGTTTTTGCTGGGTTAATGCGTTAAGAGCGGTGGATTTGCCAGCATTGGAGCGGCCAACAAATGCCACTTCAATGCCTTCATCAGCAGGCATCAATTTAATGTTCGGTGCGCTGATTAAAAAATGGGTTTTATGATAATTCAAAGCGGGAACGTTCATTGTAATTCCTTGTTTTTATTCAAAAAAGTTTGCATCGTAATTGACGGCATTTGGAAAACCAAGCTGGCGCCACGCCTCGTATACCGCCACAGCAACAGAGTTGGATAAATTCATACTGCGGCTGTTTTCAATCATTGGAATGCGTAATTTTTGCGCCAGCGGTAAGCTGTCTAAAATCGTGGCTGGAATGCCACGTGTTTCAGGACCGAACATTAGAAAATCGCCTGCGGTAAATTTTACTTGGCTCGGTGCTGGTCGCCCTTTGGTCGTCATTGCGAATAGGCGTTTTGGCTGGGCCTCGGCTAAAAAAGTTTCGTAGTTGGGGTAGCGTTTGATTTCCGCAAATTCGTGGTAATCCAAGCCTGAACGGCGTAATTTTTTGTCGTCCCAGCGAAAACCCAACGGCTCGATTAAATGCAAACGAAAACCTGTGTTGGCGCAAAGGCGGATGATGTTGCCTGTGTTTTGCGGAATTTCTGGCTCGTAAAGTACGATGTCTAGCATAAAATTTCTCTCTTTATTCCGGCCTAGCTATTTGGCGCTCGCTACTCGGCGTTTGCCAACATTTTTGCTGTCTTTGTGGCGCTGTTTGGTTTTGCTTTTCTTCGCTTGCTTTTGTTTGTCAGCAAGTTTGGCTTTTTTCGCAGCTTTGGCTTTCTTGGTCACTTTTTTAATTTCGCCGTCTTTCGGCACTTTGGTGCGAGGCTCTAAGCCTTCGAGAATGCGAGGTTTCAGCAATTCGCCTGTGTAACGTTTAATTTTGCCGAGTAATTTGTAATCGTGACCTTCCACGAAACTCACCGCTGTACCTTTTTTTCCTGCACGGGCAGTGCGTCCAATGCGGTGCGTGTAAACGTCTGCGCTGTACGGCAAATCAAAATTCATTACGTGGCTGATGTCGTCAATGTCAATCCCACGTGCCGCAACGTCCGTTGCCACCAGCACAGTAACCGCACCGCTTTTCAGCAAATCAATGGCTTTGTTGCGCTGGGCTTGTGCCATTCCGCCTTCTAAAAAAGTGGAGCGAATGCCACGCTTGCGCAGGGTATCTGACAAAGGCTGTGCCATTTCACGTTTACGCACGAAAATAATGCCACGCTGCACATTTTCCGTTTGGATAAAGCGTGCCACTTGCTTGATTTTGTGATCCACGTTGTCGCTGTGGTAATACCATTGATGAATTTTCTTGCGTTCACGGCGGCTTGGTTCAGCGTTCACCGCCACAGGGTTTTCCAAAATTCGCTCGCTGAAACTTTGTAACGCCTCACCTTCAAGGGTTGCAGAGAACAGCCAAGTGTAGCGGCGCCAGCGAGTTTCTGCGGAAATGCGTTCAGCGTCCTGACCAAAGCCCATTTGCAACATTCGATCCGCCTCGTCAAAAATCAGCACTTCTACCACACGGCAGTCAAAATTTTCTTGCTCAATGTATTGCAGTAAGCGGCCAGGTGTGGCGATAACAACATCTTGATTTTCATTGAAAATTTCGCCGTGTTCATCATAAGACACGCCACCTGTGATGGTAGAAATTTTAAGCTCAGTAAATCGTGCCAACGCTTTCGCCTGCTCCGCTACTTGCATTGCCAGCTCTCGTGTTGGGGTTAAAACCAGCACGCGCGGCGCACCTGGTTTACGGCGTGGGTAATCTAATAAATGCTGTAAAGCTGGCAGCAAAAAGGCAACAGTTTTGCCTGTGCCAGTAGGGGCGGAACCTAGAATATCCGCACCGTCCATCGCCGCAGGAATGGTATTTTGCTGAATGGTCGTAGGGCGGCTAAATCCTTGTGCTTCAACCGCTTTTAAAAGACGGGGATCTAAATCTAATTCGTCAAATGTGCTAATGGTCATTTTCATCTCGTAATTTGTTAAAATGGCGCTCAAAATGCGCTAAAACGCAGAATTATAACCTAGTTTACCCATAAGCCCCACGAAAATGACTACAAAAAAGCCGAAACGCCCTTTCCAATTTAAACAATTCTCTGTCGCCGATGACCAATGTGCAATGAAAGTTGGCACAGATGGCGTGTTGCTCGGCTGTTGGGCGGATTTGCCTGTCAAACAGCAAGTCAAATTGCTGGATCTCGGCACTGGCACGGGCTTAATCGCCTTAATTTGCGCCCAGCGTTTCGCAAGTTTAGGGGGGAATTTTCATATCACCGCCTTAGAAAAAGAACCCAACGCCTACGCTCAAGCTTGCTTTAATGCCGAGCAAAGCCTGTGGTCGGAACACATTTCTATCGTGCAAGGCGCTGTGGAAGATTGCTTGCCTGCGTGGAGCCAACAAAAAACGCAATTTGACGTGATCATCGCCAATCCGCCGTACTTTCAGCAGGCAAATGCCTGTAAAAGCACAGAACGTGATTTAGCACGCTATTTTCAGCAATCCCATTTAAGCTGGCTTTTATGGGCGGAAACCTGCCTTGCACCAGACGGCGTAATTTACTTTATTTTGCCCTTACAAGAAGGTGAAATTTTACTCAACACCTTGCAAGCTCTGCCAAATCCGCCCCTTTTCTGCACCGCTAAAACTTCCGTTTGTGGCGCTGTCGGCAAACCTGCCAACCGTTTATTGTTAAAATTTTCCCAAAAATTCCAGCCTTGCCAAAAAAGCCAATTCGCCGTGCGTGACGGCAACGGTTACAGCCCAACATTCGCCGCACTCGCCAAAGATTTTTATTTAAAACTTTAAGCATAAAAATTCACAATTACATACTTTAAATTAGTTACTATGCATAAAATTGATTTTTTATGAATTTTACGCAATTGAAAAATATTAATCGCTGGATGGAAAGTATCTTAATCGCACGCTTGGGCGATGTAGGTAAAAAGTTACACAGGGCGTAACCATAATGATCAAGTAGCGATGGATTCAAAATTATCGTGTAAAAAACGTGCAGATGCTCTCAATGAAACTTTACACCAACGACAATGGGCATTGGTTACTTGTACGAAGCAAAGCCAAGATTCGGAATTGTCATCAAGCTCTCTGTACTAACTCGCATCGCATTATCTTTGCACAGAGAAAAGGGAGAAAATAACCTTTTGATCTTCCGCAAGCGTTTGACACCGTAACGAGACGCCATACAAATTTTCTAAATTTTTTTCTTGTAACGCTTCCGAAACTTCCGCAAACAGCCATTGTTGCTCGGGAAGTAATAATAAACAGCGATCCGCTACGAGCTGTGCGTGATAAGGATCATGGGTTGTAAAAAGCACGGCCTTATGCTGTTTTTTGGCTAAGCGTGCAATACAATTCAAAACAGTCTGTTGATTTGCCAAATCCAATGCGGAAGTGGGCTCATCTAACACAATAAAATTGGCATCTGAAATTAAAGCTCGCGCTAATAAAATCAGTTGCTGTTGTCCGCCTGAAAGATGGTTAAACACCTCGTTGGCAAGGAACGCACAGCCTAATTCTGCCAACAAACTTAACGCATGGGCTTCGTCAATAGCACTCGGCTCATAAAATAATCCCACACGCTGACTTAATCCCATTAATACCACATCTAAAACTAAATAATCAAAACTCATTGCATTATACTGCGGCACATAGCCAATCGCTTCATGCCGCGTAATTTCACCACCTAAAGGCGGCAAAACACCAACTAAGGTATGAAGCAGCGTGGTTTTTCCGCGTCCATTCGTCCCTAAGATAGCAACGACTTCTCCCGCTTTTAAAGCTAATGAAATCGGTGAGCATAGCGGATTTTTATAACCGAAACTTAAATCACAAGCTTTTAAAATCATCGGCGCCAACCTTTATTTTTTGCCAACAAAACAATAAAGAGCGGAGCCCCGAAAAGTGCCGTAATGATACTTAAAGGAATTTCAGCTTGGCTTAGAGTCCGTGCTAAATCATCGACGAGTAACATAATAATTGCACCTACTAAAAAAGTGGTGCCGAGTAATTTACGATGATCTGCCCCAACTAATAGACGTCCAATATGTGGCACCACAAGTCCAATCCAGCCAACTGCGCCGCTAACGGCAACTTGTGCGGCGATTAAAAGTGCGGTTAAAAAAAGTATGCTATAACGCAAAGCCGTGACGTGTAAGCCCAGCGCTTTGGCTTCAATATCACCAAGCGAGAGAATATTAATCCGCCAGCGCAATTTATAAAGCACCCCGCCAAATACCAGAAGTGGTAGCCAAACAAGCCATAACTTATGCCAATTTGCTGTCGAAAAACTGCCGAGTAACCAAAAAACGATATTAGGTAATTTCTCTTCAGTGTCCGCTAAATACTGCACAAGATGTACTAACGCTGCGAAAATTCCACTTAAAACAATGCCCAATAAAATCAGCATTAAGCGATCATTTTGCCCAAATAAATTGGCGAGCACATAAATCATAAAGAGCGCTAGCACCCCAAACAAAAAGGTGTTTAGCATCAAGCCTAACGTGGAAAAGCCTAACAAAATGGCAAGCGTTCCACCAAAAGCCGCACCTGAACTGACACCAATAATATGCGGATCAACTAAGGGATTATGAAAAACCCCTTGTAAAATAGCGCCACTAAAAGCAAGTAAACCACCAACACCAACTGCAAGTAAAATACGCGGCAGACGAATATCAAGCACGATATGAACATCAGTCGTGTTAAGTTGAGTTTGATTTATTAAAGAGAGAATAATTTTGGCACAACCTATTGGATATTGCCCAAGCCCCAATGAAACAAAGCTTATTACGATAAGTAATACAACTAAAGCAAGATTAATTTTTCGCGAATTTTTGGAACACATTATTTAACGTCTTGCGCCGCAATGTAATTCGTGCGATAGAATTTGTGATAATAATCTTGAACTTTTTTTGCCAAATCTATGTCTTTAAACTGTTGTGGATAAAGCGTTTTTGCAATCCATAATTCGCCAAGTGCAATAGCTTCTGGCATCGGATACCCCCATGCTTTCGCATATTGTGGCATCAAATACACTTGATGATCTTTTACTGCTTTTAACCATTTCCAATCTGCAGATTGATTAATTTCACTATAAACCGCAGGGAAACGATTCTGCACAAAAATAACTTGCGGATTCCAATTCAAAATTTGTTCCATAGACACCGCTTTGTAACCTTTAAGGCTCGCTGCTGCTACATTAATAGCACCTGCACGTTGCAGCATAACGCCTGTATATTTGCCGCTACCATAAGTATGTAAATCAGGGTTCGCTAAATAAATTCGTACACGGTGTTCAGGTTTTAAATTCGCTAAACGATCTTTGATTAAGGTTTGATTTGCAAAGGTCGCTCTAATAAGCGCTTCACCATTAGCTTTTTTATTGATGATATCGGCGATTAAGCGAATCCCTTGTTTAAGCCCTTCATCATATGCATATTGCGGATCTTTAAGGGTTGGATTCATCTTGTTGCTTTCAGATTTTGGTTCGACACGCAATGAAATCCCGATGACAGGAATACCTTGATCAGTAATTTGTTTAATCATGCTTTCTGGCGCATAGTTGGCAACGAAAACAACTTGCGGTTTAAGTGCCATAAGGCTTTCGATATTAACGCTGGTCAAATCCCCTGGCATTGGCATATCTTTAAGACTTGGTGCAATGCGTAAGTAACTTTTGCCAAGATCTTTTTCCCAGCTTGATAAAACGCCTACAACGTCTTTCATACCATCAAGTTGGTTGATAATATTGAGAGTTTGGTGTTGCAACACAACGACACGATTAACGGTATCTGGAATAGTAACTTCCCGTCCTAATTGGTCGGTTACCTGACGCTCTGCCTGAGCAAAAACAGAGAAAAATAGGCTCGTCCCTAAAACAAGCACGGTAAATAATTTGGTTATTTTCATAGGTATAGGTCACCAATTGGGTTAATGTTATGCATAAAATTTTATAAAAACTTTTTAAAGAGTGCAAATTTTATTTAGTAATTCAAAAAATCACTGAACGCTACTTACGAGCCTGATTGCATCAGTATGGAAAAAGTAGAAACTGCACTTTTACGCTGACACTGGTTTGCTAAAAACCCAACAAACCGCCGTACCGAAGTTAGCCTCAGAAAAATAAAAAAAATTCCAGCTTAGCCCTAGAGATCTAGGGTTGTGAGCTAGGTCGGAATTTTTTCCCCAAAAATGTTTAAGTTTTTTTTTGCAAGTTAGCAATATTTGCAACATTTATAAAAGCAAACCGACAAACTCGCAGGAATATTGCGTCAATCTCTCATATTATTTTAAATACCCTGCCGATTTGCTTATAATACGTCCGTTTTTTTACCAAATAGGTTCAATTATGGTATATCATTCTCTCACGACCGCTGCGCCTTACTTATTGTGCGATTTCTACAAAATTTCTCATCGTCATCAATACCCACGTGGCAGCGAAGTGCTTTACAGTACATTTACCCCCCGTAGCAACAAATTAGCCCCACACCTTACCCGTGCTGTTTCCTTTGGCTTTCAAGCGTTTGTGAAAAAATACTTACAGGATTATTTCCAAGTGAACTTTTTTGCTCGCAGTAAAACAGAAATCTTGCAGGAATATCAAACGTTCATTAAACAAACCTTAGGTCTTGATGATCAAGGTGAACATTTAGCAGCGTTACACGATTTAGGCTATTTACCCATTCGCATTAAAGCAATTCCCGAAGGGGAATCTGTCGCTATTGGCGTACCGATGATGACCATTGAAAATACCCACAAGGATTTTTACTGGTTGACCAACTATTTAGAAACCTTAATTAATATGTCCCTTTGGCAACCGATTGTGTCTGCCAGCACTGCTCGAGCTTTACGTTTATTCTTGCATCAAATGGCAAAAGAAACATGCGATGATACAGCACATTTGCCATTTCAAGCCCATGATTTTTCAATGCGAGGTATGAGTTCATTGGAAAGTGCAGAAATGTCAGGGGCGGGGCATTTAACGGCGTTTTTAGGTACAGATACCATTCCTGCGATTCAATTTATTGAACATTTTTACAGCAGCTCACAGTTAATTGGTTGTTCCATTCCTGCGTCTGAGCATTCGGTTATGAGCGCCCACGGCGTTGATGAATTGCCGACTTTCCGTTATTTAATGGCACAGTTCCCTAACTCGATGTTATCCATTGTGGCGGATACTACGGACTTTTGGCATAACATTACGGTGAATTTACCGTTACTCAAAGACGAAATTCTCGCCCGCCCACCGCACGCAAAAATCGTTATTCGCCCAGACAGCGGTGATAGTTTCCACATTATTTACGGTAATGAAAACGCTGAAAGCGCACACGAACGCCAAGGTTTGGTTGAAACCTTGTGGCAAATTTTTGGTGGAACAATTAACAGCAAAGGCTACAAAGTGCTAAATCCGCACATTGGCGTGATTTACGGTGATGGCATTAACTTTGAAAAAATGTGCCATATTGTGAAAGGCTTGAAAGCAAAAGGCTTTGCAAGTAGCAATATCGTGTTTGGCGTTGGCTCGTTAACTTACCAGCACAACCTACGAGATACCCTAGGCTTTGCGGTGAAAGCGACTTCAATCACCATTAACGGCGAAGAAAAAGCAATTTTCAAAGCCCCAAAAACTGATGATGGCTTGAAAAAATCTCAACGTGGACGTGTGATGGTTAGCGACCTTGACCGCTTCACTGACGGTTTAACCGCACAAAGCGATCTTTCAGGGGATAAACTGCAATTGCTATTTGAAAACGGCAAATTATTAACCGAAATTTCCTTCGATACCATTCGCCAACGCTTGGCGACAGAATTGGAAGACTAATTTTCTTTTTCTTAAAATTACAAAGGGGCGTTCATCATGCCCCTTTCTTATTTTTTATACGTTACTCACTTAACGTTTGTTGCCAGGTATTTACCCATTGTTTCATCATAGACGCTGGAATATGTTCCGCTTTCACGCCTTTTTCAACCACTTGTTTTTTGAGATCGTCATACAACGGCACGCCCACAGGTGAAATCACAGGCAACATTACGTTGCTCACGGCGATTTTTTTCTGTGCCGCTGGGGTTAATAAAAAGCCGATAAACTCGTTGGCGCAAGCACTTTCGTGACCTTTCACCAGCCCTGCGTATTCTACTTGGCTCACGGTTTTATTGCTAAACGGCATTGCGGCGTAGTTGAATTTTTTCTCGCTGTAAGCGTGGTAAAGGGGCGAAGTGTCATAGCTTAACACCGCATCCGCCTCCCCTTTCAAAAAGGCACCGTAAGCATCTGACCAGCCTTTGGTAACGGTAACAGTGTGTTTCGCTAGGGTTTTCCACGCCTGCGCTACATTTTCACCGTAAACCTTGTTCATCCACACCAACAGCCCCTGCCCACCAGCGGAGGTGCGCGGATCTTCATAAATCACTCGAATGGCTTGATCATTTACCAAATCTTGCAAAGACGTTGGCGGATTTTTCAGTTTATTTTTATCGTAAATAAATGCATATTCCGCAAAACCATACGCCACAAATGTTGGATTTTGGAATGCTTTGGGAATGTGAGTTTGAGCCACATCAGGTGGCGTAAAAAGCTGACTCTTTTGCGCCGCATCAATCATAAAACTGTTTAACCCCAGCACCACATCCGCCTTCGTTTTCTTGCCTTCAAGGCGCACACGGTTGAACATCGCATTCGAGCCAGCAATCGGCATATAATGAATTTGGCACTGCGGAAATTTTTGCTCAAACGCCTGCTTAATCACAGGGCCTGCGCCATATTTGGCATCGGCAAAACTGCTGTAAGAATAAACATTCACTTGCTGCGGCTGAGCGAAAGCGAGAAGTGGCATTAAGCCAAAAGAGAGAGTGAGAGATGATTTGATACGCATTGCGGCTCCTTCATAACAATGGGGCAGAATGCGACAAATGTAGACGAGCGTCTTGATTTAGTTTCCTACGACAGTCCTAACTGTTTCAGGTTCACGGGTATTTCTCAGCATTCTGCACCCCGACTAAAATCGCAAGGATTATAACTGCTTTATGCAAAATGTGTTCAAAAAAATAAAAAAAATTCCAGCCTAAGCGAGGCCGGAATTTTTCTATAAATTTTGGCGTGAATTATTTCGCTAAGAATTTTGCTAAATCTTCGCTACCACCAATGTATTGACCACCAATGAATACTTGTGGAACAGTTTGTTTACCAGTGATTGCACGAACAGAGGTCATTGTTGCATCACGGCCAAGTACGATTTCTTCGTATTGGTAGCCCGCTTCTTCTAAAAGTACACGTGCTGCGGAGCAGAATGGGCAACCTGGCTTGGTGAAAATCGCAACAGATGGTGCGTCTTTCCATTCAGGATCTAAGTATTTAATCATAGTGTCAGCGTCAGATACTTTGAATGGGTCGCCTGGTTCTTGTGGTTCGATGAACATTTTTTCAACGATGCCATCTTTCACAAGCATCGAATAACGCCAAGAACGAGCACCAAAGCCTAAATCATCTTTTTCTACTAACATACCCATACCACGAGTAAATTCGCCGTTACCATCTGGGATTACGGTTACATTTTCAGCGTGTTGGTCACGTTTCCATGCGTTCATTACGAAAGTATCGTTTACAGACATACAAATAATTTCATCAACGCCTAATTTTTTGAATTCTTTCGCTAATTCGTTATAACGTGGTAAGTGAGTTGATGAACAAGTTGGGGTGAATGCACCTGGTAGAGAGAATAAAACTACTGTTTTACCTTTGAAAAGATCATCAGTAGTTACGTCTACCCATTGGTCGCCTTGGCGAGTACGGAAAGTTACGTTGGGAACGTGTTGTCCTTCCATTGATTTTAATTCAGTCATTATGTTCTCCTTAATGATTGTAAGTTAAGAGTTCGGTGTGAATTATAATCAAATATATGCTATATTTCCATGCAATAACCTTGATTTGTTTAATTGTCATAACCTATCAAAATAACCTTTCTCTATATGTTGATTACAACCAAAATTACACCATACTACTTAGCTATTAAGGAGTTTTTATGAACGTTAGAGATTTAGAATACTTAGTGGCACTTGCTGAATATAAACATTTCCGCCGTGCTGCCGAAGCTTGCAAAGTCAGTCAACCTACCCTAAGTGGTCAAATTCGCAAACTGGAAGATGAATTAAACACGCGACTACTAGAACGTACTAGCCGTAAAGTGGTGTTTACCGAATCTGGTCTTTTGCTAGTTGAACAAGCACGCCAAGTATTGCGTGAAATCAAACAGTTTAAAGATATGGCGAGTATGCAAACTAAAGAAATGGCAGGGCCTTTGCATATCGGCGTAATTCCAACACTTGGACCTTCGCTAATGCCTTATATTACCGCAACCATTGCGCAAGAGTTTCCTAAAATTGACTTATTTCTCCACGAAGCACAAACAGCTAAACTGGTAGAATTGCTTGAAAACGGCAAGATCGACTGCGCCATTTTGCAAATGGTAGCAGAAGTAGAATCCTTTATTTCTGTGCCAATGTTTGAAGAACGCCTATGCTTAGCCGTGCCTGCGACCAATCCTCTTGCCAAAGAAAGCGTGTTTGAAATGCCAAATTTACAAGGCAAAGAACTGTTAATGCTAGAAGATGGCCACTGCTTGCGTGATAAAACCATCGGCTACTGCTTTGCAGCAGGCGCAACAGAAAACCGCCACTACCAAGCCACCAGCTTAGAAACCATCCGTAATATGGTCGCCGCAGGATTTGGTATAACCTTAATGCCAGAACTTGCGATTCCGAACAGTTGCGATGCCGATATTAAATACATTCCTTGTATTAACCCAATCCCAACACGCCAAATCAACCTCGTTTACCGACCAGGCTCACCACTGCGTCAACGCTATGAACGTATTGCTGATGCCGTTACCAAACGAATGTTGCCCGTACTTGATAATCTACACAAGAAATAAACAATGTCAGGAATCCGTGCCGTTCAAAAAGAAAAAACACGTCGCGCCTTAATTGGGGCGGCATTTAACCAGCTCAGCGCCGAGAAAAATTTTGCCAGTCTAAGTTTACGAGAAGTGGCACGTGAAGCGGGCATTGCCCCCACATCTTTTTATCGCCATTTTCGTGATTTAGAAGAACTGGGGCTAGAAATGGTAGACGAAGCAGGCTTGGCGCTACGTCAACTCTTACGCCAAGCACGCAAACGCATTGCTAGTGGCGGCAGCGTGATTGACATTTCGGTGGATGTTTTTTTTGAATTTATTTTTAATAATCCTAACGTTTTCCGCCTGATTTTGTGCGAACGCTCAGGCACATCACAGCGTTTTCGCAACGCTACTAACAGAGAAATTCAGCATTTCACCGAAGAACTTAGCGAATACATCGAACAAAAACACGGCTATCCCCAAGCGTTGGCCTATACCCAAGCGGAAGGAGGTGTTAATTTAGTCTTTGCCGCAGGTGCAAGTGCCTTAGATATGCAACAAGATGCTCGTGAACAACTCAAACAGCGTGTTCGTGTGCAGCTAAAAATGCTAGCGAAAGGGGCAGATATTTTTGCGAATTACTCGCCATCAAGTACAAAAAACTCAGGTCGGAATTTTGCAAAAAATTCCGACCTGAGTAAAAAGTCAAAAGCACATTAATTCGCACTTTGTACGTTGTCAGACGCTGGGGCAAAGTACAAAGGCCCTTTCAACCCACAGGCACTAAGCATTGCCAAAGCGAGTGCAAATCCCACAACTTTTAGGCATTTTTTCATCGTCACATCCCCGATTATTGAACAAAAAAACGCACTATTTTTATCATTTAATCCTTGCGAGTGCTACCGCTATTTTCGCAAAATCTTTATAATTTGCCTTTTCGTACAGTTTTAGCAGGAATCCTTTATGAATTTACAAGACTACCACGCCCAAATCGATACCCTTTGGGACAACATCGAAACTCAACTCGAAGACCAAGAACAAGACGTTGACTGCGAACGTCAAGGCAGCGTGTTCACATTGACCTTAGAAAATGGTCAACAAATCGTCATCAATAAACAAGAACCGTTACTCGAATTATGGCTTGCCAGCCGTGCTGGCGGCTATCATTTACACTACGAAAATGACCAATGGCGCACAGCGCAAGGTGATACTTTTTGGGACTTGCTCGAAACCGCATTCCGCCATTTTGGTGAAAATATCACCTTTCAGCGTGCCTAATTTTGGCGAGCTCAATGAATAATTTGCCTGAAAATTCCGACCTTGCCCAACCGCTCAACGTTTTAAAAAACGTGTTCGGCTACCAAAGTTTCCGTCAAGGGCAGGCGGAAATTATCAACGCCGCCATTAACGGCCAAGACAGCCTTGTCATAATGGCCACAGGTAACGGAAAATCTCTGTGCTATCAAATCCCAGCCCTATGCTTAGACGGCTTGACACTCGTGATTTCCCCGCTGATCTCCCTAATGCAAGATCAAGTGGAACAGCTCAAAGCCAACGGCGTGGCAGCGGCGTTTTTAAATTCCACCCAAAGCCTAGAAAACCAGCAAGCCATTCAAGAAGACGCACGCTCAGGCAAGCTCAAACTACTGTACGTTTCACCAGAAAAAGTTTTCGGCTACGGCTTTGAGTATTTCATCCGCCAATGTAACGTTAGCCTGATCGCCATTGACGAGGCACATTGCATATCCCAATGGGGACACGATTTCCGCCCAGAATACACCCAGCTTGCCCATTTAAAACAATTTCTGCCCAACGTACCTGTAATGGCGCTCACCGCCACGGCGGACTTTGAAACACGCCACGACATCGTTAAGCACTTAAATCTACAAAACCCTTTTTCTTACATCGGCAGTTTTGACCGCCCCAACATTCGCTATTCCCTTGTGGAAAAAGACCAGCCAATGCGTCAGCTCATCAACTACGTCAAACGCCAACAAGCGAAAAACGCCAGCGGTATCATTTACTGCAACAGCCGTCACCGTGTAGAAAGCATCACGCAAAAACTGCAAAGCATCGGCATTGCCGCTGGGGCATACCACGCAGGGCTGGCGGCAGAAGAACGTGCAAAAATTCAGCAAAAATTCCAGCGTGATGATTTACAAATCGTGGTAGCGACTGTCGCTTTTGGAATGGGGATCAACAAATCTAACGTGCGTTTCGTGGTGCATTTTCATATGCCACGCTCCATTGAAGCTTATTATCAAGAAACAGGGCGAGCAGGGCGAGATAACTTGCCCGCAGAGGCGGTGCTTTTATACAGCCCAGAAGATTATGCATGGCTGCAAAAATGCCTAATGGAAGAACCAGAAAGCCCACAGCGCCAAATTAAACAATTAAAACTGGACGCACTGCGTGAATTTGTGGAAAGCCAAACTTGCCGCCGTTTAGTTTTACTCAATTACTTCGGTGAACGTGTGCATAAATCCTGTAAAAATTGCGACATCTGCTTTAATCCGCCAAAACAATATGACGGCTTAGTAGACGCACAAAAACTAATGTCCGCCATTTTCCGCACAGGGCAGCATTTCGGCGTGCATTATGTTATTTCCGTGTTGCGTGGCTTGAAAAACCAAAAAATCACCGATCGTGGGCACGATAAACTCAGCCTTTACGGCGTTGGCAAAGAAAAAACGCAAACCCACTGGCTTTCTGTGGCGAGCCAGCTCATTCATTTAGGTTTTGTGCAACAAATTTATCAAACCAACGAAACAGGGCAAATGTTCCCCATTTTGCGTTTATGCAAAAACGCTCTGCCGATTTTGCGTGGCGAAGAAAGCCTAACCCTTGCCCTGCCACGCATCGATAGCCGTTTCAAAAGCATTACTAAACAGCAAATGGCGAAAAAACGTGTGGAAGATTACGACAAAGTGCTGTTCAATCGCTTACGTGATGTGCGCAAACGCTTAGCAGATAGCCTAAATATTCCGCCGTACATCGTTTTCAATGACGCAACCCTACAAGAAATGGCACGAGATAAACCGAAAACCATCACCGCAATGCTCGACATTAACGGCATTGGTGAAGTGAAACTCGCTCGCTTTGGTAAGGATTTTCTCCAAGCCATAAAAGAAACCGAAACCCCATAACGCAAAGGACAACACAATGGCAGATTTTCAAGAAATTACCCCACAAACCGCTTGGCAAATGCAACAGCAAGGTGCGGTTTTAGCCGATATTCGTGATGATAAGGCATTCGCCGAACAACACCCTGTGGGTGCCTTTCATTTAACGGACGCGAGCCTTTCAAGCTTTTTCCAGCAAGTGGATGAAGACATGCCCGTCATTATTAGTTGTTATCACAAATATGTGCTACGCTGGCTTAAAAGATCGGATGAAGACATGCCCGTCATTATTAGTTGTTATCACGGTGTAAAAAGCCGCCACGTGGCAAACTATCTCGCCCAACAAGGCTATGAAAAAGTGTACAGCTTACGGGGTGGTTTCGCAGGCTGGGTTGGGGCCAATTTACCCTGTGAAAAGTGTTAAAATCCCCTTGAAATGTAAGTGTTAGCCCACAGGATAGGAAAACTTTTACTCTTAAAACTCATCGAAATTAACAAGGAGACGATTATGAATCGTGCTGAACTCGCTCAAATCGGTACCATCACCGATCCAAATTCTTTTGCAGAATATTTAACTTTCGTGTTAAAGCCAGATGCAGACATTGATGCAGTCAAAGACGCACTCGTGCAAGTGTCCGTGATTGAAAAATCCATCGGCCAAAAAGACAGCAAAGCAGATTTAACTATCAGTATGGGCTTTTCTTCTAATGGTTGGGATCGAATTTTCCCTGACTACCCAAAACCAAATAAATTAAAACCTTTTGAGGCTTTAGAAAACGGCATCCGCAAGTTCCCAGCCACACCTGGCGATATTTTCTTTATGATTAAATCCGAACGTATGGATTTAAACTTCCAAGCCGCTAAATATGTGCGCCGTGCATTCCTTGACACCGCAACCCTTATCGATGACGTGCAAGGTTACAAATACTTAGACAGTCGCGATATGATCGACTTCGTTGACGGTACCGAAAACCCGAAAGCGACCGCTCGCTTAGACACCGTTCTCGTGGAAAACGACATCGAATTACATCAAGGCGGCACCTACTTGTTAGTGCAAAAATACATCGACATCGACAATCTCTTACCTTGGGATCGTGAAAGTGCCGAATATCAATCCAAAGTCATCGGTCGCTCCAAAATGGATGACATCGAATTAAGCGACGAAGAAAAACCTGTTTGGGCGCACAATGCGAAAAGCAAAGTGATTATGAATGACGTTGAACAAAAAATGTTCCGCCAAAACCGCCCATTCGGTAACGCCGCTGAACACGGCACAATGTTTGTAGGCTTTGCTGGCAACCCAGACGTACTCACCACGTCCATTAAGCAAATGATCACCGCCGACAAAGACGGTTTCTACGATCGCCTACTCGACTTCGTCCAAGCCAAAACTGGCGGAATGTACTTTTTCCCATCCACAACCTTTTTAAGCCAGTTTGACGACTAATTTCCCTCTCGTTTAAATTCACTTAAAGAAGAAAAGGTCGGAATTTTTTTCTAAATTCCGACCTTTATTTTTTCTAAATTCTTATCGTTTTCCGACCAACGTTTTAATAATTTGCCACGCAAACGTGAAAGCGCCGAAAATGAAGACCGTGTCACCAATCATACGAACCCAGCGTAGTACTTGTAGCACATCTTGTTGCATAAAGCCTTCACTACGTGCGTACCACAAGCCCTGCGTGATGCTGGCGTGGGCTTGGAACACCCCAATCGGCAACAAGCTACTAAGCATCATCAAAAGCATACCAATATTTAACGCCCAAAAGCCAATTTTCATCCATTTTTCATTTAACGGACAATCAGGGCGAATGTAACGTAGCACGGTAAATACAAAGCCAAGAGCCAAGTAACCGTAAACGCCAAATAATGCTGCGTGTGCATGTACTGCGGTAGTATTTAACCCTTGTAAATAATACAGAGCCACTGGCGGATTGATTAAGAAACCAAACACGCCAGCCCCCAGCATATTCCAAAAAGCAACCGCCACAAAGCAGGTAATCGCCCAACCTAATTTGCTTGACCACGCTGTTTGCGTTTTTAATTTCCAGTTACCATAAGCCTCGTAACCTAGCAAAATCAGTGGTACAACTTCTAAGGCACTAAAACTTGCACCAACCGCCATAATCGGCGTGGTTGTACCGGAGAAATACAAATGATGGAATGTGCCAGGCACGCCACCAACTAAGAATAAAATCGCCGCAACCAACGTAGCAATCGTAGCAGTTTGTTTATTTACTAGGCCAAGCGAAGTAAACACAAAGGCGATGGCGGCTGTGGCGAATACTTCAAAGAAGCCTTCCACCCATAAATGCACCACCCACCAGCGCCAATATTCCATTACGGATAAACTCGTGCGCTGACCGTAAAATAAGCCTGGTGCATAAAACAAACCAACAGCAATAATCGAGGCCACAAAAATAGCCAACATATTTTTATCGCCTTTTTGTTTAAACGCCCCTAGCACAGCACGCAACATCAAAGCGAGCCACACAAGCAAACCAACAAATAATAACACTTGCCAAAAGCGCCCTAAATCAATGTATTCATGACCTTGAATGCCAAACCAGTAACTCAACGTGCCAGGCTGTGGTTTTGCAATCGCAAAATAATTGCCCACAAACGATCCCACCACCACAATCAACAAAGCAATGAATAAGAAATTCACACCAAATTTTTGGAATTTTGGATCACGCCCACCGTTGATAATCGGTGCAAGGAACAGCCCAGCGGCTAAGAATGCCGTTGCAATCCAAAATAAAGCAGACTGAATATGCCAAGTTCGCAATAAACTATAGGGAAAATAATCCGCAAGATTGATGCCGTAAAATTCCTGCCCTTCCACCGTATAATGTGCCACGAATGTACCAAGCGTTACCTGCACAGCAAACAAAGCCGCCACAATAAATAAGTATTTCCCCAACGCTTTTTGCGATGGCGTTAGCACAAGCTGGCTAATCGGATCTGCTGTTGGATTATCTGCTTTTTCTTCTGCACGATTATGTAAAAACGACCAACCCCAAATAATCAAACCAAGCCCGGCCAGTAAGAACACAACGCTCGCAATAGACCACATAATATTTTCAGCCGTTGGCACGTTATCAATCAACGGCTCGTGCGGCCAGTTATTCGTGTAAGTAGCATCACTATTTGGACGATTACTTGCTGCCGCCCACGCCGTCCAAAAAAAGAAATTGTTCAAATGCTGGCGATCTTGCCCACTTGGCAAGGTATTATTTTTCATCGCAAAGGCTTCACGAGTTTTCTGAAAAGCTGGATCATCGCCATACACACTATCGTAATAACGCCCAGCCTGTTGAATTGCCGCAATGCGAGTATCAGATAACATTACTTTGCCATTTTTCACCGCCGAATTGCGATATTCATCTTTTAACGCTGCTTTTAACATTCCTTGCTGGATGCTGGTTAGGGCGTTATAAGGTTTACCAAAAGTCTTTTGTGCAGTGATATTCAACCACGCCATTAACTCACGGTGTAGCCAATCTGCCGTCCAATCTGGGGCTTGGTATGCGCCGTGTCCCCAAATGGTGCCAATTTGCATTCCACCCGTAGATTGCCACGCCTCTTGCCCTTGCAAAATATTCTCTTGCGAAATAATCGTTTGCCCTGTGCTATCCACATAAGCCTGCGGAATAGGCGGTGTATTGCGATACACTTCCACGCCCAAATAGCCTAATAATGTAAAGGTTGCCACCAGCGTAACCACCAGTAGCCCCCATAGTTTTTTATATTGTTTCATTGTCGTTCCTAACTATAAAAATTAAAAAATCACCGATATTGATCTGCACCCCAAAAGTTGGACTAACCAGTCAACTAATTAAGGTGCAGATT